>NZ_VTTK01000030.1:0-87128 GCF_008365135.1 Azospirillum sp. Sh1 | reverse complement strand
ACCACGCCGTTGTCGAAGGTCTTGGACATCAGGATGGAGGCGACGGCGCGCTTGATGTCGGCGAACTCGTCGATGACGGCGGGCGTGTTGCCGGCGCCGACGCCGATGGCGGGCTTGCCGGAGGAATAGGCGGCCTTGACCATGCCCGGCCCGCCGGTGGCGAGGATCAGGTTGATGTCGGGATGGTGCATGACGGCGTTGGACAGCTCCAGCGAGGGCTCGTCGATCCAGCCGATGATGTCGTCGGGGGCGCCGGCCTCGACCGCGGCGGCGAGCACCAGGCGGGCGGCCTCGCAGGTCGATTTGCGGGCGCGGGGATGGGGGGAGAGGACCAGGCCGTTGCGGGTCTTCAGCGCGATCAGCGCCTTGAAGATGGCGGTGGATGTCGGGTTGGTGGTGGGGACGATGCCGCAGATCAGGCCGACCGGCTCGGCGATGGTGAGGATGCCGGCGTCATGGTCTTCGGAGAGGACGCCGCAGGTCTTGTCGTCCTTGTACTTGTTGTAGATGTATTCGGCGGCGAAGTGGTTCTTGATGACCTTGTCCTCCATCACGCCCATGCCGGTCTCCGCCACCGCCATCTTGGCGAGCGGGATGCGGGCGTTGGCGGCGGCCAGAGCGGCGCTGCGGAAGATCAGGTCGACCTTCTCCTGCGGGTAGTCGGCGAAGCGCGCCTGCGCCGCCTTCACCCGCGCGATCAGGGCGTTCAGGTCGGAAAGGGTCGTGACGGTCGTGACCATGATCGGGCGTCTCCCGTCGGGCGTCGCCATGCGGCCGGTCTCCCGGCCCGCAACGCCCGAATCTCGCGGTTCCATGCAGTATGTAGGAAACCTACATCCCGCCTGACCGCCGCGCAAGAGTGGTCATACCACTTGCCGTGAGAATTGATCTGGATCAGGTCAATCGAAGCGCACGCAGGAGAGCCTCTATCAGAGGCAGCCTCCTGCTCCGCCGAATCCGATGTGAAAAATCGGCAGCCCATAATGTAGTTTAACTACATTGTGACGGGCGTCTGAAAAGGGTCGTGCCACCCACAGCCGATCCCAATGAACTGACGGACGTTACGCCCCCGCCTTTCCTTCGTACCATGGCTTGGTTGCCTTGACGATGCGCACCACCGACAGCATCACCGGCACTTCGACCAGCACGCCGACCACGGTGGCGAGTGCGGCACCGGAGCCGAGCCCGAACAGGCTGATGGCGGCGGCAACCGCCAGTTCGAAGAAGTTGGAGGCGCCGATCAGCGCCGCCGGCGCCGCCACGCACCACGCCACCCCGAAGCGGCGCGACAGCCAATAGGCCAGCCCGGCGTTGAAATAGACCTGGATCAGGATCGGCACCGCCAGCAGGACGATGACCAGCGGCTGCGCCAGGATTTGCTCGCCCTGGAAGCCGAACAGCAGCACCAGCGTGGTCAGCAGCGCCAGCAGCGACACCGGCTGGATCCGGCCGAGCACGCGCGCCAGCGCCGGCTCGCCGCCGGCCGCCAGCAGGCTGCGCCGCCAGAACTGGGCCGCCACCACTGGAATGACGATGTAGAGCAGCACCGACAGCAGCAGCGTTCCCCACGGCACCGTGATCGACGCGACGCCCAGCAGCAGCCCGACGATGGGCGCGAAGGCGAACACCATGATCAGGTCGTTCAGCGCCACCTGACTCAGCGTGTAGTGCGGTTCGCCCTCGCACAGGTTCGACCAGACGAACACCATGGCGGTGCAGGGGGCCGCCGCCAGCAGGATCAGCCCGGCGATGTAGGAGGAAATCTGGTCCTGCGGCAGCAGCGGGGCGAACAGATGGCCGATGAACAGCGTGCCGAGCAGCGCCATCGAAAAGGGCTTGACCGCCCAGTTGATGAACAGCGTCACGCCGATGCCGCGCCAATGTTCCCGCACCTGTCCCAGTGCGCCGAGGTCGATCTTCAGCAGCATCGGTACGATCATCAGCCAGATCAGCACCGCCACCGGCAGATTGACCTGGGCGACCTCCGCCGCCGCGATCGCCTGGAACAGTCCGGGCACCAGATGGCCGAGCGCGATGCCGACGACGATGCACAGCGCCACCCACAGGCTGAGATAGCGCTCGAACAGACCCATGGTGGGACGCGCCGCCGGGGCGGTGGAGTGGACGTCAGCGGACATCGGTGCCGCCCCGCTGGGAAGATTCGGCCCGTGCCATGTCGTCCATTTTGCGCTTCAGCGCCATGCGGTCGAGCGACGCGATGGGCAGGGCGACGAAGGCCTGGATGCGGCGCTGGATCTGCCCGAACACTGTGGCGGTGAAGGCGGCCTTCTCCGCATCGGTGCCCGTGGCGCTGGACGGATCGGGGAAGCCCCAATGGGCGCTGATCGGTTGGCCCGGCCAGACCGGGCAGACCTCTCCGGCGGCGTTGTCGCAGACGGTGACGACGAAGTCCATGTGGGGGGCGCCGGGGGCGGCGAACTCGTCCCAGGTCTTCGACCGCAACTCCGCCGTCGGGAAGCCCAGCCGCTCCAGCAGGTCGCGGACATGGGGGTTGATGCGCCCGGACGGCTGGCTGCCGGCGCTGAAGCCGCGGAAGCGGCCCTTGCCCTCCCGGTTCAGCAGGCATTCGGCCATGACGCTGCGGGCGCTGTTGTGCGTGCACAGGAACAGCACGTTGTAGACGCGATGCTCGACCATTCTTCGCTCCGTTTGCAGGCGGTCAGCAGCCGCAGCGCGGGCCAGCCGACGCTCCGTTGCTCGTTTCTTCCTGATTTTCCGTATTGGCCGCCTCCGGCACCGACGCGCAGAGCGGCGCGCAGGCGGCGGGGTTGGCCGACCGGCCGCAGCAGTTTTCCGACAGGAAGCCGACGATGCCGGTCATCCGCCCGAAATCGGCCGAGTAGATCAGCGACCGGCTCTCGCGCCGCTGCACGATCAGCCCGGCATGGGTCAGGTTGGACAGGTGGAAGGACAGGGTGGCCGGCGCGACCGCCAGCGCCTCCGCGATCGCCCCGGCGGAGCGGCCCTCCGGCCCCGCCTCCACCAGCAGGCGGAAGATGTCCAGCCGCGTCTCCTGCGCCAGCGCCGCCAGTCCGGCCAGGACGTCCTTCTTCTCCATGCCGCCATCCCTGAATTCGACGTTTCGACAAACATGGAAATGCCAGCCGCGACCCGTGCTGTCAACGACGGTTCCATGACAATCGAAATAACAGTCGGTTACACCGCATCCCGCGGATGTGCGGAGCGTTGAAAACCAAAGGCCTCCGCGGCGGTGCCGGCGGAGGCCTTGGTGCGATGGGCTGTTTCGACCGGGGGCAACCGGCGGACCTTAGAAGCCGATAATGCCCGTCATCCAAAGAAGGATCACGATGATTCCCGGAACACCCAGAAGCCAGAGAAGAATGGGCATACTACGCCTCCCTAATCGGTTCAGCAGGTTGCAAGAGCAGAACTCTTCGATGCTTCCGAATCAACGGGACGACTTGCGATTATGTTCCAAGATTTTTTGCCATGCCCACGGTTCTGGCGAAATTTTCGACCGAACCGGCGGCGGTACCCTCAATCCTCCAGCAGCGGCCGCCCGTCGGCGATGATCGACACCAGGGCGTCCATCACCGCCCGCACCCGCGCCGACCGCCGCAGGTCGCCATGCACCAGCAGCCACAGTTCGCGCGGCTGCGGCGGTGGGGGAGGGGGATCCGGCAGGACCGCGACCAGCGAGGGATCGGACCGGCCGAGGAAATGCGGAATCGCCGCGATGCCGACGCCGGCCGAGGCCGCACCGCGCAGGCTCATCAGGTCGTTGGCGCGGAAGACGAAGGGGCGGCGGCCGGCGATCTGGCGCAGCCAGCGCTGTTGCGGCACATGGTCCAGGCTCTCGTCATAGCCGATGAACTCCCAACCGGCCTCGTCCCGGCCGTCGAGATAGCCTTGCGTGGCGTAGAGCCCATAGCCCATCGCGCCGACGCGGCGGGCCACCAGCCCCTCGTCCTCCGGCCGCTGCAGGCGCAGGGCGAGGTCGGCCTCCCGCCGGGTCAGGCTGACCGCGCGGGCATCGCCCACCAGTTCCACCACCAGCTTCGGCAGGGTCCGCCGCAGCCCGGCCAATCGCGGGGCGAGGAAATGGCTGGCGAAGGCCGGCGGGGCCGACAGGCGCACCGTGCCGGCCGGCTCGCCGGGCTGGCCGCGGGCATGGCGTTCCACCGCCAGCACGCCGTCCTCCACCCGGCGGGCAAGCGCCGCGAACTCCTCTCCCTCCGCCGTCGGGGCGTAGCCGCGCGGCAGCCGGTCGAACAGGCGCACGCCCAGATCGGCTTCCAGCGCCGCCACCCGGCGGGCGACGGTGGAATGGTCCACCCCCAGCCGCCGCGCCGTCGCCGACAGGCTGCCGCTGTCCGCCAGCGCCAGGAAGACGCGCAGGTCATCCCAATTCATTGCTTATGCCCTATCTGCGCAAAAACACTCAGACAATGCGCAGTTATGCCGAATTTCTGCGCGATGCGCCACAGATTAACCTCCGCTCCATCGCAACGACCGACGGAGACAGCCGCTATGATCCGCTCCATTCAGATGACCGCGCCGGGCGGCGCCGAGGTGCTGACGCACGCCCTTGTCGACCTGCCTGCCCCCGGCGCCGGGGAAATCCGCCTGCGCCATGAGGCCGCCGGGGTCAATTTCGTCGACATCTATCACCGCACCGGCCTGTACCCGCTGCCCTCATATCCCGCCACGCTCGGCGTCGAGGGCGCGGGCGTGGTGGAGGCGATCGGGCCGGGCGTGGACGGGCTCGCCGTCGGCGACCGCGTCGCCTGGGCCGGGCTGCCGGCCGGCGGCTATGCCGAGGCGCGCCTGCTGGCCGCCGACCGCGCCGTGCGCCTGCCCGACGGGGTGGAGCCGGTGACCGCCGCCTCGCTGATGCTGCGCGGGATCACCGTCCACATGCTGCTCAACCGCGTCTGTCCGGTGGGGCCCGGCAGCACGATCCTGGTGCATGCCGCCGCCGGCGGGCTCGGCCTGCTGCTGACCCAATGGGCGAAGAGCCTGGGCGCCACCGTGATCGGTACCGTCGGCAGCGCCGCCAAGGCGGAGATCGCCCGCGCCCACGGGCTCGACCACGCCATTCTTTATCAGGAGGAAGATTTCGTCATCGCGGTGCGCGACCTGACCGGCGGGCGCGGCGTCGACGTCGCGGTGGACGGCATCGGCGGCGACACGCTGCGCCGGACCTTCGACGCCGTGCGGCTGTTCGGCACGGTGGCCAGCGTCGGTCAGGCCGGCGGCCCGGTCTCTCCCATCGAGCTGTCCGAACTTGGGCCGCGCCGCTCGCTCTGCCTCGCCCGGCCCAGCGTGTTCGGCTACATGTCCGACCTCGCCGCCTACCGCGTCGCCGCCGAAGAGGTGCTGTCGCGTGTCGCCAATGGCCTGAGCGCCGGCCCGGTGACCTGCCTGCCGCTGGACTCCGCCGCCGAGGCCCATCGCGCGCTGGAAGGGCGCGGCACCAGCGGCGCCCTGGTATTGACGCCGGCCTGATGGCCGATTGACACCGGCCTGATGCGCCGCCTATCGCGGCGCCAGCCACTTCTCCATCGCATAGTTGTGGATCGGCACGTCGCCGATCCGCAACTCGCGGCGCTCCAGCATCGCGAAGCCGCGACGCAGGAAGAAGGGGCGGGCGGCCTCGCTCGCCTCCACATGCAGGCGGGGATGGCCGATTGCGCGGGCGCGCGCCTCCAGCCTGTCGACCAATGCCGACATCACGCCGCGGCCGGCGGCTTCCGGCGCGCAGTAGAGGAAGTTGATGTGGCCGTCCGATTCGACGTCGCTGAAGGCCACCGGCCGGTCGGCCTCGTCCACCACGACCAGGGCGACGCGGCCGTCGCCATAGGCTTCCCGCACCCGCTCCACCGTCGGCGCCAGCGCGGCCCAGGCCGCCACCTGCTCCGGGCTGTAGAAGCGCGGGCCGATGCCGCGGACGGAGCGGACATAGATCTCCGCCAGAACCGGGGCGTCCGACGGCCGGTAGTCTCTGATCCTCATCTGCCCCATCTTTCGGCCCATCTTCAGGCGGTCATTTCGCCGGCGCCAACCTCAGGACCGCGCCGTCGGCGGCATCGGTGATGACATAGAGGGCGCCGTCCGGTCCCTGTGCCACATCGCGGATGCGCGCGTCGAGCGGAATGCGCTCCACCTCCTTCGCACTGGCCCCGTCGATGGCGACGCGCACCAGCCCCTTTGCGCTGAGGCCGCCGAGCAGGGCGCTGCCCTGCCAGTCGCGGAACAGTCCGCCGGTGTAGAACACCATGCCGGAGGGCGAGATCACCGGCGTCCAGTGCACCGCCGCGTCGGCGAACTCCTTGCGGGTCGGCGGGTCGGGGATGTCGCGGCCGTCGTAATGCTTGCCCCAGCTGACCACCGGCCAGCCGTAGTTCCGGCCGGCTTCCGGCCGGTTCAGCTCGTCGCCGCCCAGCGGCCCCATTTCGCCGATCCACAGAGCGCCGCTGCGCGGGTCGATGGCCGCCGCCTCGACGTTGCGGTGGCCGTAGGACCAGATGGCGCCGGCCGTCCGGCCTTCGCCGGCGAAGGGGTTGTCCTTCGGCAGCGAGCCGTCGCGGTTCAACCGGACCACCTTGCCCAGCGTATTGTCGCGCTTCTGCGCCGGATCGAACTTGAACCGTTCGCCCAGCGTCAGGAAGATGTGGCCGTCGGAGGCGAAGGCGATGCGGGTGCCGAAATGGTTGCCGCCGTCCACCTTGGGCGACTGGCGGAAGATGACCTGGAAATCCTCGATCCCGCGCTCTCCCAGCGTGCCGCGCCCCAGTGCCGTCCCGGCGGTGCCCCCACCCCCGTTGCCTTCTCCGGGCTCGGCATAGGCGAGGTAGACCGTCCTGTTGCGGGCGAAATCCGGATCGGCCGCCACGTCCATCAGCCCGCCCTGGCCCTGGTTGAAGACCTTCGGCGTGCCGGCCAGTGGCGGGGAAAGCGACCCGTCGCGTGCCATGATCCGCAGCCGCCCCGGCTTCTCCGTCACCAGCGCCCGGCCGTCCGGCAGGAAATCGATGCCCCAGGGCCGCTCCAGCCCGTCGGCGAAGCGGCTGACCTCCACCGGCCCGGCGCTGGTCGGAACGGTCCTGACCGCCTGCGCCAGGGCAGGGCCGGTGGCGAAAAGGCCGGCGACAAGAAGGGATGTGGCCGACAGGGTCAGGGCGCTGCGCATCACGATCCTCCGGTATCTATTGGCTGGCCTTCAAGGTGGGGGTGCCGAACCTGCGGCCAAGGCCGGCCACTCCGAAAGACTCCGATACCGCCGCGCGCGGAAGGGGCATCGACGAAATTCGTCACATCATTATGCGCATACCCAGGTAATCCGAATCCGGATCCCCGCTGTTATCCCTTCCGTTGCGCCATGGGTGTGACGCGGGGAGCAGGGCACGGGATATGGAAAGCATCTTGCGCCGGCTGAGGTCCAGCTTGCCTCACGCGGCCTGGGCACAGTATGGGATCACGCTGCTGCTGGTCGGGCTGACGGCGCTGGTGCGCTACGCGCTGGACCCGCTGCTGTTCAAATACCCGTTCCTGGTCTTCCTCCCGACCATCCTCGTCATCTCGCTGCTGTTCGACCGCGGGGCGGGGTATCTGGCGGTGGTGCTGTCGGGGCTGTGCTCCGCCTGGTTCTTCATGAAGCCGGAGTGGGCGCTTTGGATCGCCGAACCGGGCGACCGGCTGGCCTTCCTCATCTACATGGCCCTTGGCTTCGGGATCGCCGGCGGAGCCAACGCCCTGCGCCGGACGAACGAGCAGTTGCGCCTGTCCTGGGACCAGCTGTCCGCCGTCAACGCGGAAAAGGATCTGATGCTGCACGAGATCCACCACCGGATCCGCAACGACCTGCAACAGATCTGTGCCCAGCTGACGCTTGCCGCCCACCGGTCGGGGACCGGGCAGGACATTGTCAACGGCACCATCGAGCGGATCGGCGTGCTGTCGCGCGTCTATGTCCGCCTGCGCCGGGTGGAGGGCGTCAACATCGTCGGTTCCAGGGACTTCCTGGAAAGCCTGGTGGAGGACATCCAGCTCGGCGTCGTCGGGGTCCGGCCGGTTGCGGTCAGCGCGGAGGTGGACGACGTCGACCTCGACATGGGTGTCGCCGTGGCGGTCGGCACCATCGCCAACGAGCTGATCACCAACGCGCTGAAATACGCCTTTCCCGACGGCCGATCCGGCCGCATCGACCTGACCTTCCGCAAGGAGGAGGGGGAGTGCGTGCTGCGCGTCTGCGACGACGGCGTGGGCATCCTGTCGGACCGGCCGCAGGGGACCGGGCTGGGCGGCCGGATCATGCGGCAGCTCGCCCTGCAACTGCGCGGCAACCTCGACATCGAACCCCGGCCGGAGCATGGACTGCCGGAGCATGGACTGAAGGTCACACTGCGCTTTCCCTGCTGCCGGGAGGCGCTGCCGGACGACAGGCCCGCCGCGGCATGACCCGCCGCATGAAACGAGGGGCCGCGCCAGTGCGGCGCGACCCCATCCAGGGAACGTCCAGGCCAATAGCGACCGAGGGCCGTCCGGATCAGAAGTCCATGTCGGCGCCGGGGGCGGGCATGGCGGGCTTCTTCTCCGGCAGCTGGGCGACCATCGCCTCGGTGGTGATCAGCAGGCCGGCGACGGAGGCCGCATCCTGCAGCGCGGTGCGCACCACCTTGGCCGGGTCGATGATGCCGGCCTTCACCAGATCGCACCACTCGCCCTTGGCCGCGTCATAGCCGACGCTGTAGTCCTTGCTGTCGTTCAGCTTGCCGACGATGATCGAGCCGTCGACGCCGGCGTTGGTGGCGATCTGGCGCACCGGGGCGGTCAGCGCCCGGCGCACGATCTCGATGCCGACGCGCTGGTCGTCGTTGGCCGGCTTGACGCTCTCCAGCACCGCGACCGCACGGGCCAGCGCAACGCCGCCGCCGGGCAGGATGCCTTCCTCCACCGCCGCGCGGGTGGCGTGCATGGCGTCGTCGACGCGGTCCTTGCGCTCCTTCACCTCGACCTCGGTGGCGCCCCCGACGCGGATCACCGCGACGCCGCCGGCCAGCTTGGCCAGCCGCTCCTGCAGCTTCTCGCGGTCGTAGTCGGAGGTCGTCTCCTCGATCTGCTGACGGATCTGGGTGCAGCGGGCCTTGATGTCGTCCTTCGACCCGACGCCGTTGACGATGGTCGTGTTGTCCTTGGTGATGACCACCTTGCCGGCGCGGCCCAGCATATCGATGGTGACGCTGTCCAGCTTGATGCCAAGCTCCTCGCTGACGACCTGGCCGCCGGTGAGGATGGCGATGTCCTCCAGCATGGCCTTGCGGCGGTCGCCGAAGCCGGGGGCCTTCACCGCCGCGACCTTCAGGCCGCCGCGCAGGCGGTTGACCACCAGGGTCGCCAGCGCCTCGCCCTCCACCTCCTCGGCGATGATCAGCAGCGGCTTGCCCGACTGCACCACCTTCTCCAGCACCGGGATGATGGCCTGGATGCCGGACAGCTTCTTGTCGTGGATCAGGATGTACGGATCATCCAGTTCCACCTGCATCTTGTCGGCATTGGTGACGAAGTAGGGCGAGGTGTAGCCGCGATCGAACTGCATGCCCTCGACCACGTCCAGCTCGGTCTCCAGGCTCTTGGCCTCCTCGACCGTGATGACGCCCTCATTGCCGACCTTCTCCATCGCGCGGGCCAGCATGTCGCCGATCTCGCGGTCGCCGTTGGCGGAGATGGTGCCGACCTGGGCGATCTCCTCGTTGGTGGTCACCTTCTTGGAGCGGGCCTTCAGCTCCGTCACCACGGCGTCGACCGCCATGTCGATGCCGCGCTTCAGGTCCATCGGGTTGATGCCGGCGGCCACCGACTTGGCGCCCTCGCGCACGATGGCCTGGGCCAGCACGGTGGCGGTGGTGGTGCCGTCACCGGCCAGGTCGGCGGTCTTCGACGCCACCTCGCGCAGCATCTGCGCGCCCATGTTCTCGAACTTGTCGGCCAGCTCGATTTCCTTGGCGACCGACACGCCGTCCTTGGTGATGCGCGGGGCGCCGAACGACTTCTCGATCACCACATTGCGGCCCTTCGGCCCCAGCGTGACCTTCACGGCGTCGGCCAGGATGTCCACGCCGCGCAGCATCTTGTCGCGGGCGGTGGAGCCGAACTTCACGTCCTTCGCAGCCATGGTCCTGTTCCTCCCCTATCAAGCGGCCTTCTTGGCGGGTTCGGCGGCAGCCTCGATCACGCCGAGGATGTCGCTCTCCTTCATGATCAGGAGATCCTCGCCGTCGATCTTCACCTCGGTGCCGGACCATTTGCCGAACAGCACGCGGTCGCCGGGCTTCACGTCGAGGGCGATCAGCTTGCCGGCCTCGTCCCGCGCGCCCGCGCCGACGGCGATGACCTCGCCCTCCTGCGGCTTTTCCTTGGCGGTGTCGGGGATGATGATGCCGCCCTTCGTCCGGGTGTCGGATTCGACGCGGCGGACCAGAACGCGGTCGTGAAGCGGTTTGAACTTCATGGTGTGACACTCCTTGGTCTTAAGCGAATGTCTGTCTTTCCCAAGCACGCCCGAATGGGCCGTGCTTTCGGTTGGGAAATTTACTCAGGCTGTTTTTGCCGTCAAGAGGATTTTTGAAGAAGAAAATCGGGAATATTGTCAAATTAACTTTCAGTGCCAAGTGCCCGTGTCTGCTTTCGCAGACACAGGTGATCCGTTCTTCTTGGAAATTCTGGAAGTCTTGCCGGCCGGGTTTGGTCGTTGTCTCAGGCGGGCGCCCACTCCGGCCGGACCGGGTGGGGTGGGGGGCGCAAGAGTCTTGTCGTCGGCATCGCACACATCCTCCGCAGAGCAACATGCAGGACACGGTCTTCGGGTGCGCCGGGATCCTGTGGGTGAGGCACCCCGGCGCGGGCAAAATTTAGTCAGGCGCGGGCGGGCGTCAAGACACTCCCGTCGCCCGGCGGCTCATTGGATCCTTGAGGCGTTTGGGGCCGTCGGCACATGACCGACGGAAACGGCCGCCCACCGGGAAGGTGGGCGGCCGTTCCGGATCCGTCCGACCGGCAAGCGCCGTTCGGATCGGCAATATCGATCAGTACGGGCAGTTCACGTTCGGCGCGTTGTTGAGCGTCGAGGCGACGTTGGCCACCACATAACCCGCTGCGACCGACATGACCTGCGTCGTCGTCGTGACCAGCCCCGACATCGTGGCGCCGGTAAGGCTGGGGGTACCGCTCGTCTGGCCACAGGTCCAGGGATTGCTGCCGTTCGGCGAGGTGGTCTTGCTCATCATGCCAACGTTGTAGCAGGAGCCACCGGAGAGGGTGGACGCCCCCATTCCGGACGTCCACTCGCCGCCGGCACCGTTGCCATAGAAATTGTTGGCTGCGACGACCACGGTGCCGGACGTATTGGTCTGGCTGTTGCCGACATTGGTGATGACGACGCCGACTTCGTTCTGCAGCGTAGTGGAAATGACAACGGTTGCATCGCTGCTCAGACAGAAGGCGAAGTTCTGCGACGGCAGGGCCGACAGAACAACGGGCTTCTGCTGCGCGTTGGCCACGCCGGCGGACAGCAGGGCGGCGATCGAGAATATGGTGGAGAGTGCAAACGACTTCATTGAATGGCCTCTTGTCTTAAGAAGTGGACGGCTCTCGTATAGGAGTGTTTCTTCGAATGGTCATCGATAAAAATTAGAAAATGATCAGAAAATACATCCGTATAGAAGATCATATCGCCCGGCATAACAACCTTTGGCCGAAATTCATCGATAGTCCACGGCAGTCATTCCATTGCATTCCCGGCCAGTGCCGCGTGGTCGTGGGGTGGGGCGAATCGGCGTCACGGCGCTGCCCCTGACCAGCCCATCATTTAATCTGCATCAACGCCGGCCCCTCCCCGCCGTGCCAGACTGGACGGCGTGAAGCACAACGCCGGCCGCGGGCCGTTTGCGATGTTTGCGCGACGCAGCTCCGGGACCGGCGGCCACCATCCAGGGGGAGGACGCCATGGTCATGATGAAAGCGGCGGTGTTCGTCGAACCGGGCCGCATCGTGCTGGACGACAAACCGATTCGCGATGTCGGACCGCTTGACGCGCTGATCCGCATCACCACGACGACGATCTGCGGCACCGACATCCACATCCTGAAGGGCGAGTATCCCGTCGCCCGCGGCCTGACCATCGGCCACGAGCCGGTCGGCATCATCGAGAAGCTGGGCTCCGCCGTCACCGGCTACCAAGAGGGGCAGCGGGTGATCGCCGGGGCCATCACCCCCAGCGGCCACAGCAACGCCTGCCTGTGCGGCTGCCATTCCCAGGACGGCGCCGGCACCAGGCATGGCTGGAAGCCGCTTGGCGGCTGGCGGTTCGGCAACAGCATCGACGGCTCCCAAGCCGAATATCTGCTGGTGCCCGACGCGATGACCAACCTCGCCCCCGTCCCCGACGCGCTGACGGACGAGGAGGTGCTGATGTGCCCCGACATCATGTCCACCGGCTTCGCCGGGGCGGAGCGCGGCAACATCCGCATCGGCGACACGGTGGCGGTGTTCGCGCAAGGTCCCATCGGCCTCTGCGCCACCGCCGGGGCCAAGCTGAAGGGCGCCACCACCATCATCGGTGTCGACACGGTGCCGGCACGGCTGGAGATGGCGCGACGCATGGGCGCCGATCACGTGGTCAACTTCCGCGAGGTCGACCCGGTGGAGGAGATCATGCGCCTCACCGACGGCCGCGGCGTGGACGTCGCCATCGAGGCGCTGGGCACCCAGGCGACCTTCGAGGCGGCGCTGCGCGTCCTGCGGCCGGGCGGCACGCTGTCCAGCCTGGGCGTCTATTCCGGCGACCTGCGCCTGCCGCTGGGGCCGTTCGCGGCAGGGCTGGGCGACCACACAATCGTCACCTCGCTCTGCCCCGGCGGCAAGGAGCGGATGCGCCGGCTGATGGGCGTCGTCGCCTCCGGCCGCGTCGACCTGAAGCCGCTGGTCACCCACCGCTTCACGCTCGACCGGATCGAGGCTGCCTATGAGCTGTTCGGCCACCAGCGCGATGGCGTGCTGAAGGTGGCGATCACGCCGAACTGATGGCCGTCGCGACGCCGGTGTCCTCCTATGCCCGCCCTCCTATGCCTCGTTTGTAGACGATCAGGAAGGCCACGGCGCAGAGGAAGGGCAGCCCGGCGTCGCGCAGGTCGTTGTTGAGGTGGAGCATGGCGGCATAGAGGACGATGCCGGTCACCGCGATGGTCGGCAACAGGGTGTCGGCGATGCCGAGGATGCCGCGTCCGTCCAGCCAGGCTCCCACCGCCAGGGTCGCGCGGACCAGCACGATCAGGATGAGAAAGGCGATCCCGGCCAGCAGGACATATTCCAGGGTGATCGCCGCCGGCAGATAGGCGGGGGGAACCGATCCGGCGAGGACCGGAGACAGCGCGCCATGCGCCGACCTCACCGCGGCGACGGCGATGTAATGCAGCGCGGTCGCCAGCAGCAGATTGCCGGACAGCAGGTCCACGGTCCGCCAGGACAGGAAGGCCGGCCAGCGGATGCGGTCGAGGGCGAGGAACGCCAGCGCGGTCGCACTGCCGAACAGCAGGGCGTAGTCGGGCGACAGCGGCCATTTCGACACTCCGTGCCCGAGGATCACGATGTCGAACAGCGCCACCGACAGCCCCAGCAGGGCGACGGCGGCGGTGCGGGCGGATTGCCGGTGATGGGCGAACATCCGCCCGGCGACGACGAAGAGGATCCAGGGAAAGACCGGGAACCAGCCCGGAAAGGGCGACGCGAACAGGTCGTAGACGTAGGGGAGCGGAAGGACGACCCAGGCGCCGCACAGCGAAAGAAGAAAGAGGGCGATGAACACCCGGTTGGCGGTGCCGACGCTGGCGTGGATGTCGAACAGAAGGCGGGCGGCGAAGAGGAACATGAAGAAGTCGCTGGTGAACGGGTTCTTCTCCTGATACAGGCCGTGGATTGCCGCCAGGATGAACAGCTTCAGATGGCCTTCGATCCGCCGGGCCAGCGGCTTTCTCAGGAAATGATCGAGCGTCATTCCGAAGGCGAAGAAGAACATCACCGGCGCCAGTTCGAATACGAACTGCAGGATGTTGACGAGGGGGTAGGCGTCCGGGATCGTGCGGCCCCAATGGGCCGCCACCATGAAGACGAGGGCGGTGACGCGGATGACGTCCAGGCTTCTGTCCCGGGCCGGCTGCGGGGTCGGCATCAGCATAGGGTCACTCCCGAACAAGGGCGGAGCCGTGCTCCGGCCTGTCGTGGCGAGGAGGGTTTCGGTCGGGCTGGCTGGCATCTGGCGCTCCGTCACGACTGGCTCCTCATGACCGGTGGGCCCGGGCGATGCGCAGGCGTCCCGGCAGCGACGCCGCCCATGCGGCGACCGCCGCCCGTTCCTTGCGGCCAAGCATCCAGACCATGAAGAGGGTCGCGCCCGCATAGAGCGGCAGGGCGGTCAGCGTCTTGGTGTAGAAGGGATCGAATCCGTCTTCGTAGCGCCAGAAGGGGACGACCGCGAAGGGGGCCAAGGCCGCGACCCCGAAGATCCAGCGCGAGAACCACCAGGACGGCACGAGCGCGGCCAGTGCCAGCGGCCACAGCATGAACCAGGGCCACAGATGGGTCGACAGGCCGAACACCACCGCCGCCATCACCGCGGTGGCGGCCTTCCAGGCATTCTCCGCGGTCGGCCGCCGGTACAGCGCGGCCAGAGTCCACAGGGCGAAGCCGGCGAAGGCCCCGCGCACCAGCCAGCGCAGGGGGGCCATGTCGATGCCCAGCAGCCGCTCCGCCACCCGGACGACGTCCACCGGCTGCAGCCACTGCCATCCGGACATGCCGCGGACGGCGTCGAAGAAGGCGGGCGAGCGGTAGAAAAGGAACAGGACGGCCAGGAAGAAGGCGGCGGCGGGGATCCCGCGCAGGAGGTAGGCGGTGAGCCTGCCCTTGAAATCCATGTTTCTGGATCTGCCGAGCCGGTAGAGCAGATCGACGGACACCAGGGCGGCGCTGGTGTATTTGCAGGCGGCCGAGGCCGCCAGCGCCAGCGGGCCGGCGCGGTCGCCGGCGGAAAGGCGCATCAGCCACAGCATCATCAGGACGACCATCGCCATGTCGTTGTGCGCCTCGCCGGCCGAATAGATGTGGCCGATGGGCAGCCAGCCGAAGGCGACGAGCCCGGCGGCGGCGGTCGCCTCGTCATGGGTCCGGCCGATATGCCGGATGATGGCGAGCCCGCCGATCCAGGCCCCCGCCAGCAGCAGCTTGAACAGAAGTCCGGTCACCCAGACATTCCCGCCGCTCAGCGCCATGACGCCGGCCGAGACCACCGCCCACAGGGGGCCGTAGGTCATCATCGCCGGCACCTCGTCGAACGGGAAGGCTGCGGCCTGCTCCGGCGTGAAAGAGACATAATAGGGGTTCTGCCCCCGGACGATCTCCTCGCCCCACAGCGCGGAAAACCAGATGTCCTGGGTCATCACCGGGAAGGAGGGGATGCTGACGGCGGTGAAGACGACCGGCCACAGGAAAAGCCGGTCCATCACGGCCTTCGGAATCGGCCCGTCGACGTCGGACAGCCAGCGGAACAGCCATGCGGCTAAGGCGACCGGAAGGGCGAGGGGCAGGCAATAGGCCAGGAAATACAGACCGTCATGGGTGAAGACGTTGCCGGCGGTCAACGCGTGGGCCAGCGGGATGGGCAGGTCGGCGACGGAGGCGGCCAGGCGGTCGAAGAACGCCCCCTGATTGGGTAAGCCGACTTCCCCATAATGGGTATTCGATGCGGCAAGGAAGTAGCTCAACACCGAAAACGACAACAGGCACAGGGTTGTCGTCAGTCCAAGACGGTCAAGGATCTTGATTGATCCGTTACCGGATCCGCCGGGTGAAGGGGCGTCTGCAGGCGGTATTTGTTTTTGAAACGGCATCCGCATTTCGCCCACCAATGATGTTCCCGACGGGAAGGCCGGTGAACACGTTAGCGGAAGTCGGCGGAACCGATAAATTTCTAAAGAGATTCTAGAGAGATTGCTCCTGCGCTGATGCCGGGATTGCCTGTCGGACGGCGGTCATTCGCCTTGCGTGCGCGCCGGCGTCTTTCGCTTCCGCGCGATCGGGGGAAGCGGGCCGCTGGTCGGCGGCAAATGTCCGGCATGTCGGACCCATCCAAATCCCATCGGAGACAGCCGGATTGCCTGCCGGGTTGCCGCGGCGAACTTTCGGCTGCCCGGCGCCATCCTGTCGCTCCGCCGGAACCGCGGTACTCCCGTGATTCGCGGGGCGAAAGAAGAAAGCCCCTCTCCCATGGTGGAAGGGGGGCTTCAAGGTCACGCGCAACACCAGAGAAGGAGAGACGACACCACAGGGAAAAGGAGACTTACTTCGCCAGATCGACCGCCTCGGCCAAACGTTTCACTGCATCCTGCGAGGACATGGTGGAGTTGAAGTGGGCGGTGACGACGTCCAGGAAGGCACCGCGCACGGCGCCGGGCACCGCCATCTCGTGCGCCATCGAGGGCACGGCGCTGTTGCTGTCGATGGCGGCCTTCAGATCGTCCATCGACTTCACCGCGCATTCGTCGAAACTGTCGCGCGCCATGTCCTGGCGGGCAGGGATCGAGCCCTTCAGCACGTTGAAGGTCTCCTGGAACTTCTTGCCCAGGATCAGCTTGGCCAGCAGCTTCTGACCGGCGGCGCGGTCGGGATCGGACGAGCTGAACATGACGAAGCTGTCGGAATTGACGATGTAGCCCGACTTGCCCGGCACATGGGCGCAGACGAAATCCTTGCCCGGCACCTTGCCGGCGGCGGTCAGCTCGCCCTTTTCCCAATCGCCCATGATCTGCATGGCGGCCTGCCCGTTCATCAGCAGACCGGCGGCGAGGTTCCATTCGCGGCCGGGGAAGCCGTCGTCGACATAGCCGCGCAGCTTGCGCATCTGGTCGAACACCTTGACCATCGTGTCGCTGGTCAACGCCTTGGCATCCAACTCCACCAGTGCCTTGCGGTAGAAGTCGGGACCGCCGAGGCCGAGGACGACATCCTCGAACAGTGCGCCTTCCTGCCAGGGCTGGCCGCCATGGGCGAGCGGGATGATGCCGGCGGCCTTCAGCTTCTCGGCGGCGGCGTTGAACTCGTCCCAGGTCTTGGGGATCTCGACGCCGGCCTTTTTCATCGCCTGCGGGTTGACCCACATCCAGTTGACACGGTGGATGTTCACGGGAACGGCGTAGTAATGGCCCTTGTAGGTCACCACGTCGCGGATCTGCGGCGGCAGGACGGCGTCCCAGTTCTCCGCCTTGGCGACGTCGTCCAGCGTCGCCAGCTTGCCCTGCGCCGCCCATTCCTTGATGTTCGGGCCCTTCAACTGCACCGCGTTCGGCGGATCGCCGGCCAGCACGCGGGAGCGCAGGACGGTGCTGGCCGCGTCGCCGCCGCCGCCCGCGACCGGCGCGTCGATCCACTTGCCGCCCGCCGCTTCGAAGTCCTGGCGCAGCGCGCCCGCCGCCTTCGATTCGCCGCCGGAGGTCCAGTAATGCAGCACCTCCACCTTCGGCTCGGCCCGGGCCGGAGCGGCCAGCAGGGCGCCGGCCATCACGGTCGCGATCGCGGTCATGCCGAGGATGGATGTGCTGAGAGACGGCATCTTGGACATTTCCCCCTGTTCCCTTCTTCGTTCGGTCTTGCCGTTGGCCCAGGCCCCAGGCCCTCCGGCCGCTGGAGGAACTCTATCCCGCAGGCAATTCGGCGCCCGGATTATTTGGTAACAACGCCTTTTCACGGTGCCGCCGCTGTTACGCAACCGTTACAAACCGGCCCCGGCGGCGCACTGTACCCGGACCGGCCGGGGAGGCTACACTCGGCGCCAACCAAGAAGAAACTTCCATACGGAATAGGGAAGGAAAACCATGGAGCGCGCGCGCCATCTCCTGGTCGTGGACGATGATCCCGAGATCCGGGACATGCTGCATGATTTCCTGGTGAAGAGCGGATTCCGCGTCTCCACCGCCGGCGATGGGCGCGAGATGGCGCGGGTGCTGGCGCAATGGCCGGTCGATCTCATCGTGCTGGACGTGATGCTGCCGGGGGAGGACGGGACCAGCCTGTGCCGATCCTTGCGCGCCAAGTCGGAAACCCCCGTCATCATGCTGACCGCCATGGGCAGCGAGGTCGACCGCATCGTCGGGCTGGAGGTCGGCGCCGACGATTATCTGGTGAAGCCCTTCAGCGCCCGCGAACTGCTGGCCCGCATCCGCGCGATCCTGCGCCGCTGCGGCGGGCCGGAGCCGGTGCGCGAACGGCCGCGCGTGCTGGGCTTCGCCGGTTGGTCGCTCGACCAGGGGCGGCGGGAGCTGCGCACGCCCGACCGGGTGGTGGTGCATCTCAGCCAGGGTGAATATGCCCTGCTCGGCACGCTGCTGGAACGCGCGCCGCAGGTGGTGGAGCGCACCGAACTGCTGGAGAAGCACCGCGGCGACACCTCGATTCCCTTCGACCGCAGCATCGACATCCAGATCAGCCGCCTGCGCCGCAAGCTGGAGGAAGGGCCGGGCGGCTCGGCGCTGATCAAGACGGTGCGCGGCATCGGCTACCAGTTCACCGCGACGGTGATGGACCAGGGCGAGTCCGTCTCTTCCGGGACCAGTTCCGGGACCGGCCGTGGCGCTTGAGCGTCTGTTGCCGGCCCGTCTGCGCCCCGCCCGGCTGCGTCACCGCATCCTGGCGGCGATGGTGGCGCTTCTGGCGCTGACCCATGGCGGGGCGCTGATCGGCATGCGGCTGGTGGACGACCGCGCGCGGGAGCTGCTGACTGCCCACCGGCTGGGACCGGCGATGGCGGCGGCGGTGGAGGCGGCCGACCGCGCTGTGCTGGACGGGGTCGCCGCCGGGCCGGCGCTGGCGCTGAGCGGTTTGCCCGACCTGTCGGTGTCCTGGCAGGCGCCCGGCACCCCGACCGTTCCCGCCGGCTGGGTGCTGGACGGCGTTGTCGACGCGCCGCGCCCGGTGTTCGTCGCCGCCCAGCGCGCCCTGCTGCCGCTCCAGCCCGCCCGTGCCCAGACGCTGGCGGAATCCTTGTCCCTGGTGGCGGAGGACACGGCGGCCCAGTTGCGCGACGCCCGCGTCTATGTCCAGCTTGCCGGCGGCGGCTGGCTGGAGTTCGCCAGCCCGCGCTTCTGGCGGCCGCGCAGCACGCCGTTCGAGATGGTGCTGGCCGGGCTGGCCGCCTTCGGTCTGGCGCTGGGACTGCTGCTCTGGCTGCCCGGCCGGCTGGTCCGCCCGCTGGAGGCGCTGGCGGAGCAGGCGACCCGCCCGCACGACCGCCTCCACCCCCGCCCGCTGCCGGAAGACGGGCCGGAGGAGGTCGCCTCGCTCGCCCGCGCCTTCAACCAGGCACGCAACGCGCTGCGCGACCTGATGGAGGGTCGCACCCATCTGCTGGCGGCGATCAGCCACGATCTGCGCACCCCGGCGACGCGGCTGCGGCTGCGCGCCGAGTATGTCGACGACGACGCGCTGCGCGCCAAGATGATGGCCGACATCGACGAGATGGCGGCGATGGTGACCGCGACGCTGGAGTTCCTCGGCGACGACGTGCTGCGCGAAGAGGTGGAGGTGGTCGCCTTCGCCAGCCTGCTGCAGAGCCTGTGCGACGATTACGCCGACACCGGCGCGCCGGTGACCTACCACGAGCCGCCGCCGCTGCAGTTCGCCGCCGTCCGCACCATCTTCGGCGGCGGGGTGGAGCGCAGCGACCGGTTCGAGCAGGCGCGCCAGCTCCGCCTCGCCGGTCGCCCGTCCAGCCTGCGCCGCGCCTTCGCCAACCTGATCGACAACGCCATCAAGTACGGCGAGCGCGCCACCGTCTCCGTCGATGCCGACGCTGCCGAGATCGTGGTCGATGTCTGCGACGAGGGTCCCGGCATCCCGGAGGCGGAGATCGCCAACGTCTTCAAGCCCTTCGTCCGGCTGGAAGGCTCCCGCAACCGCAAGACCGGCGGCAGCGGGCTGGGCCTGTCCATCGTGAAGTCGATCGTCGAAGCGCACCAGGGCCGCATCGAGTTGAGCAACCGCGCCAGCGGCGGGTTGCGGGTCAGGGTAACGCTGCCGCGGATGTTGTGAGGGTAGGTTCGGCGATCCGTGATAATCCCCCCTCTCCCCCCCGGGGAGAGGGTCGGGGTGAGGGGGATGCATGAGGTGGATTCTTGGGATCGGGCCGCCACGCGACCCCCTCACCCTAACCCTCTCCCCAGGGGGGAGAGGGGATTAGGCGCCCGGCGGGCGCTCGTTCACCGATCCCAAACCGGCGCCAGCCCCGCCGGGCTCACGATCCGTCCATCCGGCCGCGCCAGCTTCGCAATCGCCGCCATGTCGCCGTCGTCCAGCGCGAAGTCGAACACCGCGAAATTCTCCGGCACGCGTTCCGGCTTGGCGGTTTTCGACAGCACGATGTGCCCCAGCTGGATCAGCCAGCGCAGCGTCACCTGCGCCGCCGTCTTGCCGTACTTGGCGCCGATCCGCTGCAGTTCCGGATCGCGCGGCACCTTGCCGTCGGCCATGGCGTAATAGGCGGTGATCGCCACGCCGAGATCCCTGGCCGCCGCCGCCATCGCACTCTGGTCGAGATAGGGGTGCACCTCGATCTGGTTGGTGACGATGGGGGCTTTGCTGCGTTGCACCGACTCCCGCAGTTGAGCGATGTTCTGGTTGCTGACGCCGATGAAGCGGGTCTTGCCGGCGGCCTGCACCGCGTTCAGCATCTCGATCTGGTCGGCGATGGCGACCTGATCGGCCGGCCAGTGCAGCAGCAGCAGATCGACCCGGTCGACCTTCAGCTTCTCCAGGCTCTCATCCACCGACGCGGCGAACAGCTCGGGGCTGTATTTGTCGACCCAGACCTTTGTGGTCAGGAACAGATCGTCGCGGCGGGATCCTGCGGCTTGCAGGGCGCGGCCGAGCGCCGCCTCGTTGCGGTAGATCTGCGCGGTGTCGAAATGGCGGAAACCGGCTTCGAGCGCGGCCGGAACCACCTGCTCGACCTCCTCGTCCGACATGCGGAACACGCCGAAGCCCAGCGCGGGGATTTCGGCTCCATTCGCCTTCACGGTCTGCATCCTGCTCTCTTTCCTGTTCGGCGCCGCAGCGGGTTACTTGGGCGCGTCAAATCGGTTGCATGCAGACATATGGCGGGAAGGGCGGTCGGGAAACCGCTTCTCCCGCCATATCACTTGTGAATTCAATTCACAGATCGAACCAAGCGAAGCGTCACATCAGCTTGTCGAGGGTGATCGGCAGGTCACGGATGCGCTTGCCGGTGGCGTTGTAGACGGCGTTGGCGACGGCGGCACCGACCCCGGTGATGCCGATCTCGCCGATGCCGCGGGCGCCCATCGGCGCCTGCGGGTCGGGGATGTCGGTGTAGAGGATCTCGATGGTGGGAACGTCCATCTGCACCGGCACGTGATAGTCGGCCAGCGAGGCGTTGACGATGCGGCCGCTGCGCGGATCGAAGTTGGTTTCCTCGGTCAGGGCCAGCCCGATCCCCATGATGATGCCGCCCTTGAACTGGCTGGTCGCCGTCTTGGCGTTGAGGATGCGGCCGGCGTCGAAGGAGCCGAGGAAGCGCGAGACGCGGACCTCCCCGGTGATCTCGCTGACCCGGACCTCGCAGAACTGCGCGCCATAGGAGTGCATCGAGAAGGCCTCCATCTCCGCCGGCGGCGGGGCTTCGGCCTCGCAGACCAGTTCGTCGCGTCCCGACCGGCGCAGGATCGACTCGTAGCTTTCGAAGCGCGCAACATCGTCGCGGTGGCCGATGCCGCCGTCCCGCGTTTCGACCTCGGCCAGCGACAGGCCGGCCAGCGGCGAATCGTTGCCGGCAAGCTTCAACAGTTCCTCGACGAAAACCTCCGTCGCGGCGATGACGGCGCCGCCGATCGAGGCCGTCTGGGTCGAGCCGCCGGCGATCACCCCGCGCGGCAGGGTCGTGTCGCCATACTCGAATGTGACACGGTCGAGCGGAACGCCGAGCCGGGCGGCGATGTGCTGGGCCTGCGCCGTCGCCGTGCCCATGCCCATGTCGTGGACTGCGGTCGAGACGGTGACCTGTCCGCCGGCCGTCAGCCTGATCCGGGCCGCACCGCCGGGGAAGCGGTGGTACGG
Organism: Azospirillum sp. Sh1; assembly: GCF_008365135.1. Taxonomy (NCBI): domain Bacteria; kingdom Pseudomonadati; phylum Pseudomonadota; class Alphaproteobacteria; order Rhodospirillales; family Azospirillaceae; genus Azospirillum; species Azospirillum sp. Sh1. The sequence goes on along the minus strand of NZ_VTTK01000030.1, from coordinate 64,973 downwards.
ATAGGTGGCCGTCGCACAGCCCATGCCGATCAACCATTCGCCGTCCCGCCGCCCGCGTGGCGTCGGGCTGCGGCGGTCCCAGCCGAACCTCTCGGCCCCCTTTTCATAGGCGTCGATCAGGTGGCGGGCGGAGAAGGGCTTGCCGCTGGTCGGATCCGTCTCCGGCTCGATGCGCCGCCGCAACTCGATGGGGTCGAGGCCGAGCTTGTCGGCAAGCTCGTCGATGGCGCATTCCAGCGCGAAGGTGCCGACGGATTCGCCGGGCGCCCGCATGAAGGTGTTCGCCAGCATGTCCATGTCGGCGACCTCCTGGGCAAGCCGGATCGACTTGGCGGCATAGAGGTGGCGGGCTGGAAAGGTGAATTGCTCCGGACAGGAGTTGTGCGTGGTCATCGCCGCGATGCCGGTGTGGATCAGCGCATCCAGCCGGCCGTCGGCGCTGGCGCCGAGCGCCATCCGCTGCTCCGTCAGCGTCCGGCCGCCGACGATGCGGAACACGTCTTCGCGCGACAGCATGATGCGCACCGGCCTGTTGGCGAGTTTCGCGGCGGCGCAGGCGAGGATCTGGTGGTCCCACAGGCATTTGCCGCCGAAGCCGCCGCCGACGAAGGGGGAGGAGACGCGGACCTTCTCCGGCTCCAGGCCGAAGATGTCGGCCAGTTGCCCCGCCGTCAGGTCGAGAAGCTGGCTGGCGTCATGCACCCTCAGCTCGTCGCCGGTCCAGGCGACGGTCGCCGCATGCAGCTCGATGGCATTGTGGTTGTGGCGCGGCGTCCGGTAGACTTCGTCCACCTGCACCGCGGCGGCTTTCAGGGCGGCCTCGGCATCGCCGATCTCGACCACCGGCGGCTGACCCAGGATGTTGTCCAGTTGACGCGGCGTCTTCTTCGCCTCGTCGAAGGACGTCACGGCCGGCAACGGCGCATAGTCGGCCCTCACCAGCGAGGCGGCATGGTCGGCCTGTTCCTGCGTCTCGGCGAGAACGACGGCGATGGGCTGGCCGTTCCAGTGGATCTCGTCATCCTGCATCACCGGCAGGTCGCTCGCCCCGGCGGCCGTTGGCGACGACATCATCAGCGACGGCGCCTTCATCCGGGGGGCGTTGCGGTGGGTCATGACCAGCACGACGCCGGGCGCCGCTTCGGCCGCCGCGGTGTCGAGCGCCGTGATCCGCCCGCGCGCGACGGTGCTGTAGGCGAGTGCCGCGTAGCAAAGGCCGTCATAGGGAAACTCGGCGGCGAAACGGGCCTTGCCCCGAACCTTCAGCGGCCCGTCGATGCGCGAGACCGGCTGGCCCAGTGCCCCATGCCCCAGTGCGCCATGCTTTTGAATGAGGGGATCCTGCGTGACCGCCGGCTGCCAGCGGCCGGGCCGGGTGTTTGCGGACTCGGATTGCATGCTCATGCGTCGTCTCCCGTCAGCTCGCCGAGGACGGCGACGATCGTCCGTTTCGCCAGTTCGATCTTGAAGGCGTTGTCGCGAAGCCCGGTCGCGGCGGCCAGCTCCGCCTCCGCGGCGGCGCGGAAGCTCTCCGCATTGGCCGGCCGGCCCTTCAGCGCAGCTTCGGCCGCCGAGGCCCGCCACGGCTTGTGGGCGACGCCGCCGAGCGCCAGCCGCACGTCGCGCACCGTCCCGTCATTGTCGAGATCGATCGCGGCGGCGACCGAGACCAGCGCGAAGGCATAGCTCGCGCGGTCGCGAACCTTGCGGTAGGTCGAGCGGCGGGCGAAGGGCAGGGGCGGGAGTTCTACGGCGGTGATCAGCTCGCCCGGCTTCAGCTCCGTCTCGATGTCCGGCCGGTCGCCCGGCAGGCGGTGCAGCTCGGCAAGCGCGATGCTGCGCGGTCCCGAGGGACCGTCCAGATGCACCGTGGCGTCGAGGGCGGCGAGCGCCACGCACATGTCGGACGGGTGGGTGGCGACGCAGGCCGGCGACGCGCCCAGGATGGCGTGATAGCGGTTGAAGCCGTCGCGGGCGTCGCAGCCGGCCCCCGGCTGCCGTTTGTTGCAGGCCGCAGCATTGTCGTAGAAATAGCGGCAGCGCGTGCGTTGCAGGATGTTGCCGCCGACCGTCGCCATGTTGCGGATTTGGGCGCTGGCCCCGGCGAGGATCGCGCGGGCGAGGAGCGGGTAATGGGCACGCACATGGCTGTCGGCGGCGAGCGCGGTGTTGGACGCCGCCGCCCCGATCAGCAGGCCGCCGTCGGCGCGGGGCTCGATCCCGCGCGGCAGGCCGGTGACGTCGACCAGCATCTCCGGCCGTTCGACCGTCTCGCGCATCAGATCGACCAGATTGGTGCCGCCGCCGAGATAGCGCGCCGCGGCGTTGCCCTTGGCCAACTCGATGGCGGCCGACGCGTCGGACGCCCGTTCATAGGTGAAGGGGTTCATGCCCGTGCCCTCTCCTGCGTCGTTTCCGGCGTCTTGACCAGCGTTTCGGAGATGGCCTCTATGATCCCGTTGTAGGCGCCGCAGCGGCAGAGATTGCCGCTCATGCGTTCGCGCAGTTCCTGCTCGTCGACGGTGACGCTTGCTGCCGTAAGGTCGGCGGTGACGACGCTCGGGACGTTGCGCTCGATCTCGCGCGCCATGCCGATGGCGGAACAGAGCTGGCCAGGCGTGCAATACCCGCACTGGAAGCCGTCATGCTCGACGAAGGCCTGCTGCAGCGGATGCAGGGCGCCGTCGCTGCCCAGCCCTTCGACGGTGGTGATGCTGCGGCCCTGGTACTGGACCGCGAGCGCCAGACAGGAGTTGATGCGTTCGCCGTCGACCAGCACGGTGCAGGCGCCGCAGGCACCCTGATCGCAGCCTTTCTTGGTCCCGGTGAATCCCAAACTGTTGCGGAGGAGGTCGAGCAGCGAACTGCGGATATCCGCCTCGACCTCGACGCTTTGCCCATTGATGGTGAAGTTCATCAGCGCATTCCCCAAATCGGAACGGGTCCTGGCCGACGGCAGCCCGCGGCCGGCCCCTCCGCCTTGCGGGCGAAATGGGCCGGCCTGTTAACCGTCAGCGACGCCGGAAATCACGCTGGTCGGGCAAAAATCTAGTGGCTGGGAGAATCTCCCTCTCCCCCCCGGGGAGAGGGGATTATCACCATTCAAATCCGCTGTTCGGTCTTCGGGTCGAACAGGTTGGCTCTCGCCATGTCGATCATGAAGTCGGCGGTCGCGCCCTCCGCCACCCGGTCGCTCGGCTTGATGCGGGCGACCACCTCGTGGCCGTTCAGCTCGACATAGGTGATGGTGTCGGCGCCGGTCGGCTCCAGCACATTGACGCCGCAGGCCACCTTCACCAGCGCCGGGTTGCCGGCTGCAATGGCGGGATCGTAGCAGGTGATGGCTTCCGGCCGGATGCCCAGGATCACCTCCTGGCCCAGCCAGTGACCGGCCTGCTCCGGCGCCTGGAACAGCGGCAGGAAGCCGCTGCGCTCGCGCCCGACGCTGACGCCCAGCCGGTCGCCCTCGGCCGACAGCGTGCCGCGCACGAAGTTCATGGTGGGGGAGCCGATGAAGCTCGCCACGTACATGTTGGCCGGGCGCTCATAGACCTCCTGCGGTGGGGCGAACTGCTGGACGACGCCCTCCTTCATGATGGCGATGCGGCTGGCCAGCGTCATCGCCTCGATCTGGTCGTGGGTGACATAGACCACGGTGGTGCCGAGCCGCTGGTGCAGCTTCTTGATCTCGGTGCGCATGTCGACGCGCAGCTTGGCGTCCAGGTTGGACAGCGGCTCGTCGAACAGGAACACCTTGGGGTCGCGGACCAGGGCGCGGCCCATGGCGACGCGCTGGCGCTGGCCGCCCGACAGCTGCGCCGGCTTGCGGTCCAGCAGATGCTCGATCTGCAACAGCCGGGCGACGCGGCGGATGGCGCCGTCGCGCTCCGCCTTGGCCTGCCCGCGCATCTCCAGCGAGAAGCCGATGTTCCGCGCCACCGTCATGTTGGGATAAAGCGCGTAGGACTGGAACACCATGGCGATGTCGCGGTCCTTGGGATGGACCTCGTTGACCACGCGCTGGTCGATGCGGATCTCGCCGGCGCTGATCGTCTCCAGACCGGCGATCATGTTGAGCAGGGTGGATTTCCCGCAGCCGGAGGGCCCGAGCAGGACGAGGAATTCACCGTCCGTCAGGTCCAGGTCGATGCCCTTCAGGACCTCGACGCTGCCATACTGCTTGCGGACGTTGTTGATGCTGAGAGTCGCCATCGGAAGATCACCCCTTGACGGAGCCGGCGGTCAGACCGCGGATGAAGTATTTCCCGGCAAGCACATAGACGACGAGGGTGGGCAGGCCGGCGATCATCGCCGCCGCCATGTCGACGTTGTACTGCTTCACGCCGGTGGTGGTGTTGACGAGGTTGTTCAGCGCGACCGTCACCGGCTGCGCGCCGCCCGCCGCGAAGGACGCCCCGTACAGGAAGTCGTTCCAGATCTGGGTGAACTGCCAGATGATCGTCACCACCAGGATCGGCAGCGACAGCGGCAGCATGATCTTGGTGAAGATCTGGAAGAAGCCGGCGCCGTCGATGGTCGCGGCCTTCACCAGATCGTCGGGGATGCTGACATAGTAGTTGCGGAAGAACAGCGTGGTGAAGGCGAGGCCGTACACCACATGCACCAGGATCAGCCCGCCGGCGCTGCCCGCCAGCCCCAGGAAGCCCAGCGTCTGCGCCATCGGCAGCAGGATCACCTGCGACGGCAGGAAGCTGCCGAACAGAATCATGCCGAACACGATGTTGGCGCCGCGGAACCGCCACTTGGTCAGGGCATAGCCGTTCAGCGCCCCGAAGAAGGTGGAGATGACGACCGACGGCACGACGATGACGATGGAATTCAGGAAATAGGGCGCCATGCCGCGGCAATCGGCGCCGATGCAGGCGCGGTTCCAGGCATAGCTCCAGGCATCCAGGCTGAAATCGCGCGGCAGCGACAGCAGCGACCCGGTGCGGATTTCCTCCGGGCTCTTGAAGGAGGTGGTGATCATGAGCAGCAGCGGCAGCAGGTAATAGGCCGCGAACAGCAGGAGGATCAGGTACAGGCCCCAGCGGGCGATGCGGGCGCCGGTGCCCTGCGCCGGCGGCAGGGCGGAGGTCAGGCTAGACACGCTTGCCTCCCTTCAGTTCGGAATAGAGGTAGGGAACGATGATCGCCACGACGGTCGCCAGCATCATCAGCGCGCTGGCCGATCCGATGGCGATCTGGTTGCGGCGGAAGGTCATCTCGTACATGAAGGTCGCCGGCAGGTCGGACGCATAGCCGGGACCGCCGCCGGTCAGCGCCACCACGAGGTCGTAGCTCTTGACCGCGAGGTGGGCGAGGATGACGAAGGCGCTCATGAACACCGGCCGGACCGACGGCAGGACGATTCCCCAATAGATGCGCGGCAGGCTGGCGCCGTCGAGATAGGCCGCCTTGATGATCTCCTGATCGACGCCGCGGAGCGCCGCCAGGAACAGCGCCATGACGAAGCCGGAGCTTTGCCAGACCGCGGCGATCACCAGCGTGTAGACGGCGGTGTCCTGCTGGACGATCCAGTCGAAGGTGAAGCCGGGGAATCCCAGGTCGCGCACGAACTGCTGGATGCCGATGGACGGGTTCAGGATCCATTTCCAGGCGGTGCCGGTGACGATGAAGCTGAGCGCCATCGGATAGAGATAGATGGTGCGCAACGCCCCTTCGCCGCGGATGCGCTGGTCGAGCAGAACCGCCAGCAGGATGCCGATGATCAGGCTGATGCCGATGAACAGCCCGCCGAAGATCAGCAGATTCTCGATGGCGACGTACCAGCGCTCGATCCGCCACAGCTTGGCGAAGGCGTCGGCGCCGACCAGTTCGTAGGACGGCAGCATCTTGGAATTGGTGAAGCTGATATAGACCGTCCAGGCGATGAAGCCGTAGACGAACAGCAGGATCGCCGCGAAGGACGGGGCGACCACCAGCTTCGACAGATGCCGCTGCGCCATGGCGCGCAGCCCGGTCGTCCGCGGCGGAGCGGCGCTGCCGGAAGCGGCGCCGGCGTCTTCCCCGGCTGCCGGCCGGTAAGATGGGGTCTGCATGGTCATGGTGCGAGCCTCACCGGCTTTCGGGCCGGCTTCGCACACGGATGCAGGTCGCGCATGTCGGTTCCCTCCCGTGACGCGTTGCTGTTGGACCGCCGCAAAAAGGACGTTCGTCCGGCGGTCGTTCGCTTGGCGGTCACTGTACGCTGCCGATGATGCGCGGGGCGGACAATTTGGTAACGCGGCGCTTTCCCGGGGCCGGCGTTGTTACGCAACCGTTACACAGATGCGCGCGCACATGCGGGGCGGGCGGATTATGGTCTGCGCCAACGAACAAGACTTATCGGGGAGCTTCCATCATGACCGCGCGCCTTCGTGTCTTCCGCGATGCCCAGGACCTCGCCGAAACCCTGGCCGACGAGACGGCGGCCCTGCTGACCGCCGCCATCGCGGCGGGCGGGCGGGCCACCATGGCGCTGCCGGGCGGGCGGACGCCCAGCCCCTTCCTGACTGCGCTCGGCCGGCGGGCCGTCGATTGGGGCCGGGTGACGGCGACGCTGGTGGACGACCGCTGGCTGCCGCCCGACAGCCCGGAGAGCAACGCCGCCACCTTGCGCGCCTCGCTGCTCGCCGCCGCTCCCGCCATCCGCTTCATCCCGCTTTACACCGGCGCCGCCACGCCGGAGGAGGGGGAGGCCGCCTGCGCCGAGGCGTTGCGCGCCTTTGATGGACCGTTCGACCTGATGGTGACCGGCATGGGCGAGGATGGGCATGTCGCCTCGCTGTTCCCCGATGCGCCGGGGCTTGCCGCCGCCTGGGAGGGGCCTGCACCCTGCCGGGCGATGCGCTCCCCCACCGCGCCGCATCCGCGCATGACGCTGACCCTGCCGCGCCTGCTCGACAGCCGGCGCATCGTCGTGCTGATCACCGGCGGCGCCAAGCGCGCCGTGCTGGAGCAGGCCCGCGCCGCCGGTCCGGAAGACGCGATGCCGGTGCGCGCCCTGTTGCGCCGGGGCGGGGCCGACACCATGGTCTGCTGGGCGCCCTGAGACACAGCTTCTGTCGGGCAACATATTGCGAAGGGTTTTGAGACGATGAAGAGCCTGTCGGTCGGCCTGCTGGGCTTCGGCCTTGCCGGGTCGGTGTTCCACGCGCCGCTGATCCAGAGCGAACCGCGCCTGCGCCTGGCGGCGGTCGCCAGTTCGCGCATCGACGACATCCGCCGCGCCGCGCCGGGGGCGCAAGCGACCACGGCCGAGGCGGTGATCGCCGACCCGGCCATCGACCTCGTGGTGATCGCCACCCCCAACACCAGCCACGCCCCCCTGGCCCGCGAGGCGCTGCTGGCCGGCAAGCATGTTGTGATCGACAAGCCGATGGCGACCACCGCGGCGGAGGCCGGCGAGTTGATCGACCTCGCCAAGCGGCAGGGGCGGCTGCTGACGGTCTTCCACAACCGGCGCTGGGACAACGACTTCCTGACCCTGCGCGCCTGTCTGGACAAGGGCGAGATCGGCCGCCCCTATCACTACGAGGCGCATTTCGACCGCTTCCGTCCGCAGATCAAGCAGGGCTGGCGCGAGCAGACGCTGGCAGGCTCCGGCGTGCTGTTCGATCTCGGCGCCCATCTGATCGATCAGGCGCTGACCCTGTTCGGCATGCCCGACCGCATCCTCGCCGATGTCGGTGCCCAGCGGCCGGACGCGCAGGTCGATGACTGGTTCCACATCGTTCTCGGCTATGGCCGCATGCGGGCGATCCTGCATTGCGGCACGGTGGTCTGCCGGCCGGGTCCGCGCTTCCAGCTGCATGGCGACGGCGGCAGCTTCCTCAAGCATGGCATGGACGGGCAGGAAGCGGCCCTGCGCGCCGGCCGCCTGCCGACCGAAGCCGGCTGGGGCCAGGACGATCCGGAGAATTTCGCCCTGCTGGTCCAGGCCGACGGGACGGAGCGGCGGGTGGAGACGCTGCGCGGTGACTACCCCGCCTTCTACCGAGGTGTTGCGGCGTCCATCCTCGACGGCGCTCCGCCGCCGGTGACCGCCGAACAGGCGCGCGACGTGCTGAGCGTGCTGGAGGCGGTGCGCAAGGCGGCGGGGGTGCCGGCCTGACCGAACCTAACTCCGCCAGGGCACCACGCCGGGCGGCAAGCAGCGGCCGAACCTGCCGGCGGCGAGCATCGCGGCCAACACCACCAGGATGGCGATGACGCCAAGGGCGGCACCCAGCGTCGGGCTGCCGCCCTCCTCCAGCGCATAGACGACGACGCCCAGCGTTTCCCGCCCCTGCGACCACAACAGGATGGAGACGGTCAGCTCGTTGAAGGCGGTCAGGAAGACCAGTAGCCCGCCGGCCGCCGCCGCCGGCGCGACCAGCGGCGCCACCACCGTCACCAGCCGCCGCAGCGGCCCGGCGCCCAGCGCGCGGGCGGCCTCCTCCACGGTCGGGTCCAGCCCGGCACAGGCCGCCTGCACCGGCCGCAACGCCAGCGGCAGGAAGCGGACCAGATAGGCCGCCAGGATGATCCACAGCGTCCCGTAGAGGCTGACCCCCAGCCCCGGCAGCGGCTTCAGGAACAGCAGGATGCAGCCGATGCCCAGCACCACCCCCGGCACGGCATGCGGCAGTTCCACCAGCACGCCGACCGAGCGGGCGATCCGCCCGCTTCCGCCGCTCAGCGCCATCGCATGGGCCAGCGGCACCGCCAGCAGGGCGAGCAGTGCCGCCGCCGATCCCGACAAAAGCAGCGAATTGGCGAAGGCGCGGCCCACCTGATCGAGCGCCAGCACCTCGCGGTAATGGGCCAGCGTCAGCGTGCTCAAGCTGATCGGCAGGCCATAGACGCTGACCAGGCTGGTCGCCAGCAGCGCGGTCAGCGGCGCCGCGACCATCAGAGCCAGCACGCCCCAGGCAAGCCCCTCCACCGCCAAGCGGGCGGAGCCGAGCGGCAGCGGTACCAGCGGCCGGGCGCCGCCGGGCAGACGGCTGGCGATGCGCGCCTGCAGGATAGTCTGGGTGGCGATGCCCAGGCAGGCGACGACGCCGATCAGCGCCGCCAGCACCGCCACCTCCGGCAGGGCCGACGGCCCGAAGCCTGCCAGCCGCCGGTAGATCAGCGTCGGCAGCATCGGAATGCCGGCCGGCACGCCGAGCAACGCCGGAACCCCGAAATTCCCCAGCGCCGCGACGAAGGCCATCGCCAATCCCGCGACCAGCCCCGGCAGGCAGAGCGGCAGCACCACGCCGCGCACCGCCCGCCACGGTCCGGCGCCCGATGCCCGCGCCGCCTCCAGCACGTCGCCGGGGATGGCCCGCAACGCCGCGCGCAGGGCGAGGAAGACCAGCGGCGCATGTTCGATCCCCATCACCAGCACCATGCCCGCCGCCGACTGCACCGGGTTTGCCGTGCCGACCGGCGGGGCGAGGCCCAGCGGCTTCAGGATCTGACTGCCGGAGCCGGCGAGATGGGTCCAGGCCATCGCCACGATCTGCGGCGGGATCATCAGCGGCAGGATCAACGCGAAGGTCATCGCGGTGCGGGCGCGCAGGTTCGTCAGCCCGATCAGCAGGGCGAACGGTCCGCCGATCAGCGCGGCGGCCAGCGTGGCGCCGGCCGCGATGGCGACGCTGTTTGTGGTGGCGCGCCACGTAGCGGGGGAATCGAGCACGCGCGCCAGCACGGCGGTGTCGCCGGCTTCCCAGAGCAGGCGCAGGACCGGGAGAAGCACCAGAAGGCCGACGAGCAGGGGCCAGCCGGGGAGGGTGGGCAAAACGAGTAATCTCGCCCTTCGACCGCCCGACTTAATCCCCCTCTCCCCCCCGGGGAGAGGGTCGGGGTGAGGGGGATGCACAGCGTGGATTTTCACAGGTGCGGCAGGGTGCGCGATTCTTGATGATCCTCGCAACGCATCCCCCTCACCCTAACCCTCTCCCCAGGGGGGAGAGGGGATCCATCCATTCCGCACAACGACTCTCACCCGCCGAACAGGTCGGCGAAGGCGCGCTTGTTGGCGTCGTCCTCGGCCAGCGCCTTGGCGGGGTCATAGGGCAGCAGGGTGATGCCGGCCGGGTCGGGGAAGCCCGCCGGCGGCTTCACCCCCGGCAGCGCCGGCAGGAAGCCCTGGGCCGAGGCCAACTCCTGCCCGTCGCGGCTCAGCAGGAAGTCGATGAAGGCCTTCGCCGCCGCCGGGTTCTTCGCCGTGCTGAGGATCGCCACCGGCTCGCTGACGGCGCTGACGCCCTCCTTGGGGAAGACGAAGGCGACGGGGGCGCCCTTCAGATGCTCGCGGATCGGCAGGTAATCGACGACCATGCCGTAGAGCTTCGCCCCGCCGGCCACGTCCTTCAGGATGCCGCCGTTGCCCTTGGCCGCCGTGACGCCGTTGCGCTGCAACGCCTCGTAATAGGCCATGCCCAGCGACGGCTGCGCCTTGATCGATGCCATGTGGATGGCGGCGGCGCCGGAATAGAGCGGGCTCGGCATCACCGTCGTGCCCTTGGCCTCCGGCTTCAGCAGGTCCTGCCAGGAGGTCGGCTTCATCGGCGCGGCGGTGTTGTAGACGATGCCGGTGGTGATCAGCTTGGTGCCGAACCAATAGCCCTGCGGGTCATGCCTGCCCGGCCGGTAGCCGGCCACCGGCGCACCCTGGTAGGGCTGCAGCCGCTTTTCCGCCTTCAGCGATTCCATCGTCACCGCGTCGGCGATCAGCAGCAGGTCGGGCTGCGGCGCCCCGGCGGTGAACTCGGCGCGCAACTTGTTCATCAGCTCGGTGGTGCCGTTGCGGATCCACTCCACCTCGACGCCGGGGTTCTTCGCCTTGAAGGCCTCCACCGTCTGGCGGGCGTCCGGCTCCAGCTGCGAGGTGTAGAGCACCAGCTTGCCGGTGGCGCCGTCGGCCAGTGCAGTGTGGCCGATGGCAAGCGTCAGGACCGTGGCGAGGGTGGCGAGAAACGCCTTCATCTCTGTCGTCTCCGTTGGATCGGCGGTGAGGTGTCTCTTACGCCAAGCCCATGACAGGCATGTGACGGCCGGTCGGATGACCAAGTCAGTCGATCAGCTTTCCGTCCTTGAAGAAGGGATAGGGCCCGTCGTAGTCGCCGATCACCGCGGTGTGGCTGACCACGCCGGTGTCGGCGCGCCACATGTGGATCTGATAGCCCGGCGGCTCCATCACGAAGGCGGACGGTGCATCGTCGCGCAGGTCGAGCGCCACCTGATGCGCGGTCGACGGCGCCGTCGAGGCGATGGTGCCGGCCCAACGCACCTGGATCGGCCGATGCAGATGCCCGCACAGCACCCGCTCCACTTGGCGATGGCGGCGGACCACCTCGGCCATCGCGTCGGCGCCGTGCAGGCCCAGCCGGTCCATGTGACCGATGCCGGTGGCGAAGGGCGGATGGTGCTGGAAGACGATGGTCGGCCGGCCCGGCTGCTCGGACAGCCGCGCGTCGAGCCAACCGAGCCGCTCCGCGCAGACCTCTCCCGCGCCGGAGCCGGGCAGCACCGTGTCCATGGCGATCAGGCGGACCGGCCAGTCCTCCACCGTGTACTGGAAGAAGCGGCTGTCGCCGACGCGGGCCTTGAGGTCGGGGAAGGCTTCGGCAAGACCGGCGCGTTCGTCATGGTTGCCGGGCACCGCGAACAGCGGGATGTCGAGCGGGCGCAGCAGGCCGAGCAGCCGCTCATACTCCTCCGCATGGCCGGCATCGACGAGGTCGCCGGTGGCGAGGATCACGTCGGGGCGGGGGGCGAGCGCCAGGAGGGCGGCGATCGCGCGCTCCAGGAAGGGCGCGGTGTCGACGCGGCGGTAGGCGAGGCGGCCATGCGGCTTGATGTGGGTGTCGGTGATCTGGGCGATGATCATGGGTGGGCCTTTGGGGGCTTAAGCAATTGATTTGGATACGTCATGCCCCCTCCCTAACCCTCCCCCGCCTTTGGCGGTGGAGGGGACTGCCGCTGCTTCGCGTGGGGCACCCTCTCCCGCGAAGCGGGGGAGGGTTGGGGAGGGGGCATGCGCTGTGACGAACTCACTCACGGCACCGCCAGCACCCTCGCCGGATCGACGCGCAGCCACACCCGGTCGCCGCGCCCCAGTTCGCTGCGCCCGGCGGCATCCACCGTCAGCGCCGGCCCGTCCATGGGCTCCACCACCAGCCGGGTGCGGTCGCCCAGGAACACGGCAGCGGCGACGGTGCCGCCGAGATGCCCGTCGGCCTCCCCGGCCAGCGCCAGATCCTCCGGCCGGACCAGCAGCTCCACCGCCCCCTCCGGCCCGCTCCAGGGCAGTGACGCAGTCCCGATGCACAGCGTTCCGCCGCGCGCCAAACCGCCCAGCCGGTTCATCGTGCCGATGAAGTCGGCGACGAAGCTGTCCGCCGGCTGATAATAGATCTCGCGCGGCGTTCCCACCTGCGCCACCCGGCCCTTGGCCATCACCACGATGCGGTCGCCCAGCGCCATCGCCTCGCCCTGATCGTGGGTGACGTAGACGGCGGTGATGCCCAGCCCGCGCAGCAGCCGGTCGATCTCCAGCCGCAGACTGTCGCGCAGCTTGGCGTCGAGCGCCGTCAGCGGCTCGTCCAGCAGCAGCACGCGCGGCTTCACCACCAGCGCGCGGGCCAGCGCCACCCGCTGCCGCTGCCCGCCGGACAGCTGGTCGATCCGCCGCCCGGCGAACTCGCCGAGATGCATCAGGTCCAGCATCTCCTCGACCCGGCGGGCGCGCTCGGGCCGGGGCAGCTTGCGCACCTTCAGGCCGTAGGCGACGTTTTCCGCCACCGACATGTTGGGGAACAGGGCGTAGCTCTGGAACACCATGCCGACATTGCGCCGTTCGATCGGAAGCGCGGTGACGTCCTCCTCACCGAACAGCACGCGGCCGCCGGGATCGGGGCTTTCCAGCCCGGCGATGATGCGCAGGGTGGTGGTCTTGCCGCAGCCGCTTGGGCCCAGGAAGACGATGGTCTCGCCGCCGCGGATGGTCAGATCCAGCGGCTCCAGTGCGCGGGCGCCGCCGGCGAAGGTCTTGCCGCAGCGTTCCAGGCGGATCGGCACGGCGTCGAGGTGGAAGCTGTCGGGCATCTGGGGTGGCCTCAAACGGACGGACGGTCGCGCTTCGCCAGACCCTGCAGCAGGATCAGGCTCGGCACGATCATAACGAAGAAGACGAGGGTGTAGGCGCTGCCGATCTCGATCCGCAGCGAGGCATAGCTGTCGGCCAGCCCGACCGGCAGCGTCTTGGTCAGCGGCGTGTGCAGCAGCCAGGTCAGGTTGAACTCGCCGACCGACAGGGTCAACACCATCAGCGACCCGGCCAGGATGCCGGAGCGGCAGTTGGGCAGCACCACCGTGAAGAACCGCCGCAGGAAGCCGGCGCCGAGGCTGGCCGCCCCTTCCTCCAGCGTCGTCAGGTCGATGGCGCCCATCACCGCCAGCACGGCGCGCACCATGAAGGGCAGGGTGAACAGCACATGGCCGATCAGGATGAACAGCCAACTGCTGCGCAGATCCCCCACACCGCCATAGGTGACGATCAGCGCCAGCGCGGTGGCGAGGCCGGGGATGGCGACCGGCATCATCAGCATCTCCTCCACCAGCCGGGCGATCCGGCCGGGGCGGCGCGCCAGCGCATAGGCCGCCGGAACGCCCAGGACCAGCGTGCAGGCCAGACAGGCGAAGGCGATCTGCAGGGACAAGAGGATGGTGCCGGAATACACCCGCAGCACCTCATCGACCCAGCGCAGGGTCAGGCCGCTCTTCAGCCCGACGAAATAGTTGGCGGTCAGCCCGGCCAGCATCGACATCACCATCGGCACGGTCAGCAGGGCGCAGACCAGCAGGGTGAAGCCCAATTGCAGCCAGAAGCCCCAGCCCCGGCGATTAGAGAGACTCTGCATCGCCCGTCACCCCGCCGCCGCGACGGAGGTGCCGGCGACACTGCGCGCAATGGCCAGGGCCGCCCAGGTGATGAGGCCGAGCAGGACGCTGAGCGCCGCCGCCGCCGCGATGTTCGCCTGGAGCGTGAATTCGGTATAGATCGTCATCGGCAGGACATTGATCCGGGTGGCAAGCGTGAAGGCGGTGCCGAACGCGCCCATCGAGGTCGCGAAACACAGCGCACCGGCCGAGATCAGCGCCGGCTTCAGCGCCGGCAGGATCACGTCGGCCACCACCCGCCAGGGGGCCGCCCCCAGCGAACGCGCCGCTTCCTCCAGCCGGGGATCCAGCTTCTCCGCCGCCGCCATCACCGTCAGGATCACGCGCGGGATCGAGAAATAGACGTAGCCGAGGAACAGCCCGGCCATCGAATAGGCGAAGACCAGCTTCCCCCCGGTCAGCGCCTGGGTGATCGTGCCGACCAGCCCTTGCCGCCCGGCCAGCATGATGACCATGAAGCCGATGACCACGCCGGGAAAGGCCAGCGGGAAGGTCAGCAGCGCCACCAGCAGGGCATGGCCGGGAAAGCGGTGCCGCACCAGGAACAGCCCGGCCACGGTGGACACCGCCAGTGTCACCAACGTCACCCCCGCCGACAGCGCCAGCGTGGAGACCAGGCTGTCGAGATGGCCGGGATCGGCCAGCGTGGTCAGATAGGCGCTCCATCCCTCCGCCCCGCCGGCGCCGATCAGGATCAGGCGGACCAGCGGCAGCAGGAAAAACGCCGCGAACACCGCCGCCGCTGGCGCCAGCAGGGCCGCCAGCCGCAGCGGTTCGCCCGCCCCTCCCCCACCGGCCGGCGGACGTGCCGCCGGCCGGTGGGGGAGGGGAGCGTCCTGCACACAGGCGCTCACTTCACCTCCGCCTGATAGCGGTCCATGAAGCCCTTCTGCGCCTCGGCCATGCGCACCATGTCCACCGGTTTGGCGCGGGCATAGTCGGCGGCGGGAAGGAACTTGGCGGCGGTCTCCGGCGACATCGCCTCGGCCCGCACCGGGCGCATGAAGGCGTTGGCCCAAAGCGTCTGGCCCTTGTCCGACAGGACGTAGTCCAGCACCTTCCTGCCGTTCTCCGGATTCGGGCCGTTCTTGACCAGCGCCATCACATAGGGGACCGACACGGTGCCTTCCTTCGGGATGACGAAGGCGACCGGTGCCTTGTCGGTGTATTTGGCGCGGTAGGCGTTGAAGTCGTAATCGATCAGGATCGGAATCTCGCCCGACAGCACGCGGGCGTAGGAGGTCTGCTTCGGCACGATGGGCTGGTTCTTCTGCAGATCCTTGAACCAGCCGATGGCCTTGTCGAAGCTGCCGTAATCGCCGCCCAGCGCCAGATTGACCGCCACCGCGCCGACATAGCCGACGGCGGCGCTGGTCGGGTCGAGATAGCCGACCATGCCCGAATAATCGGGCTTCAGCAGGTCGGCCCAGCTCTGCGGCACCGGCTTGCCGCCCAGCGCCTCGGTGTTGACGAAGAAGCCCAGCGTGCCGCTGTGGATGGCGAACCAGTAGCCGTCGGCATCCTTCATCCCGTCGGGGATCCCGGCCCAGCCCGCCGGCTTGTAGGGGGTGACGACGCCGGCCGCCTTGGCCTGGATGCCGACCGGCCCGCCGAGATAGACGACGTCGGCCACCGGCTTGTCCTTTTCCGCCAGCATGGCGGCGAGCGACTGGCCTGAATTCTTGTTGTCGAACGGCACGGCGATGCCGAGATCGGCCTTGATCGCCTTCAGCTGCGACGCCCAGTCGGCCCATTCCGGCGGGCAGTTGTAGCAGATGGCGGTCTGCTCCGCCGCCAGGACGGGAGCGACCGTGGCGGTGAAGGCGGCGGCCAGAGCGGCGGCGCCGAGCAGGAACGGCTTGAACATGATTGCGTGTGTCTCCGTTCGGGAAGCGCTTATCTCGATTTGGGCTCAGGTCGATTTGTGCTCAGGTCGATTTGGATGGCGCGGCGCCGAGCGATTCGCCCGGACGCAGGGTGAAGGGCAGCATCACGGCGCGGCCTTGCAGTTCGCCGGAAAAGCCGGTGCGCAGGCATTCGAAGGCGGTGGCGCCCATGGCGCGGGCCGGCTGCACCAGGGTGGCGAGGCTGGGCGCCATCAGCCGTCCGACCTCGATCCCGTCGAATCCGCAGACCGACACGTCATCGGGCACCCTCAGACCGAGGTCGCGCAGCGCCCGGATGGTGGCGAGCGCCAGCATGTCGTTGGAGGCGAACAGCGCGGTCGGCCGCTCCGGCCCTTCCAGATGGGGGGCCAGCCGGTGGGCCAGCCGCAATTCGTTGAAATCGACCTCGACCACCGGCCCCGGCTGCAATCCGGCGTCGGCCAGCGCCGCCAGCCAGCCGGCATGGCGCCGGCGCGAGCGGTCGGACTGGCGGAAGCGCCCGACGATCATGCCGATGCGCCGGTGTCCCAGCGCCGCCATCCGCTCCACCACCGCGCGGGAGGCGGCGACATTGTCGACCGACACATGGGCGCGCGGCGCCCGTTCCGGCTGGTTGTAGGCCAGCACATAGGGCAGCCGCACCTCGTCCAGCGTGTCGAGCGAGCCGCTGCGGTCGGCATCGGCGACGGTCAGCACCAGCCCCTCGACCCGGTTGGACAACAGCCCTTCGATGGCGCGGGATTCGCGGGCCGGGTCATAGTCGGTGGAGGCGATCAGCACGCTGTATCCGGCCTCCGCCGCCGCGTCCTGGATGCCGGCGACGCTTTCGGCGAAGACGGGATTGGTCAGCGACGGCACCAGCACGCCGACGGTGCGCGTGCGCGCCGCCTTCAGGCTGCGCCCGATGGTGCTGGGGCGGAAGGACAGGTCGGAGGCGGCGGCGCGCACCTTCGCCATGGTTTCCGGCGTGGCGTTGCCGCTGCCGTTGAGGACGCGCGACACGGTGGCGATGGACACCCCGGCCCGCGCCGCCACGTCGCGGATCGTCGCCACGCGGTCCACCGCCACCCGGTCCATGGCGCGCCTGTCCGTCATCCCGCCATCCATCTGCCGCCCATCATCCCCGTTCCCGCATCCGTCGATCCGGTGCGGGTGCAGAGTGGCGGCGGCGTGTTGCAATCGCGTGACGCCGTGAAAACGGTTTCGTGAAGAATGGAAACGTTTCCATCCGGCCTTACGGCGTGATCGCGGCTCGTCCGAGGCAGCGGTCCGGGGGCTGGAAGGGCCTCTGCAAGCCGTCGAAAAAACAGCGATTTTAGTGTTTGCGTCCCCGCAAGCCTTGGGCTATGTTGCGCCTCCACCAGCGATGGACCCGTAGCTCAGCTGGATAGAGCGCTGCCCTCCGAAGGCAGAGGTCATGAGTTCGAATCTCGTCGGGTCCGCCACGAATTCAAGGGCTTAGCCGTTTTAGCGGCTAGGCCCTTTTCGTATGTTTTCCGTGAAGATCCGGGATTTTTTGCTGTTGCCTCATCAGGCCCCGGCTCCAGGACACCTGCGAACAGTTCGGCAGGGTGATTTACCACCGGCAATCCAACATGCAGAGGCAATGGCCAACTCAGCGAAGCTGGAGCGCGCGGCATCATGCCGCTGAGCCATCATGTATTAGGCATACTCAATTGGGCGTATACATAAAAACACCAGAGTTTCTCTGGAGATAATATTCTACGGGAGTATTAAGTGAGATCTGTATCGATTCTGGCTACAGCGTTAATGTGCCTCTCTATGCAGGCTCTGGCGGCCCCCATCAGTTCAAATCACTTCGGCGTCTGGGGGCCTTCAAATAATCCATGTGGTTAGCCGCGCGTCGAAATCCAAAAGGACTTCGTTCGCCTCACTCACCATGGAAAGACCGAGATGTTCGGCAACCTTGAAGAAGATCTAACCTGTTGGTCGGGCGCGAGTAGAGATTCGATCTCTTCTTGTATCGTACTTGACTTCAATGGCAAGGATCCCAACAGGCCGAAGTTCGAACTCACGATGAATCCTGATGAGAAGAAGGGCTTGGCGCGCTTTGAAGTCGACAAGAGGTCCGCTAAATTTTACCCTTATGATAAGCTTGTCTTGAAGCGCTGCAGCAAAATCTAAGCTGAAGCAACACACGGAAGAGTGGAGGAGATGGTCCTCTCGGCGCTTCAACGGCGTCGAGAGGACGTTGGTTGATTGCAGGTGATCGGCAAGTGGACCGACCCCCTCACTGGTCCTGCCGCACCTGTGCGTGGTTGATCAGCGCCACCATGCCGACGCCGCCCAGCACGTTGCCGATCAGCGACGGCAGCAGGAAGCCGAAGGCGTAGCGGTCCCAACCGATCTCTCCGGACATGGCGGCGAAGGACACCTCGACCGAGCCGGCGATGACGTGGGCGAACTTGCCCACCGCGATCAGCCAGGTCAGGGCGACGATGACGAAGAAGCGCGCCTGCCCGACCGACGGCGTGATCCAGACCAAGAGCGCGATCAGCCAGCCGGCCAGCACCCCGTGCAGCAGCGTCGTCGTGAATACCGACCGCGCCGCCGTGGTGCCCAGTTCCACGAAGGCGGCGCGCAGTTGCGGGGAAAAGGCCTCCGTCCCTACCGCGAACGCGGAGAACAGCAGCGTGCCGACGATGTTCGCGGCGAAGACCAGCGCCCACAGCCGCACCACCTTCATCAGGGTATCGGTCGACCAGCGGTGCAGCAGCGGCAGGATCACCGTCAGCGTGTTCTCGGTGAACAGCTGCTGTCGCCCCAGGATGACGATCAGGAAGCCGAAGCAATAGCCGAAGCTGGCGATCAGCGGCCGCCACGGCTCGTCCGGCAGATGAGTCATCATCAATGCCTCGCCCACCATCGAGAAGCCCATCGACAGCCCGGCCGCCAGCCCAGACCAAAGCAGGGATGAGGTCGGGCGCTTCAGCTCCTCCTGCCCCTCCAGGCGGATGGCCTCGTGCAGGATCAGCGCCGGCGGGTTGGAGCGTTCCTTGACCTCTTCCCGTTCGGTCCGGTTCAGACGGGTGTCGCTGGCGTCGGGCACGGGCGGAACCTCCGTTAATGGGCGTACAGAAGAGAAAAGGGAACGTCCCGCAGGGCGTTCCCTTCCATACCCATTCCGTGCTCGTGCCGAACTCCGCCGGTCTCAGCCCCCGGCGGTCTCAGCGCCCGTCTCTCAGCCGCCCTCCCGCAGCCGCGCGATCAGCGCCGGCACCTCCGCCGCCGGGACCGGGCGCGAGAACAGATAGCCCTGCGCCTCGTGGCAGCCCAGCCGGCGGACGGCGTCGAGCTGGGATTGCTCCTCCACGCCCTCGGCGGTGATGACGATGCCCAGGTTGCGGCCCATCCCGGCCACCGCCTGCACCACGGCGGTGGAGCCGTCGCAGCGCGGCAGGTTGGCGACGAAACTGCGGTCGATCTTCACCTTGTCGAAGCGGAAGCGGCAGAGATAGCCCAGCGCCGAATAGCCGGTGCCGAAATCGTCCATGACGATCCGCGCGCCCAGCGCCCGCAGCTCGCGCAGGGTGCCGAGATTGGTGTCATCGTCCTGCAGCAGGACGGATTCGGTGATTTCCAACTCCAGCCGCCCCGGCGCCAGCCCGGTGTCGGCCAGCGCCCGGCGCACCGACTCCACCAGCCCCTTGTCGCGGAATTGGACGGAGGACACGTTGACGCTGATCCCGATGCCGTCGGGCCAGCGCGCCGCCTCGCGGCAGGCCTCGCGCAGGGCCCACTCGCCGATCGGGCCGATCAGCCCGGTTTCCTCCGCGACGGGGATGAAGTCGGCCGGGCGGATCAGGCCGCGGCCGGGGCGGCGCCAGCGGATCAGCGCCTCGAACCCGCGGATGCCGGACTCGCCGGTGCAGACCAGCGGCTGGTAATGCAGCTCGAACTCGCCCTGCCGCAGCGCCTCGTGCAGGCCCAGCTTCAGGTCGTGGAAGGACTTCAGCCGCTCCGCCATCTCGGGCGCGAAGAAACGGTGGGTGTTGCGGCCGTCGGCCTTGGCGCGGTAGAGCGCGATGTCGGCCGCCTTCAGCAGCGCATCGGCCTCGACGCCGTCGCGGCGGGACAGGGCGATGCCGATGCTGGTGCCGGTCCGGACCTGGGCGCCGTCGATCTCGATCGGCTCGGCCAGCGCCGAGATGATGCAGCGGGCGAGGTCCTCCGCTTCCGCCGGTCCCCACAGGTTGGGCTGCAGGACGGCGAACTCGTCGCCACCGAAGCGGGAAACGAGGTCGGCGGCGCCGATGCAGCCGCGCAGCCGGTTGGCGACCTGCCGCAGCAGCGCGTCGCCGGCATGGTGGCCCAGTGTGTCGTTGACGGTCTTGAACTGATCGAGGTCGATGTAATGGACCGCCATCACGCCCCCTTCGGGCGCCTCCCGCAGGGCCTGTTCCAGCCGCTCCTGGAAGTAGAGCCGGTTGGACAGGCCGGTCAGCGAATCCAGCCGGGCAAGGTGGGCGATCTTCTCCTGGGCGGCGCGCCGCTCCTCCTCCACCCGCCGGCGTTCGGTGACGTTGCGGAAGAAGACGGACAGTCCCTCCGCGGTCGGAAAGGCGTGGATTTCCGTCCATTGGCCGAGAGCCGCGACGAATTCCTCGAAGACGACGGGGGTCTGGTCGGCCATCGCCTTGCGGAACAGGCTGCGGCTCTCGGTCTGCTGCGGGAAGACGTCGAAGAAGGAGTCGCCCAACCGGATGCCGCGGCCCTCATGGATGGCGGCGGCGGCCGGGTTGCGGTAGGTGATGCGCCAGTCGCGGTCGACGAACACCACGCTGTCGGTGGTGCTTTCCAGCACGCCGGACAAGAGCGCGGTGGTCTCCTCCAGCGCCTGCCGGGCGAGCTGGATGTCGGTGACATCGCGGGAGATGGCGAGCAGCCGCTGCGGCCGTCCGTCCGGGCCGGGCAGGGGACAGACCAGATTGTCCCACCATTTCGGCGTGCCCTTGGCCGTGGGACAGAAGCCGAGGAAACGGCCGGTCCCGCCCCGCTTGGCGGTGTCGATCGACGCGCGCAGCTGCGGCCGTCGCTCCTCCGGCCAGTTGGCCTCCCAAGGCTGGTTCTTCAGGCAGTCGAAGCTGTCCAGCTCCATCAGCTGGACGCCGGGGATGTTCATGAAGGTCAGCCGCCCCTCCATGTCCAGCACCTTCACGCATTCCGGGCTGTTGTCCAGGATCTGGCGGGCGAAGGACTCGCTTTCGCGCAGGGCGTCTTCGGCGATCCGGCGTTCGTGGATGTCCTCGTCGGTGCCATGCCACTGGACGATGCGTCCATCCGCGTCGCGCTGGGCGGCGGCGCGGCGGCGGAACCAACGATGTTGGCTGCCCGGCGCTCCGTCGCCGGCGACGCGCAGGCGCAGGTCGATTTCCAGCGCGGCACCGCCGGTCAGGCTGCGGGTCCAGGCGGCCTCGAAGGGCGCGCGGTCGTCGGGGTGGAGCGCGGCGACCCAGCGCTGCGGCGTCGCGACGTCGGCCGCGCCGAGGCCGGTGCGCTCGCGCCAGCGCCGGGTGGTGCGCGGCATGCCGTCAGGGGTGCTGTACCATGGAAACAGGTCGCTCAGCTCCAACGTCTGGCGGCGCAATTCCTTGAAGTGGCGCAGCTCGGCCTCGCACCGCCGCAACGCGGTCCGGTCCTCCACGATGCAGAGCAGGGCGGCGCCGTCCCCGTCCCCAGCCCCGTCCCCAGCCCCGTCCCCAGCCCCGTCCCCAGCCCCATCCCCGCGGTGAGGATGCAGGCTGGCGACCAGCGCCCGCTCCGGACCGGTGAGGGGACCGGTCAGCGCGATGTCCTCCACCACCGTGCCGGCCAGGGCGAGCGATGCGGCGGCGAGCAGCGCGTCCTCCGCCTCCGGCCAGACGTCGGTGAATGGCAGTCCCGTCGCGGCGGTCGCGGGAAGTCCCGCCAGCGCCCCCATGCGCCGGTTCATCCGAACGCAGCGGAGTTGGCGGTCGAGGAACGCAATCCCCACCGGGATCGCGTCGTACAGAGCGTCGATCCGCGCGGGCTTGCGGTCCGGGAGCCAGTCGAACTCGGCGGTCAGGGTTTGGTGCATTGTCCCGGATCGATAAGGATGGCGATGACCGGCGTGAAAAAGGCCGGATCACACGCTTATTCCAGTATCGCCGAAGAAAAAGTTAATGGCGGATGGTGGTTGCTGCCAATCCAATCGTGGCAATTTTGAACCATTTCAAGAACATCGGCAGCCGGTATCCGCCTTTTTCAAGGGACTGCATTGGGGGAAACCCCAATACTCACTCGGCGGCGTCCGACTGTGACAAAAGCTGCGGTGCGGCCCCCTCGTCGACGAAGCGTCCGCGGATCTCCAGCATGGCGTCGAGCCGGGCGAGGAAGACCTCCACCAACTCCGGATCGAAATGGCGGCCGGCCTGTTCGCGCATGTGGGCGACGACGGCCTCCAGCGGCCAGGGCTCCTTGTAGGGGCGGGCGGACAGCAGGGCGTCGAACACGTCGGCGATGGCGACGATGCGGCCGGACAGCGGAATGTCGGTGCCACGCAGGCCGGCGGGATAACCGGTACCGTCCCATCTCTCGTGGTGGGTGCCGGCGATCTCGGCGGCAAGGTCCAGCAGGGGCAATCCGCTGCCGCCGAGCAGCCGCTGCCCGATGACCGCATGCTGGCGCATGGTCATCCATTCCGGGGCGTCGAGCCGGCCGGGCTTCAACAGCACATGATCGGGGATGCCGATCTTGCCGATGTCGTGCAGCGGCGCCGCCTCCAGCAGCTGTTCGGCGAAATCGGGCGCGCAGCCGGCCGACAGGGCCAGAAGATGGGCGATCTGCGCCATGCGCGCCACATGCTGGCCGGTCTCGTTGTCGCGGAACTCCCCGGCGCTGCACAGGCGGCGGATGATCTCGCGCTGGGTCGCCTCCAGCTGCAGGCGGGCGGCCTGCAATTCCATGTTGGCGATGCGCAGGGCGGCGGCCTCGTGCGCGGCGGCGGCGGAGATCCGGCGGTCGGCGGCGGTGGAGACCAGCGCCAGCAGCAGCAGGCCGAAGGTGCCGATCGCCACGGCGGCGGCCAGCGGACCGCTGGACACCCCGTCTCCCAGCGCCCCGTCTCCCAGTGCGCCGTCCGCCGGCATCAGCATGGGGTCGACCTGCACCACCAGGGCGGCCATGCCGGTGTAATGCATGCCGCCGACGGCGACCGCCATCACCACGGCGGCCAGCGCGCGGTCGCGCAGACGGTGGTGGACGCGGGTGGACAGCCACAGCCCCGCGGTCGCCGCCGCCACGGCGATGGCGACCGACAGGCTCCACAGTCCGGGCTGGTAGGCGATGCGGGCCGGCAGCACCATCGCCGCCATGCCGAGGTAATGCATCGCCGCCACCCCCAGCCCGACGATGCTGCCGGCCGCCACGATCGCGGCCGGCGACCGGCGGCTCTGGATGATGCGGAAGCCGATGGCGACGAAGGCGACCGACGTCACCAGCGACAGCAGGGTAATCACCGGGTCATAGGTGATGGGCGTGTCGATGGTCAGCGCCAGCATGGCGATGAAATGCATCGCCCAGATGCCGCCGCCCAGCGCCGCCGCGGCACAGCCCTGCCACATGATGCGGGTGATGCCGGTGGTCCGGTGCATCCGCTCCGCCATGTCGAGCGCGGAGTAGGAGGCGAAGGCGGCGACGGCATAGGACAGCGCCACCAGCCAATGGTCGTGGGAGAACGGCAGGCCGGACGCCGACGTGAAACAAAGCCCGGCCAGTTCGATCGACATCCAACAGCTCTCCTGCAACACCCGACCGCCGGTCTTCCTGATTGCCCGCTCCACCGGGCGGCTTCAAGAAGGGGAAACCCCGACTGCGGTGGTCGGGCACCGGCCGGCACCCGGCAACGTCCGGTAGTTAGCTAAAAAGCTATCTTTATTTGACCGGTGTCAAGAGCATAGAAGTCGATAGGCCGCAAGGCCGACCGGTCTTGCGTTTGGTACTTTGCCAAGCCGCCCATTGTTCGGATCCGAAGCTTGGCGGTCTGCGAAAGGTGCGATTCGAACCGTGGGGCAGAGCGGCCGCAAAGCCGCACTGCCCCGGTCGGATTTGGCTCCCGACTCAGGCGTCGGCGAAGGCCATCGGCTGGCGGGCGCGCGCCTCGCGCTCACGGTTCGGGCTGCTCGGCGCCTCGACCCAGGCGATGCGCAGGATGTTGGTCGATCCCGGCATGCCGAAGGGCACGCCGGCGGTGATGACCAGCCGCTGGCCTTCCTCCGCCAGCCCGTGGACATAGGCCAGCCGCGCCGCCTTGTGCACCATGTCGGAGAAGCTCTGCACATCCTCCGTCAGCACCGCATGGACGCCATAGGCCAGCACCATCCGCCGCGCAATGGCGGCGTTTTCGGTCAGGCAGAGGATCGGCACCTCCGGCCGCTCGCGCGCCGCCCGCAGCGTGGTGGAGCCGCTGGTGGTGTAGGTGGCGATGGCCGCCGCCTTCACCGTATGGGCGACCTGCCGGGCGGCGGCGGTGATGGCGTCCGATTCCGTCTGTTCGGGATCGGCATGCTGGGCGTCCATCAGCCCGCGGTACAGCGGATCGCCTTCCACCCGCCGCGCGATGCGGTCCATGATCGACACCGCTTCCACCGGATACTCGCCCGACGCGGTCTCCGCCGACAGCATGACGGCATCGGCGCCGTCGAACACCGCGGTGGCGACGTCGGACGCCTCGGCCCGCGTCGGGGCGGGGGCGGAGATCATCGATTCCAGCATCTGGGTGGCGACGATCACCGGCTTGCCGGCCAGACGGGCGGCGCGGATGATGCGCTTCTGGATCGACGGCACGTCTTCCGGCGGCATCTCGACGCCCAGGTCGCCGCGCGCCACCATGACGCCGTCCGACATCTCGACGATGCGGTCCAGATGCTGGATCGCCTGCGGCTTTTCCAGCTTCGACAGCAGGGCGGCGCGGCCGGCGATCAGCTTGCGCGCCTCCGCCACGTCCTCCGGTCGCTGGACGAAGCTCAGCGCCACCCAGTCCACCCCCTGGTCGAGCGCGAAGTCCAGATCTGCGCGGTCCTTGGGCGTGAGCGGCGACAGCGGCAGCACCACGCCGGGGACGTTGACGCCCTTGCGGTCCGACAGCTTCGTCCCCGACACCACGACGGTCTCGGCGTAATCGGCGCCGCAGGCGGTCACCCGCAGCCGCACCTTGCCGTCGTCCAGCAGCAGTTCGGCGTCCGGCACCAGGGCGGCGAAGATCTCCGGATGGGGCATGCCGACGCGGCGGGCGTCACCCGGTTCCGCCAGCAGGTCGAGGCAGAAGGACTGTCCGGCGGTCAGCGTCACCGGCCCGTCGGCGAAGCGGCCCAGCCGCAGCTTCGGCCCCTGCAGGTCGGCCATGATGGCGATGGGGCGGCCGGTCTCCTCCTCCAGCGCGCGGATGGCGCGGACGCGATCGCCATGGTCCTGGTGGCTGCCGTGGCTGAAATTCAGGCGGAAGACGTCGACGCCGGCCTCGAACAGGCGGCGGATCATTTCGGGCGAGGAGGAGGACGGACCCAGCGTCGCGACGACTTTGGTCTGCCGGTAACGGCGGATCGGCTTGGCGGTGTTCATGGCGGTAGGGACTCCGAAAAGGAATGGGGGCGGGCGGCGTGTCGCCGCCTCAGGCGGCCCCGAACCGGTAGACGATGGACCCGGCGGACCATTGGCCGGGACGCAGCACCGTCGACGGGAAGGACGGGATGTTGACGGCGTTGGGGAATTTCGACGGCTCGGCGCAGAAGGCGCTGTGCCTGGTGTAGAGGATGCCGCCCTTGCCGACGTCCCGCGGGGCTTTGCCCTCCAGGAAATTGCCGGTGTAGAGCTGCAGGCCGGGTTCGGTGGACAGCACCTCCAGCGTCCGGCCGCTGGCCGGGTGCAGGAAGCGGGCATGGAGGACAGGTGCCGGGCCATTTGCCGGCTTGTCGATCATGTAATGCAGGTCATAGCCCTTGCCGAGCGCCAGCATGCGGTCGTCGGCGTCGATGCGAGCGCCCAGCGCCGTGGGCGTGCGGAAGTCGTGCGGGGTGCCGGTGACGTCCACGATCTCCCCCGTCGGCACCGCGGTCTCGCCGAGCGCCAGATAGCGGCCGGCCTGAACGGTGGCGACATGGTCGAGGATCGACGATCCCAGATCGCCCGACAGGTTGAAGAAGGTATGGTCGGTGAAGTTGGCGATGGTGGTCCTGTCGGCCGCCACCGCGGTCCAGGCGATGGTCAGGGCGTTGTCGTCGCCGACCGTATAGACCAGCCGCAGCGGCAGGGTGCCGGGAAAGCCCTCCTCGCCATCCTGGAAGACATAGGTCAGTTCCAGGCTGGCCTCGTCCAGCTGCCGGGCGTCGAAGACGCGGAAGCGCGACCCGCGCTGGCCGCCATGCAGGGTGTTGGGCGGGCTGTTCACCGCGGCCTGATGGGCGACGCCGTCCAGCGTGAAGCGCCCGTCGGGGATGCGCCCGCAATAGCGCCCGATGAAGGATCCCATCGACGCCTGCCCGCCCATCACGCCCTCGATCCCGTCATAGCCCTGGACGACGTCGCCCAGAATGCCGTCGCGGTCGGGGACCAGGACCTGCTCGATCTTGGCGCCGTAATTGGTGATGCGCACCACCATGCCGTGGCGGTTGCGCAGGGTGAACAGATCCACCGGCTTGCCGTCGATGGTGGCGGAGAAATTCTCACGCTTGAGGTCGGTCGCCATGGTCCAGGCATCCCTGTGGAAGTGGTTAGTAAAAACCGAGAAGCAGCAGCCCCAGAACCATCGCAACGCGCAGGAGCAGCGCCGTCTCCAATGGGTCGGCGGTCATGATGGGGCCTCACCGGATGGATCGTGGCTGTATTATACTAATATATTAGCGCGGAAGGCAAACCGCATCCGCAACCCGAACCCCCGCCGGACAGTTTGCCGCAGGCCGGGGGGAAGCCGTGCATGGTCCGGAGACGCCAACGCCCCCCGGCCGTCATTCCCGGAAGGGTGGAAATGGCGGCGGAGGGGCGTTGGCCGGGTTCCTGCCGGTGTGCTTGCTTGGTTGCGCTTGGAACTTGTTTGGAAAGTCCGTCCGCTGACTCCGGACCCCTTTCCATGGTCATCCCCGCGAAGGCGGGAATCCAGCTATTCCGCGGTGTTATTCGGTGGGAAGCCTGGATCCCCGCCTTCGCGGGGATGACGAATCGGAAAGCAATCGGCTCGTGATGGATGTTTCTAAACTGGCTCTTACTTGGCCTTGGCCGGCGTCCAGGCGCCCCATTCCTCAGGCGTCAGCTTGCCGTCCTTGTTCTTGTCGAACCGGTCGAACCGGGTGCCGCGGCGCGCCTTGGCGACATCGGTCATCGAACCGGGACCGCCGCGCGGCGCATCGACGAACTCCTTGCGGCTGATGACGCCGTCCTTGTCGGTGTCGAGCTGGTCGAACATCTGCTGGTGCATCGCACCGGTGCCGCCCATGCCATTGCCCGGACCCATTCCCTGGCCCATTCCTTGGCCGCCCATTCCCTGACCGCCCATTCCCTGACCGATGCCGGGACCCGGCCCGGTCTGGGCAAGAGCGGAGCCGCCAACCAGCAACCCGGTGCAAAGCGCAGCAATGAGGAAGCGTTTCATCGGAACCTCCCGTCGGAAATCAGCACCCCCACGGCGATATTAGGCCTCTCTGATAGAACGGCGACCGCGCCAGCTTGTCGCAGATCCGGAGCGGGCGTCGCCTGGGATGTGGAATGCGCCCAATACGCAGCGCAACGTCCTGCGGCAGCTCGTTTCCCTGGGCGGGTCGGTGTCGGCCGGCGCATGGCCGTGATGTCCTCCGCGCAGCACTGCGCCCGAATGTGACGACATGCCCTACCGTCTGGCGATTGCCGACGGCACGGCGCCGGCATTAGAATACACTCATGCACTATGGCGGGTGACGGCCATGACCATTGCATCGCCGGCGGACCCGCGACGCCCGAACACGGGCCTGTGGTTCGCGGCCACCCTGGCGGCACTGGCGGCCTGGGTGGCGCTTTACAGCCAGCTCGTTCCCCTGTCCGGCTGGGTGGTCTCGCGCCTGCCGCTGGTTCCCGGCAGTGCGTCCGCCGAGTCCGTCCGCTTCTTCGTCTACGACACGCCGAAGGTGCTGATGCTGTTGACGCTTGTGGTCTTCGCCATGGGCGTCGTCCGCAGCTTCTTCTCGCCGGAACGGACGCGGGCGCTGCTCGCCGGCCGGCGCGAGGGCTTCGGCAACGTCGCCGCCGCCGGGCTGGGGATCGTGACGCCCTTCTGCTCCTGCTCCGCGGTGCCGCTGTTCATCGGCTTCGTGTCGGCCGGCGTGCCGCTGGGCGTGACCTTCTCCTTCCTGATCGCGGCACCGATGATCAACGAGGTGGCGCTCGGCCTGCTGTTCGCGCTGGTGGGCTGGCAGGTGGCGCTGGCCTATCTCGGCTTCGGGCTGGCGGTCGCCATCGTCGCCGGCTGGGTGATCGGCCGGCTGCATCTGGAAGGCTGGCTGGAGCCCTGGGTGCTGGCCGTGCGCAGCGGCGGCGCGGCCCCGCCGGAGGAGACGCCGTCCCCCGTCGACCGCATCCGCGCGGGCATCGAGGCCGTGCGCGACATCGTCGGCCGGGTTTGGGCGTGGATCGTCGCCGGCATCGCCGTCGGTGCCCTGATCCACGGCTATGCCCCGGCGGACCTGCTGGCGGCGATCATGGGACGGGATGCCTGGTGGTCGGTGCCCGCCGCCGTCCTGCTCGGGATCCCGATGTATTCGAACGCCGCCGGTATCATTCCGGTGGTGGAGGCGCTGATCGGCAAGGGTGCGGCCATCGGCACGGTGCTGGCCTTCATGATGTCGGTCATCGCCCTGTCGCTGCCGGAGATGATCATCCTGCGCAAGGTGCTGACCGTCCGCCTGATTGCCCTGTTCGCCGGGGTGGTGGGGCTCGGCATCCTCGCCGTGGGCTTCCTGTTCAACTTCTTGTTCGCCTGACCGGTGGAGGACGCGATGAAGGACGTGAAGGTGCTCGGCCCCGGCTGCAAGCGGTGCCAGACGACGGAGGACATGGTCCGGGCCGAGGCCGAACGCCTCGGCGTGCCGGTCCGGATCGACAAGATCACCGACTATGCCGCGATCGCCGGCTATGGCGTGCTGTCAACGCCGGGCGTGGTGGTGAACGGTAAGCTCGTCCATGCCGGCGGCCTGCCGAAGGCGGAGGACATCGCACGCTGGCTGACGGCGTGACGGCCGGCAAGCCGTACGGCCCCTTCACGCCCCCGCCGCCGGCAACCGCAGCGTCGCCCGCAGCCCGCCCAGCGGAGATGCGCCGAGCTGGATGTCGCCGCCATAGAGCCGCGCGACATCCCGCACGACCGCAAGGCCGAGCCCGGTCCCCGGCGTGCTCTCGTCCAGCCGCACTCCCGGCTCCAGCGCCGCTTCGCGGCAGTCGTCGGGCAGGCCGGGGCCGTCGTCGTCCAGCGTGATGGACAACATGCCGCCGGCCTGCGCTTGTCCCATCTCCACTCCCATCTCCACTCGGCCCGTCACCTCGACCCGGCCGCGCGCCCATTTACAGGCATTGTCCAGCAGGTTGCCCAGCATCTCGTCCAGATCCTCGCGCTCGCCGGCGAACAGCAGTCCGTCGGCGGCATCGACGCGGATGTCCAGTGCCTTGGCGGCGTGCAGCTTGCGCATCACCCGCGCCAGCGCTGCGACGCTGTCCGGCACCGGCGTGCTGATGCCCGGCACGCCGCGGGCGGCGGCGGCGCGGGCTCGGGCCATGTGATGATCGACATGCCGGCGCATCAGTTCCACCTGCCGGACCATCGCCGCCCCCACCTCGCGCGCGTTGCGCTCGTCCAGCGTGGCGGCCTCGTTCGCCAGCACGGCGAGGTTGGTCTTCAGCGCGTGGGCCAGATTGCCGGCCTGCAGCCGTCCGCGCCCGACGATTTCCTCCGCATGGGCCAGCAGCGCGTTCAGATCCTCCACCAGCGGCCGGATCTCCGTCGGCATCGCCACGTCGAAGCGCTTCTTCCGCCCGGCCCGCACCTCGACCAGCGCGCCGCGCAGGCGGGAAAGCGGCCTCAGCCCGATCTGCACCTGGATCAGCGCCGCGGCGATCAGCGCCGCGGCCAGCACCGCCAGCGACAGCGCCAGCGTGGCGTTGAAGGCGCGGGTGACGCCCGCCAGCTCGGCCCGGTCGGCGGCCACGGCGATGCGGATCGGCTCCGCCCGCTCGGGCAGCAGGACGACGCGCTCCAGCACGAACAGCGACTGGTTCGCCGGCCCCGCCGCGCCGTGCCGGTGCAGCGACCCGTCCTCCACCCGGTCGTCGGGCAGGTCCAGCACGCTGTCCCACAGCGAGCGCGAGCGCAGCGGCGCATCCCCGCTCTCCCCCACCTGCCAGTAGAGTCCCGACAGCGGCCGGCGGAAACGCGGATCGCTCAAGGGCTGGCGCAGGGCCGGCCTGCCGTCCGGGCCGATCTCCAGCACCGCCGCCAGCTGTTCCAGATGGTTTGTCAGTTCCGCCTCGAAGCGCTGGCGGACATGGGTCTGGAACAGGTCGGCGATGATCCATCCCGCCAGCATCAGCGCCAGCGCCACCCAAACGGCCGCGCCGGCCAGCAGCCGGAAGCGCAGCGACTCCGTCCATCTCATCGCCAGTTCCTATGACCGTCCTTACGGCTCGTCCGCCCGGTATCCCAGCCCGCGCACCGTCTTGATGACGTCCACCCCCAGCTTGCGGCGCAGGCGACCGACGAAGACCTCGATGGTGTTGGAATCCCGGTCGAAATCCTGGGCATAGACATGCTCGATCAGTTCGGTGCGCGACACCACCTGCCCCTTGCGGTGCATCAGGTAGGACAGCACCCGGTATTCGAAGGCGGTCAGCTCGACCGGCTCGCCATCCACCGTGACCCGTCCGCTGCGGGTGTCGAGCACGACCCCGCCGCAGGCGATCTCGGCGGTGGCGTGGCCCTTGGCACGGCGGATCAACGCGCGCACGCGGGCCAGCAGTTCCTCCATGCTGAAGGGCTTCGCCAGATAATCGTCGGCGCCGGCGTCGATGCCCTGCACCTTCTCGTTCCAGGCGTCGCGCGCGGTCAGGATCAGCACCGGAACGGCCATGCCGGCCCGCCGCCACGACCGCAGCACCGTCAACCCGTCGACCTTCGGCAGCCCCAGATCCAGGATCACCGCGTCATAGGGCTCGGTCTCGCCCAGGAAGCGGCCTTCCTCGCCGTCCCCGGCGGTATCGACGGCATAGCCCTCGCCCTCCAGCCGCTGCTTCAGCTGCCGGGCCAGTTCCGGCGTGTCCTCCACCACCAGCACGCGCATGACTTCACCTCCCGTCGCCGTGGGACCGGTGGCGGCCTCTGGTCCGCAGCAGTTCCCCTGTGGCGGCGTCATAGTCCAGCTTCAGGATCCGGCCGTCCGGCGCGATCAGCTTCAACTCGTAGCGGAAGCCGCCCTCCTCATCCTCCAGATCGACGTCGAGCACGTCGCCGCCGAATTGCTGTTTGGCGCTCTCGACGATCCGCTCCAGCGGCAGGATGCGCCCCTCCCGCAGCGCGTTGCGGGCGCGCTCGTGGTCGTCGCCGGCATGGGCGCCGGTTCCTGCCGCGAACAGCAGGATGGGGAGAAGCAGCAATGCGGGACCGGTCCTCATGATCGACCTCTAAGACTGGGACAGCATCGCGCACCGGGGCCGCGCGATCGAACCAGCATATCGTCGCATCCCTGAACCGCCGCTGAATGGCCCCTCAATGCCGGGCCACCAGATTTTTTCATCCTGAACGGCGGATGAACGGCCCGTTCAGGCTCGGCTCAGCCAGGGTGGGGCAGAGTGCGGTCCATCGGGCGCTTCGACGCTCAACCCCGCACCACAGGTGATGCCATGCTGAAAGCCGCTACCCTCGCCACCCTCCTCACCGCCACGCTCGCCACCGCCGCTTTGGCCGGCGACCACCACCGCGGCGCGGCCTTCCAGCCGACCAGCCCGCAGCCGATCGCCGACGTGGTGAAGGCCGGCGGCGGCACCGTGACCGGCACCGTCGAAAAGGTCGCGGCGAACTGGTTCGTCATGACCGACGGCAGCGACCGCATCGACGTCGCCAGCCGCGGCTTCCTGCCCGACGGCATCCAGACCGGCGACCAGATCACCGTCGTCGGCGGCGTCCGCCAGGGCGCGATCCAGGCCGGCCAGATCATCCGCCAGGACGGCACCGCCTTCGGCCGCGACGCCATGGGCAAGCATGAGGGCCGCCGTCAGGGCCACGACCGCGACGACGACTGACCGGAGCCGCGCCATGCTGAAGAAGATGATCCTTCACACCCTGCTGACGGCGGTCGTCGTCGGCGCCCTCGCCACCGCCTATCAGGCCAGGGCAGACGGCACCGCCGGCATCGCCGCCCTGCTGACCGGCAGTCTCACCCACGACGACTGACCCGCCCCAGGAGAGGGAGACCATCATGTCCGCCCGCAAACCTTCCGCCGCCGAGATGACCGCCCTGCTGGCCTTCCACGCCATCGTCTCGGGCGCCTTCATCGTCGCCTATCTCACCGGCGACGAGGACACCTACGGCATGCATGTCTTCTCCGGTTATGCCGTCCTCGGCGCCATCGGCCTGCGCGTGGCGGCCGGCGCGCTGGCCCCGGCGGGAAGCCCGCTGCGCCTCCCCCGACCCTCCGTGGCGGCGGTCGCCGCATGGCTCCGCCGCCTGTTCACCGGCGATGCGAAGGCGAGGGCGGAGCGCAGTCCGCTGACCGCCTGGATGGCTGCCGCACTCCTGATCGGCGTCGGGATCGCGGCGGCGACCGGAGCCGTCGCCGACTTCTTCGTCAAGGTCGAGCATCTGCACAAGGAGATCGGCGAGGCCTCCCTCTTCCTCATCCTGGCGCACATCGCCCTGGTCTTCGCGCTGCACGGCCTGAAGCGGATTCCGTCCGGCGTCGCGTCCCGCTGCACCGCGTGGCTGTCCAACCTTTCCAACCGGGTGATCCCATGAGACCGACCAGACCGACCAAACCGATCCTCCTCCTCGCCGCCGCAGTGTCCTTGGGCGCCGGCGTCGCCCTGGCGGCCTCCGGCGATCCGGAGCGTGCCCGCATCCTCGACGGCTATGCCGCCCAGGCGAAGGCGCAAGTGCCCGGCTTTGCCGGTTTCTCGGCGGAGCGTGGGCGCGCGCTCTATCTCGGGCCGCATACCGGCGGCAAGGTCGCCGACACCCCCGGCTGCGCCAGCTGCCACACCCGCGACCCGGCCGGAACCGGCCGCCATTACAAGACCGGGCGCGACATCCTGCCGATGGCGGTGTCGGCCAATCCCAAGCGCTTCACCGATCCCGCCGAGGTCGAAAAGCGCTTCGAGCGCGACTGCGTCAACGTCCTCGGCCGCGCCTGCACGGCGCAGGAAAAGGGCGACTTCATCACCTTCCTGTCGAACCAATAGCGAGCCGCCGATGTCCCCCAACCGCAGCTTCCGCCCGCTCACGGGAATCGCCGTGCTCGCCATGCTCGCCGCGACCGCCGGCGCTGCGCCCAACAACGCAGCTTCGGCCAGCGAGTTCGAACGGGTGCGGCCCGTCACCCACGCCGCCACCCAGAAGGAATGCGGCGAATGCCACATGGCCTATCAGCCGGGCCTGCTGCCTGCGGCGTCCTGGAACCGCATCATGGACGGCCTGCAGGACCATTTCGGCGAGAATGCCAGCCTGCCGGCCGACACCGCCGCGGCCATCCGCAACTATCTGACACAGAATGCCGGCAGCGGCGACGGCCGGCTGATCCGCATCACCGAACAGCGCTGGTGGCTCCGCAAGCATGATTTCGCGCCGTCGATCTGGACGCGCAAGGCGGTCGCCGCCAAGAGCAACTGCGAGGCCTGCCACCGCACCGCCGCGCAAGGGCTTTACGAGGACGACTGAGCAGCTTTGGAGTTGCTTCACGCTACCAAAATCCCCTCTCCCGCCCCGGGAGAGGGAAGGGGCCCAAGCGAAGCTTGGGAAGGGTGAGGGGCATTCCAAGGAGCCATGCGGTTCGGAATTCTTGCCCCACCCCTCACCCTCCCCGCGCCTTCGGCGCGGGTCCCCTCCCTCTCCCGGGGCGGGAGAGGGTGATTGTCACCCCGCCCCCCGGAGCGAAAGGGGGAACATGCGCGGATTGTCCCAGGTCGGCTGCCGGTCCTCGATCACCACGCGGTGGGGAAGGGGCGTGTCGCTCTCCACCGCCACCTCGACCCAGCGCGGAACCAGCTCGTTATTGAAGTCGTCCAGGATGGCGACGGCCAGCGCCTCCAGACCATCGGCGTATCCGGCGAACTCCGCCAGATAGGTCACGACCGATGCCGGATCGGGCACCAGCAGATCCGGCACCAGCCGCAGGGTCAGACGCACCCCCGGCAGCGGCTCGCCGCGCAACTCCACCAAAAAGTCGTGGCGGGCGTCGGGGGAGGGGCGGGTGGACAGACGCTCGCGCCTCATGCCGACACGCCCAGGCCGGCCTGCCCGGCGCGGGTCAGCTTCACCCAGCTGCGCGCCCCCGACTGGAAGGACAGGCCGCCGGTGTAGCCGACGGCCCGCACGCTGTCGGCGAAGACCTGGATCAGCTCCACCCGCAAATCCGGCGGCAGGGCGGCGTGGCTGCGCAGGATCAGGTCGAAATGGTTGGGCCGCACCAGACCGTCCAACTGCATCGGCCCGAAGCGGCTGAGGTCCAGATCGATGACGAAGCGGCTGCCCGGCTTGGACCGTTCCTTGCCGCCGCCCTCCTCGTCCTCCTTCAGCGGATGGACATGCAGCTTGATCGGCTTCGGCCCGTTGGCGTCCATCAGCGGGATGGTGTAGCTGCGCCAGTCGCCCGGCAGCGGCTCCGCCGCGTCGCGGCGCAGACCGTCGAAATCCTTTTCCAGCCGCTCCAGCAGGTCGCGGCGCCCCGCCTTGTCCAGGGCGGAGGCCGCATCGTCGCCCAGCCAGCCCGCCGCGTCGCCCCCGCGCATCGCCGCCAGGAAGAAGCCGATCGCGGCGGTCAGCTTGCGGTTCGGCTGCGGCATCGTCGCCAGCATCGACTTGGCGAGCGCCGGATCGGCCGCCGCCAGCGTCGCCATCAACTGCCGCATGGCCGGCCAGTCGCGCCCGTCCAGCGGTCCCGGCGGGCCGGGCAGGGTGGGGGCCGCCGCCTGGGTCGCCTGGGCGAGATCGGCCAGCGCCGCCGTCACCTTGGCCCCCGGCGGCAGGCTGGCCGGGACGTTCAGCGCCAGCATGCCCTGCTTTGTCGCCAGGATCGGTTGCCCCTGCGGCGTGCTGCCGGCCACCGTGCCCCGCAGGATGGGCGTGTCGGGCGGCAGCGCCGCTTCGTCCGGCGAAGGCAGGGGCAGTGGGGTTGACTGCCCGCCGGATTGCTGGCCCGGCTGGTTGCCGGCCTGCCCGTTGCGTCCGCCGGCCTCCGGATCGCCGGGCGGGCGCGGCTGTTGCGGCGGCGGGGTGACGGTCAGGATTTTCAGTGCCACCGTGGCACCGCGTGGCAGGTCGGGCGGCTCGGGATTGCCGGCGGTCTCGCCGGGCTGGTTCGGCATCGTCGGCGTTTCGGCGCCGGGATGGGCAGCGTCGCCGCCCAACTGGACCGGCGTGCCGAAGGTGGCGCTGCCGCCGCCCATCGTCGGGGAGGGTGTCGGCGAACCGGTCATCGGTGCGGCAGGCGTTCCGCCAGCCGGAGCCTCGGGCTTCGCGGGGCCGGGAGTGCCCGCAGCCGGCGTGGCGGGCGTGCCCTGCGACGGCGTCGCGGCGGGAGCCAATGGCTTGGCGCCCGACCCGCCGGCCAGCACCAGCGCCGGCACGACGGTGCCCGGCAGCAGCGGCGGAAGGTTGGTCGGGACCGTCGCCGCTGTCGGGGTGGGCAGCAGGACGGCGGGCGCCGCTCCGCTTCCGGCCGCCGGGGTCGGCACCGTCCCGCCGGTTTGCGGCGCGGCCGGATTCCCCAAGGATTGCAGCAGGATCAATGCAGTCGGCTTGGCCGGCAAAGCGGTGGTGGGCGAACCCGTATTGCCCGGCGTGATCTGCACCGTGATCTGCTTGTCCGGCGGCAGTTCCGCCGCGCTGTCGAGCAGCAGTTCGCCCGCCGCCGTGCGCACGCGGGTCAGCCCCTCCGGCGTCTGGCCGGCGACGGTGCCGGTCAGCACCACCGGGCGGGTGACCTCCGGCAGCCGTTCGGGAAGCTGGACGACCGTGGCCTCGGCCGTAACGGGGGTGGGCGCGGCGGGGGCTGCCGCGGCGGTGGCGGCGGCAGGCGTGACCGACGGTGGGATCGCCCCGCCCATTCTTGCCGTTACTCCCGGCCGTTACTTGGCGCTGGCGAGCAGCCGCTGCACGATCGCCTCGACGTCGCGGGCCGCGTCGCTGGAGGGCGAGCGGGTCAGCAGCGGGGTCTGGTTGCGGATGGCGTCGCGCACCTTCAGGTCGCGGCGGATGATGCCCGCCAGCGCCGGCTTGTATTTCAGGAAGTTCTGGCAGGCCTTCAGGATGGTGCCGTAGGTGCGTTCGCCGTCCTTCACGCTCTGCGCCATGTTCACCACGATCCGCAGGTCGGCGGACGGGTTGGTGGCGTGGGTCAGCTTGATGAAGGCATAGGCGTCGGTCAGCGAGGTCGGCTCGTCCGTCGTCACCACCAGCGTGGTGCCGGCAGGACCCGACAGGGTGCGCACCGTGCGGTCGACGCCGGCGCCCATGTCCATCACCACCCGGTCATAGCTCTTCGCCAGTTCCAGCAAATCGTTGCGCAGGCCCGACAGCCGCTGGCTCGGCAGCTGCGCCAGCGTGCCCGATCCCGACCGGCCGGCGATGATGTCGAATCCGGTGTCGGGGAAGCGCTGCGCCGCCTTGGCCAGCGTCACCTCGCCGTTGATGACGGCGCCCAGGTCGTTCTTGGGCGAGAAGCCCAGTTGGATGTCGACGTTGGCAAGGCCCAGATCGCCGTCGAACAGCAGGGTGTTCATGCCCGCCTTGGTCAGGGCGTGGCTCAGCGTGATGGAGAACCACGTCTTGCCGACGCCGCCCTTCCCGCTGGCCACGGCGATGACGTTGGCGCCGCGCAGCGGGCGAACGTTCTTGAGGGCGGCCGGGAACACCGGATCGGTCATGGCAGGGTCCTCGACGAGGGGGAACTGGCGGCCTTAGCCTTGGTTGCGGGTTTTGCAGATGCGGGTTTCGTCGGCTTGGCGGCGGCGGCCCTGCGCGGTGGTGGCGGCGGTGGTGCCGGTTCCATCTCCGGCTCATCCTCTTCCGGTTCATAGCCCCGCCCGAACTTCGGCTTGCGCTCGGGCGTATGATCCGGCTCTTGATCCGCCTGCCCGTCGTCGTCCTCGTCCCACTCCGCGGTGCGGGCGGCGCGGCGCGGCGCCGGCTCCTTGACGGCGGGGGCCTTTTCCTCGGCCGGGATCATCATGCGGGCAAGCGCCAGCGGGTTCAATGCCGTCAGCCCCTCCGCCACCTTGGACGAGATGCTGGCGTCGCAGAAGGACAGCCGGGCGCGCGCGGCGATGGCCAGGACGCTGCCCAGCCGGCGCGCGATGTCCAGCCGGGTCACCAGCATGCGCCGCACGCCGACCGCCTTGAAGGCCAGCGCCATGTCGGCGGCCTCCATCGCGTCCAGCCCGGCCGGCAGCACCAGAACCGGCTCGACGTCGCCGGCGGACAGCAGGGCGCGCAGGTCCTGCATGTCGTCGGCGTCGAATGGATTGCGCCCGGCGGTGTCGACCAGCACGAGGTCGGTGCGGCGATGCACCTCGAAGGCGCCGGCCAGCGCGTCGGGGTCCTCCACCGTCGCCAGCTTCAGCTTCATCAGCCGGGTGAAGGCGGCCAGCTGGTCGACGCCGCCGGCCCGCACCGTGTCCGTGGTGATGACGCCGACCGAGCATTTGCGGAAGACCGCCCGTGCCGCCAGCTTGGCCGCGACCAGCGTCTTGCCGGAGCCCGGCGGCCCGACGAGCGCCAGCGGCTTCACCGGCGACCGGCCGTCGGGCAGCGGGTTGAAGGTGAAGACGGAATCGAGGGCCGAGCCGAGCGCCAGCCGCGGGTCCTCGGTGTCCAGCCCCGATGCCGCGTCGATCAGCTGTTCGGCCAGCGCGGCCGGCACGCCATGGCGCTGCAGGGCGTCGGCCACCACTTCGCCCACGTCGATCTCGGGTTCGACCGGCTTGGGCGGCGCCTTGCCCCGGCCGCCGCGTGCGTTGCCGGAGGATTGAGCCGGCGGCAGGTCGTCCTCTTCCACCGCCGCCGTGACGCGCACGCCGCCGCCTTCCTCCTCGCGCGTGGCGACGATGATGGCGTCGTCGCCCAGCGACTGGCGCACCATCCGCATGGCGTCGGACATGGTCTTGGCGTGGAAGGACTTCAGCCGCATCGGCAGCGCCTTCCGTCAGGTAAGGGGTGGGGACGGGCACGCGCCATCAGATCTGCCCCAGGGTCTTGATGCGGGCCTTCGGGTGGATCTCGTTCTGCGACATGACCACGGTCGCCGGACGGAACCGCTCGACGATGGAGCGGACGAAGGGCCGGATCAGCGGGCTGGTCAGCAGTACGGGGCTCTCGCCCATCATGGCATGTCGCTCGAAGGTTTGACGGACGGAGGTGATGAACTGCTGCAGGCGGGACGGGGCCATCGTCAGCTGCCGGTCGTCGCCGTCGCCCACCAGCGATTCGGCGAACCCCTGCTCCCATTCGGGCGACAGGGTGACGAGCGGGATGAAGCCCATCTCGTTCGTGTTCGCGTCGCAAATCTGCCGGGCAAGGCGGGACCGCACATGCTCGGTGATCTGGGTGATGCTGCGGGTCTGGCTGGTCGCTTCGGATACCCCTTCCAATATGGTGGGAAGATCCCGGATCGAAACCCGTTCGGCAAGGAGATTCTGCAACACCCGTTGCAATCCGCCCACAGTGATCTGGCTGGGCACCACATCGGCGATCAGCTTCTGGTGTTCCTTGTCGGTCTCGTCCAGCAGCTTCTGCGTTTCGGTGAAGGACAGCAGCTCCGGCATGTTGTCCTTGATCAGCTCGGTCAGGTGGGTGGTCACCACGGTCGACGGGTCGACCACGGTGTAGCCCTTGAACAGCGCCTCCTCGCGATAGCCGGGCTCGATCCAGATGGCGGGCAGGCCGAAGGTCGGCTCCACCGTCTGTTCGCCGGGCAGGCTCATGGCGTCGCCGCGCGGGTCCATCACCAGCAGCATGTTGGGCCGGATGTCGCCGCGCCCGGCCTCGATCTCCTTCACGCGGATGATGTAGGTGTTGGGCGGAAGCTGCAGGTTGTCCTGGATGCGCACCGCCGGCATGACGAAGCCGACCTCGCCGGCGATCTGCCGGCGCAGCCCCTTGATCTGGTCGGTCAGCCGGTGGCTCCCCGCCTGCGGCTGGTTGATCAGCGACAGCAGGCCATAGCCCAGCTCCAGCCGGATCAGGTCGATGGCGAGCGCGGTGGCGATCGGTTCGTCCGGCGCCGGCCCGGCACCCGGCATGCCGCCCGCCGCGCCGCCGCCCGCCGCCGCTTCCTCCGCCGCCGCAGCCTCTTCCGCCTCCTTCTTCGCGCGGAGGCGCGGCATGTACCAGGCGGCGAAGCCCACGGCGCCGATGACCGGGGCCAGCGTCAGGATCGGCATGCCCGGCAGCAGGGCCAGCACGCCGATGGCGCCGGCCGACAGGGCCAGCGCCTGGCTGTGGCCGGTCAGCTGCCCGACCACCGCCTTGTCGGTCGAGCCGCCCATGCCGGCCTTCGACACCAGGAAGCCGGCGGAGATCGAGATCACCAGCGCCGGGATCTGCGACACCAGACCGTCACCGATGGTCAGCTTGGTGAAGGTGTCCAGCGCCGTCATCACCGGCATGTCGTGGCGCAGCACCGCGATGGTGACGCCGCCGATGATGTTGATGAACAT
This sequence comes from Azospirillum sp. Sh1, assembly GCF_008365135.1. Classification (NCBI taxonomy): domain Bacteria; kingdom Pseudomonadati; phylum Pseudomonadota; class Alphaproteobacteria; order Rhodospirillales; family Azospirillaceae; genus Azospirillum; species Azospirillum sp. Sh1. Next base: position 25,232 of record NZ_VTTK01000030.1, on the reverse strand, counting down.
GATCATCAGGCCGGCGACGGCGTCGCCCTTCACGAACTTCGACGCACCGTCCATCGAGCCGAAGAAGGCGCTTTCGTCCTCCAGCTCCTTGCGCCGCGCCCGCGCCGTGCCCTCGTCGATCATGCCGGCCGACAGGTCGGCGTCGATGGCCATCTGCTTGCCGGGCATGGCGTCGAGGGTGAAACGCGCCGCCACTTCGGCGATGCGGCCCGAACCGGCGGTGATGACCTTGAAGTTCACGATGGTCAGGATGGCGTAGATGATCACGCCGATGACGAAATCGCCGCCCATGACCAGGCTGGCGAAGGCCTCGATCACATGGCCGGCGGCCGACGTGCCCTCATGCCCCTGCGTCAGGATCAGGCGCGTCGAGGCCATGTTCAGCGACAGGCGCAGCAGCGTGGTTATCAGCAGGATCGTCGGGTAGGACGACAGCTGGAGCGGCTTCTCGATGAACAGCACCACCATCAGGATCAGGATGGAGATGGTGACGTTCAGCCCCAGCATCATGTCGAGCATGACGCTGGGCAGCGGCATGATCAGGCCGACCACGACGATCAGGATGCCGATGGCCATCGCCACGTCGCCGCGCTTCAGCGACGCCTTGGTGACCGCCCACATCTCGCCGAAGGCGGCCATGTTGCCGGGACCGCCGCCCCCGCCGCCACCATTATGCTCCGTCAGCGCCATGGATGCTCCCGCCGCTCAGGTCCCCGGTCCCGGACGGGAGTCAGGCCGTCGCCCGTTCGTCGTTGCCCGGGGTGGGCACGCTGCGGCCCTCGTCGCCGTACTGCTTCAGCTTGTTGCGCAGCGTGCGGATCGAGATGCCCAGGATGTTGGCGGCATGGGTGCGGTTGCCCAGGCAGTGCGTCAGCGTCTCCAGGATCAGGTCGCGCTCGACGTCCGCCACCGTGCGGCCGATCAGCGCCGCCAGACCGGCGCCGCTGGTCCCGGCGCTGGCTGCTGCCGCCGCGCTGCTGTTGGCCGCCATGCCATAGGGACCGGGCTTGCCGCCCTTCGGCGGGCCGTAGCTGTTCGGCAGGGCGCCCGGCGGCGGAACCACCAGCGGGGCTGACGGCTGCTGCGGCTGTGACGGCGCGGCCGGCACCGAGCCGCCGGGTCCGGCGAACGGGTTGGCGACCGGCGAATCGCTGGGGATGGAGGCCTGGGCGCTGCCTTCCGGGGCCAGCAGCTTGCTGGTCAGCATGATCGCTTCCGGCCCGACCTCCTCGCCGCGCGACAGCAGGACGGCGCGGTGCATGGTGTTTTCCAGCTCGCGCACGTTGCCGCGCCAGTGATGCGACTTCAGCATCAGCATCGCGTCCTCGGTCAGGCGCTTGTCGCCCAGCCCGTTGGCCTCCGCGTACTTCTTCAGGAAATGCTCGGCGATCATCGGGATGTCGGCCGGGCGTTCGCGCAAGGACGGGATCGCCACGCTGAACACGTTCAGGCGGAAATACAGATCCTCGCGGAAATTGCCGGAGCGGACCTCCGCCTCCAGATTGCGGTTGGAGGTGGCGATCAGGCGGACATTGACCTTCACCGGCTGGCTGGAGCCGATGCGGTCGATCTCCTTCTCCTGGATGGCGCGCAGCAGCTTGGCCTGCAGGCGCGGATGCATCTCCGACAGCTCGTCCAGCAGCAGGGTGCCGTTGTTGGCCTCCTCGAACTTGCCGAGACGCCGGGCGACGGCGCCGGTGAAGGCGCCCTTCTCATGCCCGAACAGCTCCGATTCCAGCAGATTCTCCGGGATGGCGGCGCAGTTCACCGCGACGAACGCCTCGTTGGACCGGCGGCTCTTGCGGTGGATGAAGCGGGCCATCAGCTCCTTGCCGGTGCCGCTCTCGCCGGTGATCATCACCGACGCGTCGCTGGGCGCCACCTGCTCGGCCAGCCGCAGGGTCGCCAGCATGGCGGGGTCGCTGCAGACGATGGAGTGGCTCTCCTCGGCCACCGCCTCCAGCACCGCGGCGATCAGCTCGGCATTGGGCGGCAGCGGCAGATACTCCTTGGCCCCGGCGCGGATGGCGCGCACGGCGGCGGCCGCATCGGTGCCGATGCCGCAGGCGACCACCGGGATGGTGATCCGCTCCGCCTTCAGGCTGTCGATGAAGGTGGCGATGTCCAGCTTGACGTCGATCATCACCAGATCGGCGCCAGCGGCGCTACGCAAGGCGTTCAGCGCCCCTTCGATGCTGTCGGTGTGCGACACCTTGGCCCCCCGCTTCATGGCGATCTTGCCGGCGGCGGTGATGTAGCCTTCCAACGTTCCAACGATCAGCAGACGCATAGCCTTACGCTCCCACTCTCGGGGCTTCCCGGTCGAAATACTGGATCCGCTTTCCAGGCGGCAGGACGGCGTTCAGGAGCATCTCCAGACGCCGCGGATTCTCCTGGCGCGCGATGGACACGGCGCCGATGGTATAGAGGGTCTTGACCAGCGCGTCCTCCTCCGCCGCCCGCTCCACCTTGGCGGCGAGCGGGGCGAGGACGACGTTGCCGAGCACGGCCCCGTAGAAGGTCGTCAGCAGCGCCAGCGCCATCGCCGGCCCGATGGCCGACGGGTCGCTCAGGCTGCCCAGCATCTGCACCAGACCGACCAGCGTGCCGATCAGCCCCATGGCCGGCGCCACTTCCGAGGCGCGGCGCAGCACGCCGGCGCTCTTGCCGTGGCCGCCGGCGGTCGCCTCGACCTCGCCGGTCAGCATCCGCTCGATGGCGTCGGGCGGCAGCCCCTCGGTGATCAGGGTGACGCTGCGATGCAGGAAAGGTTCGCCGCGCAGTTCCGGCAGGACGTTGCGCAGGGTCTCCGGCCCGGCCCGGCGGGCGGCCTCGGCCAGCAGGATCACCTGCCGCGCCACGCCCTTGGGGTCCAGCGTCTGGTGGACCAGCACCGCCGCCGCGTTCCTCCAGGCCACCGCGACGTCGCCCAGCGAGAAGGAGGCGGTGGTGACCGCCAGCGTCCCGCCCAGCACGATCAACAGCGACGGCGGATCGAGGAAGGCGCGGGCCGAGCCGCCGGTGGTGATGGCGATCAGGATCACCGCGGCGGCGGCGGCCAGCCCGACCAGCGTCGCCACGTCCAGCCCGCCGCGCAGCCGCACGCTCCGCCCCGGCGCGGCCGCTCCGGTATGGGCGCCGGTGTTGGCGGCGGCCGGCTCGCCCTGGGCCGCGGCACGGGAGCCGCCGGCCGGGGTCGCCTTCGCACGGGACGCGGTGCTGTCGGACGAAACCGCCATCAGCCCCGGTCCGACTTGATGATTTCCGTCATCGTCACGCCCAGCCGGTCTTCCACCACCACCACCTCGCCGCGGGCGACCAGGCGGTTGTTGACGTAGATGTCGATGGCCTCGCCGACCTTGCGGTCCAGCTCCACCACCGCGCCGCGGCCCAGCTTCAGCAGCTGCGCCACCTGCATGGTCGATTTGCCCAGCACCGCGGAGATCTGGACGGGGATGTCGTACACCGCCTCCAGATCCTTGGTGATTCCGGGGCTGGCATAGTCGTCGCCGTCGCCACCCTGCAGATCGTTCAGCGAGAAATTGTCGCTCGGCATGTCGGTCTTGGACCTCCTTCATTCCGGACACCCCTTAGACGGGGGCCGGAGCCTCCAGCATGTGCGCGGCACGGCGTTCGATCTCGGCCAGCAATTGGGCGGTGTCCCGCTCCATGCCGCCCTCGGCCCATTCGATGCGGCAGCCGCCGGGGGCGATCGACGGGTCGCCGATCACCATCAGCTTGGCGCCGAAACCGCGCGCGCCCACCGTTTCGTCCAGATGGTCGCGCACCAGACCCATCGTGTCCTCCGCCACCCGGATGACCAGCCGCGGCTCGTCGATCAGGTCGGTCAGGCAGGTGCGGACCATCCCCTCGACCTCGACCATGCCGCCGCGCCGCGCCCATTCCGGCAGCAGCTTGCGGACGATGGCCAGCGCCAGATGGACCGGCTGTTCGCCGCGCGCGGCGTTGCCCGCCTCGCGCTCCGCCAGCAGCCGCTGCACCCCGTCGGCGATCTGCGACAGGGCGTTGGCGATGCGGTTGTTCACCGTCGCCTCGATCTCCGCCTTGCCGCGCTCGTATCCGGTGTTCTGGCCGGCGGCCATGCCGTCGGTGAAGCCCTTGCCGTAGCCGGCGGCGGTCCCTTCGGACTTGCCGGCGGCCATGCCCTCCTCATAGGCCTGGGCGCGGGCGGCGGCCAGTTCCTCCTCGCCGAAGGTGGGGGCGGGCGGCAGTTCCGGCTCCGGTTCGGGTTCCGGATGGGCCGACAGCTCGTCCTCGGGCAGCAGGTCGTCGTCCTCCACATGGGTCATGCGGGGGACGGCGTCCACGTCGAAGGACTCGTCGAAGAGGAATTTGCGCACGCTCATCGCCGCGGTCCTTCCCCGAAGTCAGTGGAAACGGAGGCCGGCATCGCTCAGCTCTCCTGATACAGCCAGTTGCGCAGGATGGAGACCGCCTCTTCCGGATGCTTGTCGACGATCTCGCCGACCTTGCGCAGGGAGGACGCGCGGACGCGGCCTTCCACCCGGTTGATGTCGATCATCTGCTCCAGTTCCTCGTCGGCCTGCGCCGCTTCCAGCGCCAGATCCTGGGCCAGCGCGCCGGTGGGGGCGGCGAGCGCGGCCGGCATGCCGGCCTGATCGGTCAGCAGGCGGTCCATCTCGTCCTCCTCCTGCATCTCCGCCTTCTCGAAGGCGCGGGAGATCAGCGGGCGGATGACCAGCAGGATGATGAGGACGGCGACGATGCCCAGCACGACCATCTCCGCGATGCGGAACAGGTCGTCCTTGGTCATGCCCATGAACAGCTCTTCCGGCTTCTGGACGTCGTCGTCGGGCGACCAGAAGCGCATGTTCACCACTTCCAGCGAGTCGCCGCGCACGGCGTCCAGCCCGACGGCGGACCGCACCAGCGCCTTGATGCTCTCGATCTCCTGCTCGCTGCGCGGCTGGTAGGTCGGCCCGTTTTCCTTGTTGGTCTGATAGGTGCCGTCGACCAGAACGGCGACCGACATGCGGCGCACCTGACCCGCCTCGCGGACATGCGACTTGGTGGTCTTGGTGATCTCGTAGTTGATCGTCTCTTCGGCGCGGGACGACTTGTTGGACGACAGCGGGCTGGCGCTGCTGCTGGCCTGCGCCGTGGGCAGGTTCTGGTCCACCGTCACCGGGGCCAGCGGGTCGCGGTCGCTGCTCTCGTTCGATTCGTTGACGGTCTGGGTCGAGCGGACGACCTGGCTTTCCGGATCGAAGATTTCCGACTGGGTGGTGATGCGGTCGAAATCGAGGTCGGCCGACACCTCGGCCCGGACCTTGCCGTAGCCCAGCGTCCGGCCCAGCAGATCCTCGATGGTGCGGGCCATCCGCCCCTCATAGGCCTGCTTCTTCTCCTCCGCGCTCGCCATCATCGCTTCGGCGGTGTCGCTGCCGGTGCCGCGCGCCAGCAGGTTGCCCTTGTCGTCGACGATGGAGATGCGGTTGGGGTCCAGGTTGGGGACGGAGGCGGCGATCAGCTGCTGGATCGCCTGGATGTTCTCGCGGCTCAGCTTGGCGCCGGGGCGCAGCTTCAGGAAGACGCTGGCGGTCGCCGGGTTCTGCTGGCGGGCGAACAGCTCGCGCTTGGGCAGCACCAGATGGACGCGGGCCTGCATGACGCCGTTCAGCGTCTGCACCGTGCGCGCCATCTCGCCTTCCAGCGCGCGCAGGTGGTTGATGTTCTGCATGAAGCTGGTGGCGCCGAACCCCTCGCCCTTGTCGAACAGCTCGTAGCCCACCGATCCGCCCGAAGGCAGGCCCTGGGCCGCCATGCGCATGCGCATCGGCCCGACCTGATCGGCGGGAACGGTGATCTTGGTGCCCGACTTGTCGACGCTGTAGGGGACCTTGGCCTCCTCCAGCTTCTTGGCGATGGCCGCCGCCTCCGACTGCTGGAGGTCGGAATAGAGCAGCTCCATTTCCGGCGTGGACAGCCGGGTGGTCAGATAGACGAAGAATCCGATCAGCAGCAGCCCGACACCGCCGATCGCCGCAAGGCGTGCGGGTCCGAGATTGCGCAAGGTCTGCAGCAGGTTGTTCACGCGCGGTCCCCGATCGGAAGTCTTCCCGGCATACTCTCCACACGTCTCCGTTTCGCGATTGCGAGACGGTTTGTGCAAGTTCCGCGCCGGGCATGCCTATGTCGGGGCATGCTGCGGCGTCTTGATGAAGAGAGGGTTAATCGGCGGCAGTTTTTGCCGGGCGCCCGGCAAAATATGCCTAGTGCCCCGCAAATGTTGCAGCCCTGCGGCGGCTGTGCAACGGCTTCGGCCGCAACCTCGGGTCACAATGCCGCAGCCGCTTCCGGGCGTGGACGGAGCCGCCCGGCAGACGCGACTGTGGGTAGGACGATACCGCTCAATGCGCGAAATGAGTGCGGTCCTATGACCTACCGGCCGGTTCCCGCGAAAACCCACCTGCCCAAAAGAGGTAACTGGTCCAGCCACGGTTGACATCGGCAGCTCTCGGTCATAGCTGAGTTGCATTCCGTCCCCGCGATCGGCCGATTCGTCTTCCCGGCGACGTGTTCCTAAGCTTCGGCGCCAGTGGAGGCGTTCCGGATGGCGTCGCGAGGATTCGGCTGCCGGGACCAGTACGGGCCAGTACAGGATCGAAGGGGAAAAGCCATGAAACGGCGTGGGCGCGAAAAGAAGGAAGGCCTGAACGAGGTCGATGTGTTCGTCGGCCAGCGCCTGCGGGAGCTGCGCATGCTCGCCGGCCTCAGCCAGAGCGACGTCGCCGCGGCACTGGGGCTGACCTTCCAGCAATTGCAGAAGTACGAGCGCGGCTTCAACCGCGTGTCTTCCAGCCGTCTGTTCAAGCTGGGCCAGTTCTTCCGCGTGCCCGTCTCCGTCTTCTTCGAAGGGCTGGAGAATCGCCAGCAGGCGGGCGAGGGCGGCGAGATGCCGGCGACCGGCGGCGGCGAGGAGCAGGAGAACACGCTGCAATCGCGCGAGGCGCTGATGCTGGCGCGCTATTTCCAGAGCATCCGCGATCCGCAGATCCGCGCGGCCATCCGCGAGCTTGCCGAGCGGTGTGCCGAGCAGCAGGCCGACGGCGCCTCCTCCGGCGCGGCGCCGGCGCCCAAGCGCGGCCGTGGCCGCCGGGCGGAGCAGGGCGGCCACGCCTGACCCCCAGGCCGGCAGTCTCAGGCCGCTGGTCTCAGGCCGGCTTCAGCCGCCGGTAATGCTCCAGGAAATCGGCCATCGCTTCCTCCGGGCCGAGCGGCACGATGGCGGCCTCGTCCGGGTCGGGCAGGTCGCGCCAGTTGACGCGGTGCGGCGCGCAGAGGTCGCGCAGCTCGGTCGCCAGCGCCCGCTGGTCGGCCAGCTTGACCGCCTTCGGCTCCGGATGGCGGAAGCCGAAGCGCAGGGCGAGCGCGCTCTTGATCGGCTCCACCGCCTGCCGGATGGCGTCGCGGCCGATCCGCACCTTCCACGGCGTCGGCCAGTCGCCGGTGAAGGCCTCCTCGCAGTCATGCATCAGCGCGTCGTAGGCATAGCCCTGCGGCGCCAGCCGGCTGGCCAGGACGCAGTGCTGGGCCACGCTGAAGAAGCGTTGGGTGTTGCCGACGAAGCGGCACTGGTAGGCCAGGGGGCGGGCGATGTCCTCGATGTCGAAGGGGCCGAAATCCGGCCGCTCCAGATCCACCGTCCGGCCCGAATAGGTGATCATCACCGCCGTCGGCTCGGGCACGTCGAGCAGATCGAACTGGTCGGGATGGGTGACGCGCGGCGACCCGCCGCGCCGCTTCGGCGTTGCTTTCTTCATGCCCCGAGTCTCTAGCAGATCGGTCCCGCGCCGCTCAACCGCGCGTAATCTCCCCCTCCCCCCGGGGAGAGGGTCGGGGTGAGGGGGATGCGCAGGGTGGATTTTTGCAGGAGGGCCGCCACGCGCCCCCCTCACCCTAACCCTCTCCCCGGGGGGGAGAGGGGATACTTCCCGCCGGTTCGCGCACCAGGCTGCTGGTGGCGGCGACGGTGGTTTCCAGCAGGGGCAGCAATGCTGCGACCTTCTCGGTGTCGGCCGGGCTGTCGTTGATGGCGCGTGCGATGGCGGCCATGCGCGGGGCGCCGAAGTTGGCGGCCAGCCCGGCCAGCGTGTGGGCCGCCTGCCTCAGCTCCTTCGGCCGGCCGGCCTGCAGGGCGGAGCGGATCGCCGTCAGTTCCCGCAACGCCGTCTCCGGCAGCAGCAGCAGCATGCCGTCCAGCGCCTCGCCGCCCAGCGCCAGCCGCAACTCCGCCAGCTTCACCCGGTCGACCAGCGGCAGGGACGAGAACTGGCCGCCCTCCGCCGGCGGGCGGCTGGGCATCGGCACCACCCGCCCGTCCTGCGGCCGGGTCGCCAGATCGATCAGCACGGCGTTCAACTGGTCCCAGTCGATCGGCTTGGTCAGATAGGCGTCCAGCCCGGCGGCCATATGGCCGTCGCGATGCTCCGGCAGGGCGTCGGCCGACAGCCCGACGATGGGGATGCGCGCCACCGGCCCGTCCATCCGGCGGATCGCCCGCGCCGTCGACCGGCCGTCCAGCACCGGCATTTCCATGTCCAGGATCAGCGCGTCGTAATCGGCCGCCGTGACCGCGGCCAGCGCCGCCCGCCCGTCGGCCACCGCGTCGATCTGATGGCCGATGCGGGTCATCATGGCGACGATCAGCATGCGGTTGATGTCGTTGTCCTCGGCCAGCAGAAGCCGCAGCGGCACCCGCGTCGGCTCCGGCAGGTCGGCCGCCGACAGGGCCGGCCGGGAACCGAAGTCGGTGACCGGCTGCGCCTCCGCCAGCCGGCTGCGGATCGAGAAGCGGAAGGTGGACCCGCGGCCGGGCGCGCTGGTCACGGTGATCTCGCCGCCCATCGCCTCCACCAGCCGCTTGCAGATCGCCAGCCCCAGCCCGGTGCCGCCATATTTGCGGCTGGTCGACACGTCGGCCTGGACGAAGGCGTCGAACAGGCGGGCGCGCTGCTCCGCCGTCATGCCGATGCCGTTGTCCTGCACCTCGAACCGCAGGGTGACGGGGTCGTCCGGCAAGCCCGAGGCGGCTGCCGAGTCGGCCAGCTGGCCGGCCGGCGGGTCGGGCGACCACACCGCGATCTCGATGGCGCCGCGGTCGGTGAACTTGATGGCGTTGGACACCAGATTGTACAGCACCTGCCGCAGCCGGGTCGGGTCGCCGCGGATGTGGCGCGGCGTGTCCTCGGCGATGGAGGCCGACAGGCTCAGTCCCTTGGCCGCCGCCCGCACCAGGAACAGCTGGACCACGTCCTCCACCAGCCGGGGCAGCGAGAAGTCGATCTCTTCCAGGGTCAGCTGTCCCGCCTCGATCTTGGAGAAGTCGAGGACGTCGTTCAGGATCGTCATCAGCGTGTCGGCCGACGAGCGCAGCGTCTTGACGAAGGCCTTCTGCTGGTCGTTCAGCCCGCTGCCCATCAGCAGGTCGCCCATGCCGATCACCGCGGTCATCGGCGTGCGCAGCTCGTGGCTCATCATCGCCAGGAATCGCGACTTGGCGCGGCTGGCGTTCTCCGCCGCGATGCGGGCGGCGTCCGCCTCCTCCCGCGCGCCGTCCAGCTTCTCGGCCAGGGCGAAGGTCTCGGCCGCCAGCTTGGTCAGCTGCTCCTCGGCGGCGCGCAACTCCTCCTGCGACCGGCGGCTGTGGGTGACGTCGGCGCAGGAGGCGGCGATCCAGCGCGCGCTTCCATCGGACTCTCCCCCTGGCCCCAGCACCGGCCGCAGGCTCAGCGCGTTCCAGAAGGCGGTGCCGTCCTTGCGGTAATTCAGCACCTCCACCGACAAGGGTCTCGCCTCGGCCAGGGCGGTGCGGATCGCCGCCGCCGTTTCCGGATCGGTGGCCGGCCCGTGCAGGAAGGTGCCGTCCCGGCCGATCACCTCGTCGGCCGCATAGCCGACCATCTCTAGGAAGGCGCGGTTGCAATAGACGATGGGGTGGCCGGGGAGCGTGGCGTCCGACACGGCGATGCCGCCGCCGCTGGCTTCCACCACGGCGGCGAGCATCGCCGCGTCGGGCGAATTGCCGAAGGGGGACAGGGGGGCGGCGGGCGGCGGGGTCAAGGGAGGAGCGGTCCTGATCGGTTCGGAAGGGCTGGCCTTGCGGCGGGTGGCAAGGATAGGACGTTGTGTGCCCGATTGCCATTCCCCGTCGGCGGGATCGGTGTGTCCGCGGTCCGGCAATGGCGATTCCGTTAACGACTGCGCAACAATACTTCCAGAAAACTGTGTCGTCCGGCCGCGCGGCCAGCGTCCGGGTGAACATAGGCGGAGCGGAGAGCGTCATGGTGGTGGAGGCAGGTGGACGGACCCGCCAGGTCCGGACGATACACGATCTCGGTGTGCTTCTTGTCGAGGACGACGACTTCACCCGCAAGCTGATCTACCGGCTGCTGCACGACATCGGGCTGCGGACGGTGTTCGAGGCGGCGGACGGCGTCCAGGCGCTCGATATCCTGCGCAAGAACGGCGAGGACGTCGACGTGGCGATCTGCGACCTGGAAATGCCGCGGATGACCGGGCTGGACCTGCTGCACGCCCTGCGCACCGCCACCGGCAACCCGCTGGCCGACCTGCCGGTGCTGGTGCTGACCGGCCACCGCGAGGCGGATGTGGTGAAGCGCGCCATCGCCTACGGCATCTCCGGTTATCTGGTGAAGCCGGTGTCGAAGGCCGATCTGACGAAGCGCCTGACCTTCGTCATGCAGAAGCGGCAATAGCCCGGACGGGAATTGAGGACGGGGGATTGGCGACGGGCAGGGCGGCGCCCTCCTTTCCGATTCCCGCCGCCCCCCCCCCGGGTCATCGCATTTGGGAAATGTGATCCTGCACAAGGAGGCGCGTCATTCCCGCGAGGGCGGGAACCCATCCGGTTGAGCAACGTTCCGTGACGGTTTCCCGGATCCGCGCCGTCGCGGGGACGACGAAAGTTCATTCATAGGAAACTTACGTCCAAATGCGATGCCGCTCGCCGGGCCTCAACCGGCGCTGGCGCTTTCGCCTCCCTTCCTGTAGAAGGGAAATCACTACCGCCGTGACGCGAAAGGTCCATGGGTTCCTGCCATCCTTCGCCCGGCCCGCTCCGATCCCGTTTCCGGCATCGGGGAGAGCCGTGAGCAAAGATCGACCTCCCGGGTCGTCCCCCAGGTCGTACGACGCACCCCATCCCAGTCCGGAAAGGGACCGTGCGGAAGGGAGCTGTGCGCGCGTTTCGGACCTGCTGGACGACTTCCTGACGCGCGGCGCCGCCACCGCCACCGACGCCGCCACCGGCGATCCCCTTGCAAACGATCCGGCCGTCCAGTCCCGCATCTCGCTCGGCGAGGTCGTGGATGCGCTGGGCGACCGTGCCTTCGGCGCGCTGCTGCTGATTCTCTCCATTCCCAACGTGCTGCCGGTCCCCGGCCTGTCGACCGCCACCGGCGTGCCGATGATCCTGCTCGGCGCTCAGATGGCGCTGGGCCGGCATGGCCCCTGGCTGCCGCGCCGTATGCTGGCGGTCACCTTCGACCGCAAGGCCTTCCTGGGCGTGATCCGTCGGGCAAGGCCGTGGGCGGAGCGGGTGGAGAGGCACCTGCGGCCGCGCATGCCGGCGCTGGCCGGTCCCACCGCCGAACGGATGCTGGGGCTGGCGGTGATGGTGCTGGCCGGCATCCTGTCCCTTCCCATCGTCTTCGGAAACCAGCCCCCCGCCTTCGCCATCGCGCTGATCGCGCTGGGGCTGATGGAAACCGACGGTGCCTTCGTCTCGGCCGGCCTGATCGCCGGCCTTCTATCCATCGCCATCATCGCCGCCGTCCTGCTCGGTCTCGGGCAGGCGGCGGTCGCCGTGGCGCAACAATTGATCGGTTGAGGGAGCGCCCTTCGGGCACAAAGCCATGATCTGGGAACTGTTGGTCATCGTCCTGCTGATCCTGCTCAACGCCTTCTTCGCGATGTCGGAGATGGCGCTGGTGTCGGCGCGCCGCGCCCGGCTTCAGCAGATGGCCGAGGAGAAAGGCGGCGCGGGTGCCCGCGTCGCGCTGGAGCTGTCGGAGGATCCGAGCCGCTTCCTGTCCACCGTACAGGTCGGCATCAGCCTGACCGGCATCATCGCCGGCGCCTATGGCGGCTCCACCCTGGCCGAACGGCTCGGCGGCGTGCTGGACGAACAGGTCGCCTGGATCGCCCCCTACGGCCACACCGTCGCGTTTGTCCTGGTGGTCGCCGCCATCACCTATTTCTCCCTCATCATCGGCGAACTGGTGCCCAAGCGCGTCGCCTTGATCTCGTCGGAGCGGATCGCCGCCCTGGTCGCCGGCCCGATGCGGATGGTGTCGCGGCTGTCGGCCCCGGTGGTCTGGCTGCTCGGCGTGTCGAGCGACGCGGTGCTGAAGCTTCTGCGCCTGCCGACCTCGCGCGAGCAGACGGTGACGGAGGAGGAGGTCAAGACCCTGATCGCCGAAGGCACCCAGAGCGGCGTCTTCGAGCCGGCCGAACGCCAGATGATCGAGGGGGTGATGCATCTGTCCGACCGCACGGTGCGGTCGATCATGACGCCGCGTCCCGACCTGATCTGGCTCGACATCGACGACGGCCCCGATGCCATCGGCCGCGAGATCTGCGAAAGCGGCTATTCCCGCTTCCCGGTCTGCCGCGGCGACGTGGACGAGCTTCAGGGCGTCGTCGCGGCCAAGGCGCTGCTCGACCAGTCGCTGAAGGGGGTCGCCTTCGACGTGCGGACGGCGATGGTCCAGCCGCTGGTCGTCCATGACGGCACGCCGGTCTTCCGCCTGCTCGACCTGTTCAAGCAGGCCAGCGTCCACATGGCGGTGGTGGTGGACGAGTACGGCAGCGTCGAGGGTCTGGTCACCATGACCGACATCCTGGAGGCGATCGCCGGCGAACTGCCCGACAGCAGCCACGAAGGCGACGCCGGCGCCGTCCAGCGCGAGGACGGCAGCTGGCTGGTCGACGGCATGACCCCGGTCGAGGAGGTCGAGGCGCTGGTCGGCGTCAAGAACATGAAGGGGGAGGGCGATTTCCACACCATCGCCGGCTTCCTTCTCGATCATTTCGGTCACGTTCCGACCGCGGCGGAGCATTTCCATTGGAACGGCATCCGTTTCGAGGTCGTCGACATGGACGGCCGCCGCATCGACAAGGTGCTGATCCAATACGATACGGGAAACTGAGTAAAAAGCAATTTTTGCAATGCATACCCATATATGACGCTCCGCTCTGCTTGCAAAAAGTGGAAATTTTTTTTAACAACGATGCTATGTGTCAGTTGAAGAACAAGGAAAATGAAATGCTTATTAGCACTGACGAAAACATTCGCAAGTTCGCCGACGGCGAAATTTTGGGCCAAAAAGACGCTTTCTCTGAAAGCGTTCAAGTGCGCCTTCGGCTTTCAAAAAGCGCGATCATGTATATTCTTAGAAACGAAAAGGAATACATTAGTAATTGTGCGATAACGTTTGAATATAATACGTCGATGATTAGTGCATGCATCGAAAAGCTCCAAAGAACGAAGCCGGGAGACTGGGATGATCCAGAAGATCTTGCTTCCAATTTGATCGTTGCAATTTTCCAAATGATCTACGAGAAGGCAATAGTTACAGGAAATTGGGAAAGCTCGTACGAATTTCCAATCATAGATTTTATCCTGGGTCCAGGAATTAGTCAAACAGAACTGGAAAGAAGACAATTTCCGCTCTGGGCGTTTAGCTTTCAAAAAGATCTTAATAAATCGGAAGCCAAAAAAAATCTGCTAGAGCTACAAGCGACTATTGCAAGAATTGATGCTCTAAATAAGGAGCATAATATGAAAACGAAAGAGTGGAAAAAAACTATCGAAGATTGGGATGAAAGACTAAAGGAGTATCAAGAATCATTAAGCAACATGGCGGGCCAGTATAACTTTGTTGGACTCGCGAAAGCATTCAAGGAATTAATCGAAAAAAAGAAAAGAGAATCTTTTCTTGCGCGCTTGTATTTGATTGCTATGGCAGTTATCATCCTTCTTCCTCTGGCGGCGTCAATATACGTTTCATACTTGATTTGGGCCGACGCAAATGCAGGCATGGACCCGATGAAAAACAAACTTTTACTCGGTCTTCCTGTTTTGATCCCATTGGAAATAGTGTTGATCTACTTTTTCCGCATTATCTTAAAAGAACAACTGAGTTTGAAGGCGCAGATACTACAGTTGGAGTTGCGCTATAGCGTATGTGCGTTCATTGAAGGATATGCGAAGTTTGCAGAGGGCATGGCGAAAGATAAGTTAGATAGATTTGAAACCCTTATTTTCAGCGGAATCACACCCGACCCAACGGCAGTTCCAAGCACCTTTGACGGAATGGAGCAGCTTGCAGGTTTAATACAGAAATTCCAAAAATAATATTTTGGCAAATTGCGGCGAAATGCTTCTCATAAAAAGATGTTATTGAAAAAAAGTTATGAACATACGCATGTACCGAACCGGCGCAAATATTATTCTCTGGTAGGCAGCTTAACGTCTTGGTCTCAATGTTGTTTTCAGTCCGCACAGAGAAGAATGAATAGTCTTTCCGCCCTGGGCCTATCAAGGGACCAGCGGCCCCTCAATGCACCACCATCTCCCCATCCCCGAACGCGCCCCCGAATGCCCCATCGTCCGCATTGGTCGTCCGCACCGCCTCGACCAGATCGCGTACTTCCTCCGACAGGTCGTCGGCGTCCCAGCCATGGCCGTCGGCGCCGGCGACCACCAGCAGGCGCAGCGTGGTGCGCAGCAGGTCGCCGGCTTCCCAACCATTGGAGCGTTCGGCCTCGCGCGCCATGTGCAGCAGGCCGGTGGCGCAGTTCAGGACCTCGGGGTCGACCTTCATCGGGCGCTCCTCCACGCCCGTAAGGGCGAATATCGTTGGTCTTGCCAACAATAATTGGACCGCGGCCCCGGCGTGTCAAACCTGTCCGTCCGGCTCCTCCAGCGGCGGGAGTCGGGAAACGAAACGACCCTTGACGCCATGGGGCCATTGCTTGAACGGAACGATCCCGTCATCGGTGGCGGCATAGGCGCGCAAGTAAGCGGTCAGCGTCTCCACCGTCATCTCGTCCGGGGCGAAATCGCCCAGCACATAGCTCATCCGGGCGGCGGAGCGCACGGCGACGGCGCAAGGGCGTCGGCAGCTCATCAGGCAGCGCATCGGCCGCAGCCGCACCTGTGCCGTCAGATCGGGACTGTCGGCCAGCGCCCGCTCCATCAACGCCACCAGCTCCGCCCCCGGCCGGACCGCTTCGGGCGGATCTTCCGGCCGGCGGCAGGTTTCGCAAACGACAAGCTCGACGGTCATGCTTGGGCTTTCAGAGATTGTCCAGGTCGTGGGGTTCGACAGCTAGAGGCCGGGTTGGGCGCTGTCAACGCGCTTGCACCTTGCCAAGCACCGGGAAACTCCCGACGATGCGGACCACGACAGGCGACGGGCGGGAACGGCGGACGGGCATGAGCGCGAGGCAACGGATCGTCCGTGAACGCCGGCAATACAACCAGCTCGCCGCCGACCAGACGCTGGAGGACTACGCGCTCCGCTACACGGCGGAACGGGCGCGGCGCTGGAGCGCATGGCGGGTCGCCAACACCGCGCTCGGCGCCATCTCCTTCCTGGCCTGCGAGGCGCTGGGCGCCGCCGTCACCCTGACATACGGCTTCGAGAACGCCATGGCCGCCATCCTGGCGGTTGCGGTCCTCAGCATCCTGGTCGGGCTGCCGATCACCTACCATGCGGCCAAGGCCGGGGTGGACATCGACCTGCTGGCCCGCGGGGCGGGCTTCGGCTATCTCGGATCCACCATCACCTCGCTGGTCTACGCCTCCTTCACCTTCATCCTGTTCTCCATCGAGGCCAGCATCATGTCGGCCGGGCTGACCATGGTGCTGGGCATTCCGGCCTCGCTCGCCCATGTCATCAGTTCGCTGGCGGTGATCCCCATCGCCGTCTACGGCATCCGCTTCATCAGCCGCATGCAATGGGCGACGCAGCCGGTGTGGATCCTGCTGCAATGCGTGCCGCTGGCCTATTTCTTCCTGCTCGACCGCGAAACCCTGGCGCAATGGACCTCGCTGCCCGGCGTCTACGCCCCCGACGGCGGGCTGTCGCTGCTGCCCTTCGGCATGGCGGCGTCCGTCCTGCTGTCGCTGCTGCCGCAGATCGGCGAGCAGGTCGACTATCTGCGCTTCCTGCCCGCGCAGTCCCGCATTGGCAAATTGCGCTGGTGGACGGCGCTGCTGGCCGGCGGGCCGGGCTGGGTGGTGATCGGCAGCCTGAAGCTGGCGGCGGGGTCGCTGCTGGCCTTCCTCGCCATCAAGCACGGGTTGGCGGTGGAGGATGCGGTGCAGCCCAACAGCATGTACCACATGGCCTTCCTCGACGTGTTCGGCTCGCCGATGTCTGCACTGGCGCTGACCGGCATCTTCGTCGTGGTCTGCCAGATGAAGATCAACGTCACCAACGCCTATGCCGGCTCCATCGCCTGGTCGAACTTCTTCTCCCGCCTGACCCGCAGCCACCCCGGCCGCGTCGTCTGGCTGGTGTTCAACGTGCTGCTGGCCCTGCTGCTGATGGAGATCGGCATCCTCGGCGTGATCGAGAGCATCCTCGGCCTCTACGCCAACGTCGCGGTCGGCTGGCTGGGCGCGGTCGCCGCCGATCTGGCCGTCAACAAGCCCTTGGGATTCAGCCCGCCGGGGATCGAGTTCAAGCGCGCTCACCTCTACGACATCAACCCGGTCGGCACCGGCGCCATGGGCCTGTCGGTGCTGTGCTCCACCACCGCCTTCTTCGGGCTGCTGGGTCCGGTGGCCCAGGCGCTGGCCCCCTTCATCGGGCTGGTCGTCGCCTTCGCCGCCGCGCCGCTGATTGCCTGGAGGACGCGGGGCCGCTATTACATCGCCCGCAAGTCCGATCCCCTGCCCGGCGAGGGCGCGACCGTCCGCTGCTCGATCTGCGAGAACCAGTTCGAGCGGCCGGACATGGCCTTCTGCCCGGCATACGACGCGCCGATCTGCTCGCTCTGCTGCACGCTGGAGGCGCGCTGCCACGACCTTTGCAAGACCGACAGCCGCTTCGCCGACCAGATCGCCCGCAGCCTGCAGCGGATCCTGCCCAAACGCATGGCCGCCGGGGTCCACACCCGCACCGGCCACTTCATCGGGGTGATGACGCTGTTCTCGCTGGTGCTGGGCGGGGTGCTGGTGGTCATCGACTTCCAGTACGCCAATGCCGACGCGGCGGAGCGGGCGGCGATCCACACCGCGCTGGTCACCGTCTTCGTCTGCCTGTTCATCCTGTCCGGCGTCGCCGCCTGGCTCTTGGTGCTGGCCCATGAAAGCCGCCGCAAGGCGGAGGAGGAGACCGGCCGCCAGACCGCCATGCTGATGGACGAGATCGCCGCCCACGAACGCACCGACGCCGCCCTCCAGAAAGCCAAGGAGGTGGCGGAGGCCGCCAACGCCGCCAAGAGCCGCTACATCATCGGCGTCAGCCACGAAATCCGCGCGCCGCTCAATGCCATCTCCGGCTATGCCCAGCTTCTGGAAAGCAACAGCACCCAGCGCCCGCAGGACGCCGTCCGCGTCATCCGCCGCAGCGCCGAGCATCTGTCGAACCTGATCGACGGGCTGCTCGACATCTCCAAGATCGAATCGGGCCTGCGCCGGCTCAGCCGTGACAAGGTGCAGCTGATCGACTTCCTCGACCAGCTGGCCGACATGTTCCGCATCCAGGCATCGGCCAAGGGGCTGGAGTTCCGCTATGCCCGCGTGCCGCACCTGCCGGTCTGGGTCCACACCGACAGCAAGATCCTGCGCCAGATCCTCATCAACCTGCTGTCGAACGCCGTGAAATACACCGAGAGCGGCCATGTCGCCCTGACCGTCCGCTACCGCAGCCAGATCGCCGAGTTCGAGATCGCCGACAGCGGCATCGGCATCCGCGCGGAGGATCTCGACCGCGTCTTCGAACCGTTCGAGCGCGGGCGGGGCGCGGCGGTGCGGGCGGTGGCCGGCACCGGGCTCGGCCTGACCATCACGCGGGTGCTGACCCGGATCATGGGCGGCGACATCGCGCTGCGCAGCGAAGCCGGGCGGGGCAGCGTCTTCACCGTCCGCCTGCTGCTGTCGGAGGCCATGCACCGGCCGGGCGAGCAGGTGGAGCGCCGCGCCATCACCGGCTATGCCGGGCCGCAGATCACCATCCTGCTGGCCGACGACGACCGCGACCATCTGGCGCTGATGACCGACATCCTGCGTCCGCTGGGGTTCGTGCTGTTCACCGCGTCCGACGCCGTCACCTGCCTGGAGCTGGCGGCGCAGTGCAAGCCCGACGTCGCCATGCTCGACATCTCGATGCCCGGCGAGAGCGGCTGGGACGTGGCGGAGGAGTTGCGCCGCCAGTTCGCCGACCGCATCCGCATCATCATGGTGTCGGCCAACGCCTACGAGGCGCAGGGACCGGGCGACGGCCGGGCGCCGCATGACGCCTTCGTCGCCAAGCCCATCGAGATCCACGCGCTGCTCGACCGCCTGCAGGCGCTGACCGGGCTGGAGTGGATCCATGCGGTGGAAAAGCCGGCGGAACCGCTTGCCCCGCCGCCCGCGCCGGCCGATCAAACCCCCGAGCAATCCAATCAAGGGCCATCCAATCAAACCCCATCCAATCACCCGCCGGAGTCGGCGCTGCGTCATCTCGACGACCTGCGCCAGCTCGGCCGGATCGGCTATATTCGCGGGATCGAGGCCAAGCTGCGGGAGATCGAGGCGGAGGATGCCGCCGCCCTGCCTTTCGTCGAGCGGCTGCGAACGCTGGTGCGCGCCTTCGACCTGAAAGGCTATATGCGTGCGGTGGAAGAGGCGGCGGCGCAGCGCGACGCCGCACAGGACCAAGACGATCGGGCGGAAGATGATCTGGCAGAAGACGGGGCCGTGACGGGATGAAGCGCCGCGACATGATCCTGGTGGTGGACGACACCCCCGACACGCTGGGATTCCTGACGGAGGCCATCGAACAGGCCGACCTGACCGTGCTGGTCGCCGTCGACGGCGAAAGCGCTCTCGATCTGGTCGGCCAGATCACCCCGGACCTGATCCTGATGGATGCGGTGATGCCCGGCCTCGACGGCTTCGAGACCTGCCGGCGGCTGAAGCAGATCCCCCACCTGTCGCACATCCCCGTCATCTTCATGACCGGCCTCAGCGACACCGAGCATGTGGTGAAGGGGCTGGAGGCCGGCGGCGTCGATTACGTCACCAAGCCGATCGTGGTGGACGAGCTGATCGCCCGCATCCGCGTCCATCTGACCAACGCCCGCGTCGCCTACGGCGCCCGCGCCGCGCTCGACGCCACCGGCCGCTTCCTGCTGGCGACGGACGGGGAGGGCAGGCTGCTGTGGTGCACCCCGCAGGCGGAGCGGCTGCTCGGCGGCCTGCTGCCCGGCCCCGACGGCGTGCGCCCCGAAGCGGCATCCTCCCTGGCCGCCGGTCTGGTCCGGCTGCGCCGGGCCTCATCGCCCGGCGCCTCGGCGGAGACCTTCACGCTGGACCTGCCGGACGGCGAGGGGGTGCGGCGGCTGGAATTCACCTATCTCAGCCCGGCCAACCCCGACGAGTACCTGTTCCGCCTCAGCGAGCCGACCGCGGGACGGCAGGAGGCGATCCTGCGCGACGCCCTCGGCCTGACCGCGCGCGAAGCGGAGGTGCTGCTGTGGATCGCCAACGGCAAGCCCAACCGCGACATCGGCGAGATCCTGGGCATCAGCCCGCGCACGGTGAACAAGCACCTGGAACAGGTCTTCGCCAAGCTGGGGGTGGAAAACCGCTCCTCCGCCGCCGCGCTGGCGATCCGCACCCTGGCCGCGCGGGCCTGAAGGCGGCGAAGGCGTGGTGGGGGAGGCGCGGCGTTCAGACCTCGACGGTCTGCGGGCCGCCCCGTCCGGCGATGATGTGGTTCATGATGCAGGTCATCACCGGCTCGCCGCGCTGGTTCACCGTGGTGTAGGCCAGCCGCACCGTGCCGCGCCCGCCGCGGCGCGACGGAATGGTCTCCACCACCTCGACCCGGGCGCGGATGGTGTCGCCGGGCCGTACCGGCCGCAGCCAGCGCAGCTCGTCCATGCCGGACCCGCCCAGGCTGGTGCCGGTGATGATGCCGGTGTCGCGGATCAGCCGGAAGGTCAGCGACAGGGTGTGGAAACCGCTGGCGATCAGCCCCTGGAACGGCCCGTCGGCCGCCGCCGCCGCGTCCATGTGGAAGGGCTGCGGGTCGAAACGCAGGGCGAAATCCATGATCTGGCTGTCGGTCAGGGTCGCCCCTTCCGATTCGATCACGTCGCCGATGCGGAAATCCTCGAAATAGCGGCCGGCCATCGTATCGATTCTCCCTGGTCCCGGATTATCCTTGCCGCAAGAGAGTAGCCCGCCCGATCCATCCGGCAAAGGGCAGGGACGGCTGCGGCCGGGGCATAGGCCCTACGGCGTAAACCATTGGCGTAATTCGCATTCCGGTCGTGATGGGGCATGTTCCCGGTCGGATTCCAGACCATCGACGGACGGATGTCACCAAACCCAGCGCAAACTGCCTCCACCCCGTCGCCATTCCGTTGCGTCGTGTTTTCGGTTGCCGGCCGGGTGCTGGCGCTGCCGGTCGGGTCCGTGCGGCGTTTTTTGCCGTTGCCGCGTCTCGACCGGCTGCCGACGGCGCCGCTGCCGGTGGAGGGCGTTTTCCGCTATCAGGGGGAGGTGGTGCCGGTCCTGCGCCTGGACGTGCTGCTGGATCTGGCCGGTGAGGGCGCCGAGCCGAACCTCTATTCGCCGCTGTTTCTCGTCACCTGGCAGGGGCGGCCGGCGGCGCTGCTGGCCGACCGGGTCCATGGCGACACCGCGGTCGATCCCGCCGAGCGCACGCCCGCCGATCCGGCGCTGACCTTCAACGGCTGTGCCGTCGGCGCCTTTCCGGACCGGGTGACCGGCCGCGGCGGCACCGTGACCCTGCTCGACCCCGACCGGCTGCTCAGCGAGGCGGAAGGCCGGCTGCTCGACGCCTTCCGTGCCGTGGCGGAACGAAGGTTGGCGCAGTGGCGGCACTCTCAGGACGCGGCCTCTTCCGCGGACGGTGCCGCATGATGCCGAACGCCGTCGCCGCCGGGATCGAGGCGATCCGCCGCGATCCGAATTTCCTGCGCCTGAAGTCGATGGTGATCGACGCCACCGGGCTCGCCTATTACGCCGACAAGGATGCCGCCTTCGCCGAGCGGATCAACCGCCGGCTGCCCTTCGGCCGCGTCACCACGGTCGGCGGTTATCTCGCCGCGCTGGAGGCGGAAGGTCCGACCGGCGCCGAATATCAGGGCCTCATCAACGAGCTGGCGGTGGGGGAGACCTTCTTCTTCCGCTACATCGAGCAGTTCGATGCGCTGCGCGCCGTCGCCATCCCCGAATGCCTGCGCCGCAACCAGTCGAGCCGCCTGCTGCGGATCTGGAGTGCCGGCTGTTCCATCGGGCCGGAGGCCTACACGCTCGAAATCCTGCTGAAGCAGCATTTCGCCGCCCAGCTGGAAGGCTGGCAGGTCCACATCGTCGGCACCGACATCAACGGCGCCTTCCTGGAACAGGCGCGGCGCGGCGCCTATGGCGACTGGGCGGTGCGCGGCCTATCGCCGGAAACGCTGGAGGCCTGTTTCGACCGCCAGGACAAGCTGTGGTCGGTCAAGCCGAAGTACCGGCAATGGACCAGCTTCATGCCCTTCAACCTCGTGGATGGGGCTATCCCCTCCTATCCGCACGGGATCGGGCATTTCGACATCATCCTGTGCCGCAACGTCATGATCTATTTCGACGAGGCGACGCGGCACCGGCTGCTGGGCAATCTGCACAAGGCGCTGGCCGACGGCGGCTGGCTGGTGGTCGGCCACGCCGAGGCCGGTCCGCAGATGAACGAGCTGTTCATTCCGGTCTCGGTTCCCGGCGCCACCCTCTACCGCAAGCACGCCGAACCGGCGGCCCCGGCCGCGGCGGATCGCCGCCCATCCCCCGGCCCGGCAGCGGCGGCCCCGGCCTCCGTGCTCAAGTCCCGCCGCGCGGCCGGACCGGCGCCGGACGCCGCGCCCGATCCCGCCGTCCGGCCCGCTCCGCGCTCCCGCAGGGCCGAGCCGGCGGCGACGCCTCCCGCGGCACCCACCCCGCCGGACACCGCCGAGACCAACGAGCGCTCGACCGTTCTGGAAGCCTGTCTGGCCCGGGTGGAGGCGAACCGGCTGGACCCCGGCGCCCATTACCAGCTGGGTCTGGTGGAGGAGGAGCTTGGCGTCGGCGACCCGGTGGCGGCCTTCAAGCGCGCGCTGTATCTCGACCCGCGCTTCGTTCTGGCCGACTATCATCTGGCGCTGGCCTATTGGCGGCGCGGCCGGCTGGTCCCGGCGCAGCGCCATTTCCGCAATGCCCGCGAGGCGCTGGAGAACCGTCCCGACGACGAGGCGGTGGCGGAGGGCGGCGGCCTGACCGTTCAGGAATTGCGCGGCATGCTGGACCTCTGGCTGACCGGTGAGGAGGGGTGATGGACGACACGCTTGCCGGCGCCGGCGCAGGATTGGCGGCGGGGATGGTGACCGGGGCGGCGGGTGCCGCACCGCTCATCGCCGCCCTGGAAAGCGCCTCTCCCGACCGCGCCGCCGCCCGTGCGGCCGCCCAGGCCGCCATCGACTGGGACGAGGTGCACGGGAAGCTGGCCCGCCGCACCGCCGACATGGAGGCGACTTTCGCCGGCCACGGCCCATGGGCCGACGCGGTGCTGGCCCGCCGGGCCGAGGAACTGGCCGAAATCCCGCAACTCCATGGGGAGGAGAGCGCCGGCGTCCCGATGCTGGTCGCCCGCGGGGCCGAAACGCTCTATGGGCTGGAACTGCGCCATCTCGGCCATATCGCGCCGATGCCGCGGCTGGCCCGCGTGCCGGGGGCGCCGCCCGCCGTGCTGGGGGTGATCGCCGTCGCCGGCCGGGTGATGCGGCTGTTCGACCTCGACCGGCTGTGCAATGGCCCTTCCCCCGGCCTGTCCGCCGCTCTTTCCAGGACCGGGGTCGAGACCGATCCGTCCGGCTACGCCGTCGTGCTGCGCACCGGGGCGGGCCGCCCGGCAGCACTGCGGGTGCGGGAAGTGGAGCGGGTGTCCGACATCGTGCCGCCCCGCACCGCCGCCCCGGCGGAGGCCGGCCCGCTGGTCAGGGCCATCGCCGCCGACCGCATGGCAATCCTGGACATGGCGGCGCTGCTCGACCTCGTGAAGACCTGAAACCGACCGATCCACCTGAAGAGCCGTCCGGGGCTGGAGTCCAAGAATGAACATGAAAGTCGCGCACAAGCTGGTCCTGGGATTCGGCGTCGTCTGTGTTCTGACGGCGCTGCTGGCGCTCTATCAGATGTCGCGCTTCTCCGACGCGCTGGACGTCATCATGGCGGTGTCGACCTATGACAACGAGGCCGCCGACATGGTGACGGATGTCGGCAACATGCAGGCGGAGCTGCGCAGCACGCGCGAGACGGCGCTGAACGCCGTGTCCATCGCCAATGCCGAAGGGCGGGTCGCCGAGATCCCGGCGCTGCTGGCGCCGCTGCGCCGCCATTACGACGAGGTCGGCGCCCAGTTGCGCGACCGGCTGGGCCAGCTGCGGGCGATGGTGGCGGAGCGTGCCTCCACCGGCGTGACCGACAGCCGCCGCCGGGGCTGGGTCGAGCTGGACACCGCGGTGAACGAGATGTCCCGCGCCATCGCCATGGTCGGCGACGAGGCGCGGACGATCTACACCATGCTCGAACGCAACCAGATCGCCGAGGCGCTGCTGCGCCGCCAGCGGGTGGACGAACTGCGCAAGAACATGGAGGCGCGGATCGACCAGGCCCAGACCGCCATCGACCACCTGACCAAGGCCGGTCGCGCCGACATCCGGTCGATCTACAACACCGCCATCCAGTCCTCGATCATCGCGCTGGTCGTCGTCTTCCTGATCGCGGTGGCGGTCGCTTACCTGATCGGCAGCTCGATCACCCGGCGGCTCGGCCGTGCCATCGACTTCGTCACCAGGGTCGGCCACGGCGACCTGACGCAGGAAATCGCCATCGCCGGCAAGGACGAGCTTGCCGTCCTCGGCCAGCATCTGAACGAGATGGCAGGCCGGCTGAAGTCGATGGCCCGCACCACCCGCGAGACGGCGGAGAGCGTCCACGCCGCCACCGCCCAGATCCGCGCCTCGACCCAGCAGCAGTCGGCAAGCGTCGCCGAACAGCTGGCGGCGGTGGAGCAGACCACGGCCACCCTGTCGGAGATCACCGAATCCGGCGCCCAGATCAACCGCCGCGCCCAGGACGTCTCGCACGGCGCCCAGACGGTGGCGGCCTCCAGCCATTCCGGGATGAAGGCGGTGGACGACACCATCCAGGCGATGGACGCCATCCGCGAACAGGCGGAGGCGGTGGCCGAGAACATCGTCATGCTGTCCGAGCGCACCCAGGCGATCGGCGAGATCATCGTGACGGTCAACGACATCGCCGAGCGCTGCCACCTGCTGGCGCTGAATGCCGCCATCGAGGCGGCGGCGGCCGGCGAGCATGGCCGCACCTTCTCCATCGTGGCGGGCGAGATCAAGAGCCTCGCCGACCAGTCGAAGGAGGCGACCGCCCAGGTCCGCTCCAACCTTTCGGAGATCCAGCACGGCATCAACGCCTCGGTCATGCTGACGGAGGAGGCGGTGAAGCGCGTCGCCGCCGGCAAGCGCCAGACCGACGCCACCCAATCGACCATCCGCACCATGGCGGAGAACATCCAGGAGAGCGTGCTGGCCTTCCAGCAGATCGTCGCCGGCACCAACCAGCAGCAGATCGGCCTGGAGCAGGTGATCCAGGCGCTGCAGAACATCCGCGAGGCCAGCAGCCAGACCGCCGCCGGCACCCGCCAGCTGGAAGGCGCCGCCGCCAACCTGAACAACCTCGGCCAGGGCCTGGTCGAGGCGGTGCGGAATTATCGGGTGTGATGCGGATGATGTGGCGTTTTCCCTCTCGCCTGTCCCACTCCCCCTCTCCCCCCCGGGGAGAGGGCCGGGGTGAGGGGGATGCATTGCGTGCCTCTCCCAAAGCTCCTGTCGCGCTTCCCCCTCACCCTAACCCTCTCCCCGGGGGGGAGAGGGGATTG
>NZ_VTTK01000002.1:0-360027 GCF_008365135.1 Azospirillum sp. Sh1 | reverse complement strand
CACGCGCGCCCCTGCCCGGGCTGAAGCCGGCGGCGCCGGCGCCGGCGCCCTCGTTGATGACGCCCAGCAGGGCGCCGACCTCGACGTTCGCACCTTCCGGAGCGACGATCTCGGCCAGCACGCCGGCGGCCGACGCATTCACCTCAAGCGTGACCTTGTCGGTCTCCAGCTCGACCAGCGCCTCGTCCATGGCGACGGCCTCGCCGGCCTTCTTCAGCCAGCGGGCGACCGTCGCCTCGGAGACGGACTCACCCAGCGTGGGGACCTTGATGTCGGTAGCCATTCTTTATCCTCGTTCGTCTTCTTGTTCGCTTGGGTGATGGTCAGCGGACCGTCAGGGCTTCGTCCAGAAGCTTGGCCTGCTCCTGGTTGTGACGCTTCAGCAGGCCGGTCGCCGGCGAGGCGGTGGCCGGGCGGCCGACGTAGGACGGGCGGCCGGCCTTGTGGCCGACGTCCTTCAGCACGCCCTCCAGGCGGCGGTCGGCGAAGAACCAGGCGCCCTGGTTCTCCGGCTCTTCCTGGCACCAGACCAGCTCGGCGTTCGGATACTTGGCGAATTCGGCCGCCAGAGCGTCCTTCGGGAACGGGTAGAGCTGTTCCAGGCGCAGGATGACCACGTCCTTGATGCCGCGGCTCATGCGCTCCTGCAGCAGGTCGTAATAGACCTTGCCGGAGCAGACGACGATGCGGCGGATCTTGTCGTTGGCGGCCAGATCGTTGGCGGTCTCGCCCAGCACGCGGTGGAAGCTGCTGCCCGGCCCCATCTCCGACAGGTCGGAGATGCACAGCTTGTGGCGCAGCAGCGACTTCGGCGTGAACAGGACCAGCGGCTTGCGGAAGCTGCGGCGGATCTGGCGGCGGAAGACGTGGAACAGGTTGGCCGGCGTCGTCACGTTGCAGATCTGCCAGTTGTCCTCGGCGCACATCTGCAGGAAGCGTTCCGGACGGGCGGACGAGTGTTCCGGACCCTGGCCCTCGTAGCCGTGCGGCAGCAGCATCACCAGGCCGGACATGCGCAGCCACTTGGACTCGCCCGACGAGATGAACTGGTCGATGATGGTCTGGGCGGTGTTGGCGAAATCGCCGAACTGCGCCTCCCACAGCACCAGATTGTGCGGCTCGGCCAGCGAATAGCCGTATTCGTAACCGACGACGGCGGCTTCCGACAGCGGGCTGTCATGGACCTCGAAGGTCGCCTGATCCGGGCTGACGTGGCAGAGCGGGATGTACTTCTCTTCGGTGTTCTGGTCGTACATCACCGCATGGCGGTGCGAGAAGGTGCCGCGGCCGGAATCCTGGCCCGACAGGCGGACGCCGGTGCCCTCGGCCACCAGCGTGGCGTAGGCCAGAGCCTCGGCGGTCGCCCAGTCGATGCCTTCGCCCGACTCCAGCGTCTTCTTCTTGGCTTCCAGCTGGCGCGCGATCTTGGAGTTGATCGCGAAGTCCTTCGGGTACTCGCAGAGCTTGAAGCCGATCTGCTTCAGCTTGTCGATGTCCACGCCGGTCTCGCCGCGGTGGGCGGTGTTGGCGCCCTGCGCCTCCAGGCCGGCCCACTTGCCTTCCAGCCAGTCGGCCTTGTTCGGCTTGTAGGTGCTGGACGCCTCGAACTCACCCTCCAGCTTCTTCATGAAGTCCTGGGTGATCTGGTCGCCCTCGGCCTGGGTGATCACGTTCTCCTCGACCAGCTGCTTGGCGTACAGCTCGCGCGTGGTCGCGTGGGCGCGGATCTTCTTGTACATCAGCGGCTGGGTGAAGCCCGGCTCGTCGCCCTCGTTGTGGCCGTGTCGGCGGTAGCAGACCATGTCGATCACGACGTCCCGCTTGAACTTCTGGCGGAACTCGATGGCGATGCGGCTGACATGGACGACGGCTTCGGGATCGTCGCCGTTCACGTGGAAGATCGGCGCCTGCACCATCTTGGCCATGTCGGAGCAGTACACGCCCGACCGCGAATAGGTCGGGTTGGTGGTGAAGCCGATCTGGTTGTTGATGATGAAGTGCATGGTGCCGCCGGTGCGGTAGCCGCGCAGCTCCGACAGGCCCAGCGTCTCGGCCACGATGCCCTGGCCGGCAAAGGCGGCGTCGCCGTGGATCAGCACGCCCATCACCTGCTCGCGCTCCAGGTCGCGGCGCTGCTGCTGCTTGGCGCGCACCTTGCCCAGCACGACCGGGTTGACCCATTCCAGGTGGGACGGGTTGGCGGTCAGCGACAGGTGGACGATGTTGCCGTTGAAGTCGCGGTCCGAAGAGGTGCCGAGATGGTACTTCACGTCGCCCGAACCCTGCACGTCCTGCGGGCTCGACGGGTTGCCCTGGAACTCCGAGAAGACGGCGGAGAAGGGCTTGCCCATGAAGTTGGTCAGCACGTTCAGACGGCCGCGGTGGGCCATGCCGACGACGACCTCTTTCAGGCCGAGCTGGCCGCCGCGCTTCAGGATCTGCTCCAGCGCGGGGATCATCGACTCGCCGCCCTCAAGGCCGAAGCGCTTGGTGCCGGTGTATTTCAGCTGCAGGAACTTCTCGAAGCCCTCGGCCGCGGTCAGACGCTCCAGGATGGCGCGCTTGCCGTTCACCGTGAAGTCGGTGTGGTTGCGGCCGCCCTCGATGCGCTCCTGGATCCAGGCCTTCTCTTCCGGGTCCTGGATGTGCATGAACTCGACGCCGATCGTCCCGCAATAGGTCTTGTGCAGGATGTCGAGGATCTGGCGCAGGGTCGCCGTTTCCAGGCCGAGCGAGTAGTTCAGGAAGATCGGACGGTCGAGGTCGTCCGGGCCGAAGCCGTAGGTCGCCGGATCCAGTTCCGGGTGCGGCTCGCGCTTTTCCAGGCCCAGCGGGTCGAAATGCGCGTTCATGTGGCCGCGGACGCGGAAGACGCGGATCAGCATCAGGGCGCGGATGCTGTCCAGCGTGGCGGCGCGCAGCTGCTGCGGGCTGATGCCGCCATAGACCTGCTGCGCGTGGGCCAGCATGGCGCCGTTGCCCGGACCGTTCATCGCGGCGGCGGCACCGTTGCCAGCTCCATTTGGGCTGCCGACGATGAAGCTCTCGGCGACCTGATCGCGCTTGGCCTTGGGGTCTTCCAGATCGGACACGGTCCAGGACGCGCCGCGCAGCTCGTCCAGGACGGCGCGCGAATCCTCGTCCAGATCCTGGAAGAAGCTGTTCCAGCTGGGGTCGACGGCGGCCGGGTTGGACAGGTAGCTGGCGTAGAGTTCGGCGACGTAACCGGCGTTCGAGCCGAAGAGGAACGAGGTCTGTTCCAGATTTGCCGACATGGTTTCACCTCGGGCCGTAAGCCCGATTCCCTGTGGGAGATGATCGCGAGTGATGAAGGAGGCGGGGGATCGTTGGATACCCATATGCGAGAACCGGCGAAAACAGCCGGTGGGGTGCGGGCTGGGATGCGAGAAGCACCGCCGACGCTTGCATATGGGTTCCCAGGACCATCCGTCCAAGAGGAGACCCCGAAGGGGCGGCGGGCGGGGCACCACAGCGTCCCGCCCGCCATCCTCTTCCGAGTCCGTCCCTTTTCAAAGGCAGGAGGCCATGGGCGTCACCCTTGAGGCGACGCCCGCAGACCATCAGCCCTTGAACACCTTCAGCATGGTGGAGCCCAGGCTGGCGGGGCTGTCGGCGACGGCGATGCCGACCGACTTCATGAAGTCGATCTTGAAGTCGGCGGTGTCGTTGCCGCCGGAGATCACCGCGCCGGCATGGCCCATGCGGCGGCCCGGAGGAGCCGTGCGGCCGGCGATGAAGCCGACGACCGGCTTCTTGGTGCCCGAGGCCTTGATGAACTCGGCGCCGCGGACTTCGGCGTCGCCGCCGATCTCGCCGATCATGATGATGCCCTCGGTCTCCGGGTCCTTCACGAACAGCTCCAGGCTGTCGACGAAGTTGGTGCCGTTGACCGGGTCGCCGCCGATGCCGATGCAGGTGGTCTGGCCGAGGCCGGCCGCCGTGGTCTGCGCCACCGCCTCATAGGTCAGCGTGCCGGAGCGCGAGACGATGCCGATCTTGCCGCGCTTGTGGATGTGGCCCGGCATGATGCCGATCTTGCACTCGTCCGGCGTGATGATGCCGGGGCAGTTCGGGCCGATCAGGCGGGTCTTGGAGCCGTCCAGGGCGCGCTTGACGCGGACCATGTCCAGCACCGGGATGCCTTCGGTGATGCAGACCACCAGCGGGATCTCGGCGTCGATGGCTTCCAGGATCGCGTCGGCCGCGAAGGGCGGCGGCACGTAGATCACGGAGGCGTTGGCGCCGGTCTTCTCGACCGCCTCGGAGACGGTGTCGAAGATCGGCAGGTCGAGGTGCTTGGCGCCGCCCTTACCGGGCGTGACGCCGCCGACCATCTTCGTGCCGTAGGCGATGGCCTGCTCGGAATGGAAGGTGCCCTGGGCTCCGGTGAAGCCCTGGCAGATCACCTTCGTGTTCTTATCGACGAGAACAGCCATGTTACGCGGCCTCCTTCACGGCCTTGACCACCTTCTCGGCGGCATCGGCGAGGTTGTCGGCCGAGAGGATCGGCAGGCCGGATTCGGCCAGGATCTTCTTGCCCAGATCGACGTTGGTGCCTTCCAGGCGCACCACCAGCGGAACGTGCAGGTGCACTTCGCGCGCCGCGGCGACCACGCCCTCGGCGATCACGTCGCAGCGCATGATGCCGCCGAAGATGTTGACCAGGATGCCTTCGACGTTGCTGTCGGACAGGATCAGCTTGAAGGCCGCGGTGACGCGCTCCTTCGTGGCGCCGCCGCCGACGTCGAGGAAGTTGGCCGGCTCGCCGCCATACAGCTTGATGATGTCCATGGTGGCCATCGCCAGGCCGGCGCCGTTGACCATGCAGCCGATGTTGCCGTCGAGCTTGACGTAGTTGAGGCTGTGCTTGGCCGCCTCGATCTCCGCCGGATCCTCTTCGGCCTCGTCGCGCAGCTCTTCCACGTCCTTGTGGCGGAACAGGGCGTTGTCGTCGAAGTTCATCTTGGCGTCGAGCGCCAGGATGTCGCCGGCGCCGGTGACGATCAGCGGGTTGATCTCGACGATGGCGCAGTCCAGGTCCACGAACGCCTTGTAGGCGGCCTGGATGAACTTGGCGGCGGCACCGACCTGCTTGCCTTCCAGGCCCAGCGCGAAGGCGACCTTGCGGGTGTGGTAGCCCTGGATGCCGGTGGCCGGGTCGACGGCGACCTTGATGATCTTCTCCGGCGTGTTATGGGCGACCTCTTCGATCTCCATACCGCCTTCGGTCGAGGCCATGATCGTCACGCGGCCGGTGGCGCGGTCGATCAGCATGCCGAGGTACAGCTCGCGCTTGATGTCGGCGCCTTCCTCGATGTAGAGGCGCTTGACCTCGCGGCCATCCGCACCGGTCTGCTTCGTCACCAGGACGTGGTTCAGCATCTCGGCGGCGTTCTTGCCGACTTCCTCAATGGACTTGACGACGCGGACGCCGCCCTTGCCCTCGGGGTTGTCCTTGAAGCGGCCGGCGCCGCGGCCACCGGCGTGGATCTGGGACTTCACGACCCAGACCGGACCGCCCAGCTCGCGGGCGACCGTCTCGGCCTCCTGCGGGGTGTAGGCAACGCCGCCGCGGGGAACCGCGACGCCGTACTTCTTCAGCAGGCTTTTCGCCTGGTACTCATGGATGTTCATCGGGCGTCCATCTGTTTTTTGTTTCGGCTGACGAGAACGGGTCGACTGAAGGACAAGACGGGCGCACCACCGGCGCCGTCCCGGACCCGGAAAATGGGCCGGGACGGCGCCGGAGACCGCGCACTCCGTTCTTTAGGAAGCGGCCTTCTCGGCGTCCAGCTTCTTGACGACGTCGACCAGCGTCTTCACCGCGTCGACGGAGTTCTGGAACATCGCCTTCTCTTCGTCGTTCAGCTCGATCTCGATGATCTTCTCGACGCCGCCGGCGCCGATGATCGTCGGGACGCCGACGTAGAGGTCGTCCTGGCCATACTGGCCGCTCAGGTGGGCGGCGACCGGCAGAACGCGCTTCTGGTCCTTCAGGTAGGACTCGGCCATCTGGATGGCGGAAGCGGCCGGGGCGTAGAAGGCGGAGCCGGTCTTCAGCAGCTTGACGATCTCGGCGCCGCCGTCACGGGTGCGCTGAACGATGGCGTCCAGCTTCTCCTGCGTGGTCCAGCCCATCTTGACCAGATCGGGCAGCGGGATGCCGGCGACGGTGGAGTAGCGCACCAGCGGGACCATCGTGTCGCCGTGGCCGCCCAGCACGAAGGCGGTGACGTCCTCGACCGAGACGTTGAACTCTTCGGCCAGGAAGTAGCGGAAGCGGGCCGAGTCGAGCACGCCGGCCATGCCGACCACGCGCTCCGGCGGCAGGCCGGACGCCTGCTGCAGCACCCACACCATCACGTCGAGCGGGTTGGTGATGACGATGACGAAGGCGTTCGGGGCATACTTGCCGATGGCCTCGCCGACCGTCTTGCAGACGCCGCTGTTGATGCCGATCAGGTCATCGCGGCTCATGCCCGGCTTGCGCGGGATGCCGGCGGTGACGATCACGACGTCGGCACCCTCGATGACCGAATAGTCGTTGCCGCCGGTCAGGCTGGCGTTGAAGCCCTCGACCGGGGAGGTTTCGGCGAGATCCAGCGCCTTGCCGGCCGGCATGCCTTCGGCGATGTCGAACAGGACGACGTCGCCCAGTTCCTTCTGAGCAGCGAGCAGAGCCAGCGTGCCGCCAATCTGGCCGGCACCGACGAGCGCAATCTTCTTGCGAGCCATGGAGCGTTCCCTAAAACGTTTGAGCGTCCCCCATTCAGCGGGAGACTAGAACCGTTGGTCATTCTAACGTCTTAGGGATCCAGCGCCCCGAGATTTCGGAAGCGTAGGTAGCGCGTTTTGTCGCGGAGGGCAAGCCTGACCGCTAGCGAGGCATTGCAGCTTTGCGTCGCACCCCCGATGATCCTTTCCAACGACTGGACCGTTCGGCTTTATACGTATGGTTCGCGTCCGGTCCTTACCTTGTTCAAAGATGGTCGAAGGAGAGCGCAGATGGCCAAGCTCGTGGCCCGTTTCATTCCCGGTCTGACCATGTCGCTGGCGCTTGCCGCCGGCATCGCCGGCGTCTCGGCGGCCGGCTCCGCCCAGGCCCAGACGGTCGGCGACTATACCGCCGCCATCGCCGCCGCCCCGATCACCGACCCGGCGGCGGAAGCCAGCGCCGCCTATTGCCGGCCGCTGACCAATTACGTCTACACCTCGATCCCCGCCGACCAGCGGGCGAACTGGGTGCTGCCGCTGGTGACGCTGGACGGCTCGCAGTCGGCGGAACTGGCCGCCAAGCGCGAAGCCTGCCTGAAGGTGCGCCAGATGCCGCTGATCGCCTTCGACGCCGGCACCGGCGAGCAGATCGTCACCCCGGCCGAGGCGATGGAAGGCCCGACCGACCGCGGCCCCTATTACAAGGAGGTCTCGCCCGACACCCCGGTGCCGCGCACCGGCCGCGCCACGCCGCGCCAGCCGATGCCGCGCGGGGGCATGCAGCAGCCTTACTGATCGGTCCCCTTACGGCCCGATGCCGTAGCGTTCCAGGTGTCGGGCCATCTCGGCGGGGGACAGTGGGAAGCCGCTGCCCTGCCGGGCGTTCAGCATGGCGCGCGGGTGGATGCCGGCCGCGCGGGCCTGGATCTGCATGGCGCAACGCATCGACAGGCCGGCGCGCCAGACCAGGGCGGTGACCGCCTGCGGATCGTGGGCATCCAGGATCAGCTCCACCACCTCCGGCGCCACGCGGGCGCGCAAGGTCAGCGCCGCCCGCACGAAACCGGTCTCGTTCCACGACATCGCGTCGCCCAGCGCCGTCTCGTCCAGCTTGCCCAGCCGGTGCAGGCGGACGGCGCGGCGTTCCGGCGACTCGGCCGACTCGGGCGCTTCGGCCCAGTCGATGCGGCGGCGGGTGGTGGCGGCGATCTCCGCCACCGTGGCGTCGTCGAAGTCGGGACGCCGCCGCAGAGTATCCGCCACCGCCAGATCGACGAAATCGGCCAGCCGCAGCGCCAGCCGGCGGGGCAGGGCGGGACGGCGGGCCAGCTTCTCCCGCCAGTCGGGATGGTGGGCCGACCGCTCCACCAGCGATTCCAGCGTCGGTTCGGCGATCACCGCCCCGCTGTTGTCGAGCAGGATGCCGGTGGCTTCGGCATGGCTGCTGCCGGCGATGGCGTCGGACAGGGCCGCGCCGATGCTGTGGCGCCGGGCGATGGCCGACAGCGCCCAGCCGGCGGGGGCGGCGGCGACGATGTCCAGCAGGTCCTCGTCGCTGAGCGCCGCGCAGCAGCGCAGAACCGGCTCCGCCACCGTCCGTTCGACGTCGCGCGCCAGCGTCGTCACCACCGTGGGCGGGGCGCAGGCGATGTCCTTGATCGCCGTCGCCAGCGCCTCGCGCACCCGGACGATGTGGTCGCGGGCCAGCTGCTCCAGCGCGCGAATCGCCACGGCGCTGACGGTGTCGGCCCCGCCCGGCGGCAGGTCCGGCAGCAGCCGGCACAGCTTGCGGGCGAGGGTGGAGCGCACGTCGGCATCGCCCATCCCGGCCAGCCGCGATTCGACCAGCATGTCGCCGACCTGACGGGCGACACCGCGGCCGGGCGCCGAGGGCGGTGCGGAGGGCGTCGCCTGGAGCGGTTCAGGCTCCGGCGACCCGGCGAACAGGTAGTCCATCAACTCGGGCGCGACGCCGCAGTCCGTCTCCGGCGGGAGGCGGGGGGAGGGGCGGGACGGGGAGCGCCGGGCTGTCACCGGACCTGTAGCCTTGTGGTGGTGCCGCGGCGGGGCCGGAGCGGCAGTGGTGGGATCATGCGGTCCATCGAAGCGCCCCCCTGGTTAACGGCGTCCTAATTCGGCACTGGCCCGGCTTGTGACATCCGGCACGGCCGGCCGCGATCAGCGCCGCTTGGCGGCAGGGGTGGCGCCCAGCATGCTGCGTTGCGCCAGCATCGGGCGCGCCACCTGCCGGCCGCCCAGCACGCGGATCGGCACCGACTGATCCAGCCGGTGCTTGTCGAACTGGTCGAAGATGCGCAGCAGCGCCTCCGCCGTGCCCTCGCCGTAATGGATGTCGGTGCGGGCGCGGTCCAGTTCGGTGCGCAGGCCGTCGCGCAGACGGCCGAACAGGGCGTCGAACAGCGTCTGGAAATGCTCCTCGGCGAACACGAAATGCCGTTCGCGCAGATGGTCGGTCATCCGCCGGATGAAGGTCTGGCGCTGCTGGTGGAACTGGCGGAAACGCAGCATCACCCGGATGAACGGCGTGTCGGCCAGCACCGCCAGCGTTTGCTCATGCGCCAGCCGCCGCCAGACCTCGGCATCGCGGTCGGTCCCCAGCCGGTTGAACAGGGCGATGGCGCTGGCGTTCATCGCTTCCCACTCCTTCTCGTAGAACAGGGCGCTCAGCGTCGATTGCAGGCCGGGGAGGATCACCTGGGGAAAGCTGGCGCCGGTGATCGGGTCCATGCTGTCGGGCAGGCGGGTGCGCAGGGCCGAGACCATCAGGCGGGTGACGAAATCCCGGCGGCGTCCATCGTGATGAAGAGGCTGTTGCCCGTCCCCCGCCGCGTCCGTCGTCGTCACGCAGCCGCCGCAGCCGGACGCGGTGCAGGAGGCTGCGGTACAGGCTTGGCAGATCGAGGCGAACAGCGGCAGCACCGATGGCCAGTGCGCCATCATCAATCCCATGGCGCGGGCGAATTCCTCGCGCGACAGCACGCCCTTGGTGGCGAATTGCGGCTCCAGCGCCTCCTGAAAGGTGCTGACCAGAGCCTGCGCCGTGCGATGGTGGCGTTCGAACGGCGGCGGATCGGCGGTCATCCCACGCCCTCCCTCCCGATGCGTCCCGGCCGGCCATACGGGCCAGCCGCGGTTCCGATACAATTTATCCGGTATTTTATTTATCTTGGCTGTGACGGCCATCACAGGGGAGGGGCGGCAGCCGGCCGCCGCGCCAAAAAAAAGGCCGCAGCCCAAGCGGGCGCGGCCTTTAGTCTAGGGAGGAAACGCACTGCAAAATGCAGTAACGAGGCGGAGTTTAAGCCCGCAGCCGTGTTAGCGGTACCACCCTTTTCGAATTGGTGCGGTGCGACATCCGCATAGCGCGGTATGGAATATCCTTAGGTTTGCCCATCCGGTGGGCGGAAAGGCAGTTTCCCGCACTCTTTTCGGGCATAGGGCCGGTCGCGGGTCAGACGGACGATCGATTGCGAAAATAATCGCGTTCGGATCGGTTCGGAAACGAAAAAAGGAGGCGCCTTTCGACGCCTCCCTTCAGGCACATGGAAACCGGCGAGCGTCAGGCCGCCAGCTTCTCGCGGATCAGCGCCTTGGTCTCGTCGATGCCGTAGAGCTGGATGAAGGAGCCCATGCGCGGCCCGGTGGTCTGGCCCAGCAGCACCTCGTACAGCGCCTGGAACCACGCGCGCAGCTCGGTGAAGCCGTGGGTCTTGCCGACCTCGAACACCTCGTTCTGGATGGTGTCGGCGCGGGCGTCGGCCGGCAGGCCGTCCAGCTTGGCCAGCAGGTCCTGCAGGGCCGCGCGTTCGGCGTCGGTGGGGGCGCGGAACCGCTTGGTCGGCTTCACCTGATCCTGGTAGTAGCGCACGGCATAGCCGACCATGCTGTCCAGGAAGGGGCTGTTCTCCGGCGTGGCGTCGGGCGCATAGCGGCGGATGAAGCCCCACATGGTGTCCTTGGTGTCGGCATTCGCCGCACCCGCCAGGTTGAGCAGCAGGTTGAAGGACACGTCGGAGCGCACGGCCGGCGGCTTGCCGTTGTGGATGTGCCAGGCCGGGTTCTCCAGCTTCTTCGCCGGCTCCTCGCCATGGACCTTGTCGACGAAGGTCAGGTATTCGTCCACCGCGCGCGGGATGACGTCGAAGTAGAGGCGCTTGGCCGACTTCGGCTTCTGGAACATGTAGAGGGCGAGGCTTTCCTGCGGCGCGTAGGCCAGCCATTCCTCCATGGTCAGGCCGTTGCCCTTCGACTTGGAGATCTTCTGGCCCTTGTCGTCCAGGAACAGCTCGTAATTGAAGCCCTCCGGCGGAGTGCCGCCCAGGATTTTGCAGATCTTGCCGGCGAGATCGGCCGAGGGGATCAGATCCTTGCCGTACATCTCGTAATCGACGCCGAGGCCGAACCAGCGCATGCCCCAATCGGGCTTCCACTGCAGCTTCACATGGCCGCCGGTGACCGGCAGTTCCACCTTCTTGCCGTCCTCGTCCTCGAAGACGATGGTGCCGGCATCGACGTTGCGCTCCAGCATCGGCACCTGGAGGACCCGCCCGGTGGAGGGGGAGACCGGCAGGAAGGGGCTGTAGGTCGCCTGACGCTCGGCGCCGAGGGTGGGCAGCATCACTGCCATCACCTCGTCGTAATGGCGCAGGATGCCGAGCAGCGCCTCGTCGAAGCGGCCCGACTTGTACCAGTCGGTGGAGGACTGGAACTCGTACTCGAAGCCGAAGCTGTCGAGGAAGGCGCGCAGCCGGGCGTTGTTGTGGGCGCCGAAGCTGTCATGGGTGCCGAAGGGATCGGGCACCTGGGTCAGCGGCTTGCCCAGGTTGGCCGCCACCATCTCCTTGTTGGGGATGTTGTCGGGGACCTTGCGCAGGCCGTCCATGTCGTCCGAGAAGCAGAACAGCCTGGTCGGAATGTCGCTCATGGTCTGGAAGGCGTGGCGCACCATGCTGGTGCGCGCCACCTCGCCGAAGGTGCCGAGATGCGGCAGGCCCGACGGACCATAGCCGGTCTCGAACAGGACATAGCCTTTGGCGGGCGGCGCTTTCGCGAAGCGCGCGACCAGTTTGCGCGCCTCCTCGAACGGCCATGCCTTCGCCTGCAACGCCAGATCCCGTTCGCCGGTCATCGTCGGACCCTTTCGAAACCACATAGATAAAGTTGGGAATGAGGGCAAAGACCCTAGGGCCGGCCGGGCGTGGCGTCAACCATGGGTGTCTGGAGTGGGATGTGCCGGGGGGCCCTCTTGCGGCGCCCCTTTGCCCGGTCCATCCTGCGGCCCCGCGGGATCGGCCTTGCGGGAGTTGGCGGAGTGGCGAGGCAATGAGCTGGCTGTATCTGGTGGTGGCGATCCTGTTCGAGGTCGTCGGCACATCGGCGATGAAGATGTCGGACGGCATGACGCGGCTGGGTCCGGCGGCGGCGGTGGTCGTCTGTTATGGCGTCGCCTTCCTGCTGCTCGCCAAGGCGCTGCGCACCATGGAGGTCGGCATCGCCTATGCCATCTGGTCGGCGACGGGAACCGCGGCCATCGCCGCCATCGGCGTGTTCGTCTTCGGCGAGTCGCTGACGGTGATGAAGGTGGTCGGCATCCTCCTGATCGTCGCCGGGGTCATCAGCCTGCACATGGCGAACGGGGCGGCGTAACCGCGATAGTTAGGCATTGACCTAAGTGTTTTCTCCCGCTAGGGTGCCGTCATGGATGCAGCACTCGACAGGACGTTCCGTGCGCTGGCGGACCCCACGCGCCGGGCGGTGATCCAGGCGCTTGGGCGAGGACCGGCATCGGTCGGCGACCTTGCGAAACCCTTCGGCATGGCCCTGCCCAGCTTCCTGCAGCACCTGAAGATGCTGGAGGACAGCGGGCTGGTCGAAACGCGGAAACAGGGGCGGGTGCGCACCTGCACGCTGAAGCCGGAGGCGCTGGCGGCCGCGGAAAGCTGGCTGGAAGCCCAGCGGAGCCTGTGGACAAAGCGGCTCGATCAACTGGACAGCCTGGTGCTGGACCTGAACAAACGGGAGGAAGGGACACCATGACCGATGTGGTTTTCAACCCGCAGCTCGACCTTGAACTGAAGCGCGAGGTCGCGGTTCCGCCGGGCCTCGTCTGGCGGGCCTGGACCGAGCCGGAGCTGCTGATGAAGTGGTTCACGCCGGCGCCCTGGCGGACCACCGCCTGCGAGATCGACCTGCGGCCCGGCGGCAAGTTCCGCACGGTGATGGAAGGGCCGAACGGCGAGAGGAACGACAGCACCGGATGCTTCCTGGCCGTGGAGCCCGAGCGGCGACTGGTCTTCACCGACGCGCTGGGGCCGGGCTTCCGCCCCACCGGCGGCGGTTTCATGACCGCGACCGTGACCATCGAGCCGGCGGCCGGCGGCACGCTCTATACCGCCGTCGCGCTCCACAAGGACGAGGCGGCGAAGAAGCAGCATGAGGAGATGGGCTTCCATCACGGCTGGAGCGCCGCGCTCGACCAGCTCGTCGCCCTGGTGAAGGGACTGTAGGGAAAGGGGCGGCCTTAAGCCCCGACCTTGAACGGGTTCACCTGCCGGGCGGCGCGTTCGACCGCCTCGGCGGGGCCGGGGCGGCCCAGGTAATAGCCCTGGGCGACGTCGCAGCGCAGGGCGCGCAGGGCTTCCAGCGTTTCGGCGTCCTCCACGCCTTCGGCCACGGCGGTCAGGTTCAGGCTGTGGGCCATCTGGATGACGGCGGCGGTGATCTTGGCGCTGTCGTGGTTGCTGGTGAGATCGGCGACGAAGCTGCGGTCGATCTTCAGCTTGTCCACCGCCAGACGGCCGATGTAGGACAGGTTGGAATAGCCGGTGCCGAAATCGTCGATCGACACCTGCACGCCCATCGCCTTGATGCGGCGCAGATTGTCCATCACGACGTCGGTGTTCTGGATCAGCATCGATTCGGTCAGCTCCAGCTCCAGCAGAAGCGGGTCGAGCCCGCTGTCGGCCAGGGCCCGCGTCACCGTGGCGACGAGGTCGTTGCGCTGAAGCTGCAAAGCCGACAGGTTGACCGCCACCGACAGCGACAGGCCGCGGGCATGCCAAGCCGCCGCCTGCCGGCAGGCCTCCGTCAGGACCCAGGCGCCGATCGGCACGATCAGGCCGCTGTCCTCGGCGATCGGAATGAAGTCGCCGGGCGGGACCATGCCCTTTTCCGGGTGGTTCCAGCGCACCAGCGCCTCCGCGCCGGTCACGGCACCGCTCTCCAGGCTGACCTGCGGCTGGTAATGGATCAGGAACTCCCCGCGGTCGAGCGCGCGGCGCAGGCCGCTGCGGGTGGACAGGTGGGCCACCGCCTCGGCGTTCATCGCTTCGGCATAGAAGCGGTGGGTGTCGCGGCCGGCCGCCTTGGCGTGGTGGAGCGCGGTGTCGGCGTTCTTCAGCAGGGTGGCGAAGTCCTTGCCGTCGGCCGGGGCCAGCGCCACGCCCGACGACAGGGTAACGGTCAGCTCATGCCCGCCGACCTGGAAGGGCTCGGCCATCGCCTCGTGCAGGGAGGCGACGGCCTCCACCACCGAATCGATGTCAGGCTGCCCGGACAGCAGCAGGATGAACTCGTCGCCGCCGCCGCGGCTGACCGTGTCGGTGTCGCGCACCGCCGCCTTCAGCCGGTCCGCCACCGCGCGCAGCAGGGCGTCGCCGACGGCGTGGCCGAGACTGTCGTTCACCGTCTTGAAGCGGTCGAGCCCGCAGGCGACCAGCGCCACCAGCCGGCCGTTGCGTTCCGACCGGGCCAGCGCCTGTTCGGTGCGGTCCTGCACCAGGACGCGGTTGGGCAGCAGGGTCAGCGCGTCGTGGCGCGACAGATACTCCATCCGCTCCTGCGCCGCCTTGCGTTCGGTGATGTCGCGGACGAGGACCAGCAGCC
Source organism: Azospirillum sp. Sh1 (assembly GCF_008365135.1). Classification (NCBI taxonomy): domain Bacteria; kingdom Pseudomonadati; phylum Pseudomonadota; class Alphaproteobacteria; order Rhodospirillales; family Azospirillaceae; genus Azospirillum; species Azospirillum sp. Sh1. The sequence goes on along the minus strand of NZ_VTTK01000002.1, from coordinate 345,387 downwards.
GGCGGTCGTTGCCGTCGATCACGGCGCGCCGCATGCTGACCTCCACCCAGAACAGCGCGCCATCGAGCCGGCGGGCGTGCCATTCGAACAGCTGCGGTTCGCCGTCGGCCGCCTTACGGATGCGGGCCGCGGCGTCGTGCCGCGTGTAGGGCGGCACGCCGGAACTGATCATCGCGACGGTGAGGTCCGACAGCGGCATATTGCCGACCCGGTACATCTCCTTCATCCGGCGGTTGACCTCCAGGATGGCGCCGCCGTCCAGGTCGTGGATGAAGATGGCGTCGGTGACGCTGTCGAAGATGGTGCGGACGCGCTCCTCGCTGGCGGTCAGGGCCGCGACCGCGGTGCGCAGGCTTTGCGTCTTGCTTTCCACCTGCCGGCGCAGCAGCAGCACCCACACCAGCGCGCCGAAGCCCAGCACCGCCAGTCCGCTCAGCAGCTTGAGCAGCAGGTCCATCATCTGGGGGCTGACGATGCCGGTGAGGCTGCGGCCGAGCCAGCGCTCCTCGATCGCCTTTCGCTCCTGCGGGGTGATGCGGGCGAAGCCGTCGGCGATCAGGCGGAACAGCGCCGTGTCGCCCTTGCGCACCGCCCAGTGCAGTTCGCCGGTATAGAGCGGATCGGTGTAGCGGAAGCGTCCCTGCACGCCGCGCTTGGTCATGTAATAGCGGGCGGACGGGTCGTCCATGCAGAAGACCCGGGTTTCCTGCTTTGCCGCGGCATCCACCATCGCTTCGAAGCCGGAATAGCGCTGGAAGGCGGTGATGCCCTGGTCGGTCAGCCATTCGATGCAGAAATCGCCGTCCTTCACCCCGACCGTGAAGGCGCGCAGCGACTCCACCCCGGTGATGCCGCTGAGGTCGGCGCTGAACCAGATCGGCACGTCGACGCGGGCATAGGGCTTGGAGAAGTCGTAGATCAGGTCGCGGGCGTCATTGCGGAAGATCGTCTCGATGACGTCGGCGCCGCCGCTGTCCATGGTCTTGCGGGCAAGGCCCCAATCGAGCGGAAGCATGCGGACCGGGATGCCGGTCTTCTGCGACCACAGCGTCCATATGTCCTTCACGATGCCGACATGGGTGCCGTCGGGGGTGCGGAAACTGTAGGGCGGGTAAGTGTCGTCCAGCGTCACCCGGATTTCGGCGGGGCGCGGACCGGCGTCCGGAGGCGCCGCAGCCGGTGCCGGCGTGCTGATCGCCGCCGCCGGGTCACCGGCCAGCAGGGACAGCAGCAGGATGGCAAGCAACCGCATGGCGGCCCGGCGTGCCGCGGAGCGGATCATGGCGGCGCACCGTCGGGAACGGTCGGCGGACAGCGCTTGGCGGACATGGACATGGCCCTTGTCGAGGTCATGGACAGCGCAGGCGTGCGAGGCCTTCGCCATCCCACCGCCATCGCCAGCTTATCCAAGAGGGTAACCCGTTCGACGCGCTGCGGCAACGGGGGGTTCTCCCCACCCTGTGACAAGCTCCCGCAGTGAGCGAAATCACACCGGGGCCGGCGGGAGGATCAGGGAGTGCGGTCGGCGGATGGCGGCCGGGCGGCGGCCTGACCGCCGGCCTGACCGCCGGGTTGAGCATTGGCTTGGGCGCGCAGGGCGTCGCGGATTTCCTCCAGCAGCAACTCCTGGCGCGGCGGGGTCTTGGGGGCTTCCTTGTGCAGGACATGCAGGCGGTTGACCTGCCGGACGATCATGAACAGGGCGCCCGACACGATCAGGAAATTGATGCAGGCGTTGATGAAGCGGCCGTAATTGACGGTGGCCGCCCCCGCCTTCTCGGCAGCCTGGAGCGAGTCGTAATGGCCGCCCGACAGGCTGACGAAGTAGTTCGAGAAATCGATGCCGCCCATGATCCAGCCGATCGGCGGCATCAGGATGTCCTTGACCAGGGAATTGACGATTCCGGTGAAGGCGGCACCGATGATGATGCCGACGGCCAGCTCCACGACATTGCCGCGGCTGATGAATTTCTTGAATTCTTCGAACATGGCGTCCCGTTTTTCCGTGGTCGTGGAAGGGAAACGGGGTGGGGAGGGGTTGGTTTCAATGGAGGGCTTTTGCCCCCTCCCTAACCCTCCCCCGCTTCGCGGGAGAGGGGACTGCTGCTTTCTTCCCCTCCACCGCCAAAGGCGGGGGAGGGAGGGACCCACGCGCCAGCGTGGGAGGGAGGGGGCACCCGGCAGGCGCACCCCCGCCAAACACCCCACTTAAGCCATGCGGCCGTGGCAGTGCTTGAACTTCTTGCCCGACCCGCAGGGGCAGGCGGCGTTGCGCGGGGTGTTTTCCATCACCTCGGCCGGCAGCGGCTGGTCTTCCGGCGTGCCGGCCAGCGACGAGGCGCGGACCATGCCGTCGGGCAGGGCTTCGCCGTCACCGGCCCCCATGCCTGCCATCGCCAGCGCCGGGTCCATGCGGCCCTCGTGCATCTCCTGCATCTGGCGGGCGAACAGTTCCTCCTGCGACGGCGCCATGCGGATTTCGACATGCATCAGGATGGTGGTGACCTGCTCGCGCAGGGCCATCAGCATCGAGTCGAACAGCTCGAACGCCTCGCGCTTGTATTCGTTCAGCGGGTCCTTCTGGGCGTAGGCACGCAGGTTGATGCCCTGGCGCAGATGGTCGAGCTGGAGGAGGTGGTCCTTCCATTCCTGGTCCAGGATCTGGAGCAGGATGCTCTTTTCCACATGCCGCATCGTCTCGGCGCCGTAGGCCTCCTCCTTGTCCGCATATTTGCGGTCGGCGGCCTCGCGCACGCGCTCCTCGATCTCCGGCTCGGCGATGCCCTCTTCCTTGGCCCACTCGTGCACTGGCAGATCCATGCCCACCACGCGGTTGACCGCCTCGTGCAGGCCGTCAATGTCCCACTGCTCGGAGTAGCTGTTGGCCGGGATGGCGGCCGAGACCATGTTGGCGATGATCTGGTGGCGCATCTCGCGGATTTCCTCCGCGATGTCCTCGCTCTCCATCACCTCGTGGCGCTGCTCATAGACGACCTTGCGCTGGTCGTTCATGACGTTGTCGAACTTCAGCAGGTTCTTGCGGACCTCGAAGTGATGCGCCTCGACCTTCTGCTGCGCCTTTTCCAGCGCCTTGTTGATCCAGGGATGGATGATCGCCTCGCCCTCCTTCAGGCCGAGACGCTGGAGCATGCTGTCCATCCGCTCCGACCCGAAGATGCGCATCAGGTCGTCTTCCAGCGACAGGAAGAACTTGGAGGTGCCGGGGTCGCCCTGGCGGCCGGATCGGCCGCGCAGCTGGTTGTCGATGCGGCGGCTCTCGTGCCGCTCGGTGCCGACGACATAGAGGCCGCCGGCCTGCTTGACCGTCTCGCGCGCCTCGGCGATCTCGGCCTCGATCTGCTTGATGCGGGCCTCGCGTTCCGGGCCTTCCGGGACGTCGGCAAGCTCGACCTCGATCCGCATCTGGAGATTGCCGCCCAGCTGGATGTCGGTGCCGCGGCCGGCCATGTTGGTGGCGACGGTCACCGCGCCGGCGCGGCCGGCCTGGGCCACGATGTAGGCTTCCTGCTCGTGGTGGCGGGCGTTCAGGACGTTGTGCGGGATGCCGCGCTTGTTCAGCAGCTCCGACAGCAGTTCCGACTTCTCGATCGAGGTGGTGCCGACCAGCACCGGCTGGCCGCGCTTGCGGGCATCCTCGATCAGGTCGATCATGGCATGGTATTTCTCGGTCGCGGTGCGATAGACCTCGTCGTCGTGGTCGATGCGCTTGACCGGGACGTTGGTCGGGATGTCGACGACCTCGAGCCCGTAGATCTCGCCGAACTCCGCCGCTTCGGTCAGGGCGGTGCCGGTCATGCCGGCCAGCTTCGGATAGATGCGGAAGTAGTTCTGGAAGGTGATGGAGGCCAGCGTCTGGTTCTCGCGCTGGATCGTCACCTTTTCCTTGGCCTCCAGCGCCTGGTGCAGGCCTTCGGAGAAGCGGCGGCCTTCCATCATGCGGCCAGTAAACTCGTCGATGATGACGACCTTGTCGTCCTTGACGATGTAATCCTTGTCGCGCTGGAACAGCATGTGGGCGCGCAGCGCCTGCTGCGAATGGTGGACCAGGGCCACGTTCTGGATGTCGTAGAGGCCGCCGGTCTTCAGCAGCCCGGCCTCGGCCAGCAGCTGCTCCATGTGCTCCTGGCCGGCCTCGGTGAAGCTGACGGAGCGGTGCTTCTCGTCCTTCTCGTAATCCTCAGGAACCAGCAGCGGGATCAGCCGGTCGACCTGGACATACATCTCCGACGAATCGGTGGAGGGGCCGGAGATGATCAGCGGGGTGCGCGCCTCGTCGATCAGGATCGAGTCGACCTCGTCGACGATGGCGTAGTTGAAGGGCCGCTGGACCAGTTCCTCCAGCCGGAACTTCATGTTGTCGCGCAGATAGTCGAAGCCGAACTCGTTGTTCGTGCCGTAGGTGATGTCGGCGGCGTAGGCGGCGCGCCGCTCGTCGTCGTCCAGCCCATGCACGATGCAGCCGGTGGTCAGGCCGAGGAAGCCGTAGACCCGCGCCATCCAGCCGCTGTCGCGCGAGGCGAGATAGTCGTTCACGGTGACGACGTGGACGCCCTTGCCTTCCAGCGCGTTCAGGTAGACGGCCAGCGTGGCGACCAGCGTCTTGCCTTCGCCGGTGCGCATCTCGGCGATCTTGCCGGTGTGCAGCACCATGCCGCCCATCAGCTGCACGTCGAAATGACGCTGGCCCAGCACGCGCTTGGCCGCCTCGCGCACGGTGGCGAAGGCGTCGGGCAGGATGTCGTCCAGCGTCTCGCCCTTGGCCAGCCGCTCGCGCAGCCAATCGGTGCGACCCTTCAGCTGGTCGTCCGACAGCGCGGCGACCGACGGCTCCAGCGCGTTGATCTGAGCCACGGTCTTGTGCAGCGCCTTGACCGCGCGCGTGTTGGCGGTGCCGAAAATCTTGCGGGCGAGAGCGCCGAACATGAAAACCTCGGGAGTAAAGCGGAATGTGGGCCAGCCTATCGACGGGTCTCACATAGGACTATGGCAAGGCCCTGTCAACGAGACCGGGCCGGCGGGGGCTCCGTTGCGGCATTTGCGAGAGGCGGCTGGGCAGGGGAGAAGCCGGGGGATGCCATGACCGTTTCATGAATTCGCGTCCAGAAAGCGCCGCGGCGGTTGGCTGCGACCGGCGGGGGCTGGTATCCCCTTGCGCAGGCACATGAGCTATAGGGCGGTAGCCACGGGGACCCTTGCCCCGCGCGGCTTAGCCATGCTTAATCCCCTGCGGAATCGGGCGCGGAGCGGCGGATGGCTCCGATGCCGCAGACCATGCGAAACGGGCGCCGGTCCGCCGGCCGCCCATTTGTGAAGCATCCGCCGGAAGGAAACAGACACGCCATGGTTCAACGAGTGTTCCGCACCGCGCTCCTGTCGGTTGCCGCCTGTGGCATCGCGCTGGCCGCCCACGCCCAGACGCCTGCTCCGCAGACGCCGGCGCCCGCCACTCCCGCTCCGGCCGCTTCGGCTCCGGCCGCTCCGGCCGATCCGGTGGTCGCCCGCGTCAATGGCGAGGAGCTGCACAAGTCGGACGTCACCCGCATGGTCTCGCAGCTGCCGCCGCAGGTGCAGCAGATGCCGATCGAGATGATCTATCCGGCGGTGATCGACCAGCTGGTCAGCGGCAAGCTGGTCTCCTCGGCCGGTTACAAGGCCGGTCTGGCCGATTCGGCCGAGGTGAAGGACGAGATCAAGCGCGCCGAGGAGCGCGCGGTCCAGCGCGCCTTCATCCAGAAGGAGATCAAGGCCCGCGTGACGCCCGAGGCGCTGAACAAGGCCTATCAGGATTACCTGAAGGAGAACCCGGCGCAGGAGGAGGTCAAGGCCGCCCACATCCTGGTCGAGAAGGAAGACGAGGCCAAGGCCATCATCGCCCAGCTGAAGAAGGGCGGCGATTTCGCCAAGCTGGCCAAGGAGAAGTCCAAGGACGCCGCCGCGGCGGCCCAGGGCGGCGACCTCGGCTATTTCACCAAGGATGCGATGGTCGAGCCCTTCGCCAATGCCGCCTTCGCCATGAAGCCGGGCGAGATCAGCAAGGAGCCGGTCAAGACCCAGTTCGGCTGGCACATCATCAAGGTCGAGGACAAGCGGACCCAGCCGCAGCCGACGCTTGAGGAAGTGAAGCCGCAGCTGGAGCAGGCGCTGTCGAAGGACATCGTCACCGCCCTGGTCGAAGAGCTGCGCGGCAAGGCGAAGATCGAGACCTTCCAGATCGACGGCTCGCCGATGCCGAAGGAAGAGCCGGCCGCCGCCCCGGCCCCGGCCGCTCCCGCCACTCCGGCGGAGCCGGCGAAGAAGTAAGGTCAGGCGTTCAGGCCTCCCGTTGCCCCCTCCCCAACCCTCCCCCGCTGCGCGGGAGAGGGAGTTGGTCGCGGAGTGGCGGCAGTTTCCTCTCCCACCGCAGGTGGGGGAGGGTTAGGGAGGGGGCAACATTCTGACATTCCAGTGACTTTCCCACCACGCCACCACCACTCCCCACCACGGGAATTTCCTTCATGGCCACGACCCTCTCCCCCTTGGCTCCCGCAAGTTTCCCGACGCTGCCGCCCATCGCGGGCGTGCGCATCGCCACGGCGAACAGCGGCATCCGATACAAGGGCCGCGACGATCTGCTGCTGGCCGTGCTGGATCCCGGCACCGCTGTGGCTGGCGTGCTGACCCGGTCGCTGACCTGCTCGGCCCCGGTGATCTGGTGCCGCGACAGCCTGCCCAAGGGGTCGGCCCGCGCCGTGGTGGTGAATGCCGGCAACGCCAACGCCTTCACCGGCAAGGCGGGCGACGCCACCGTGCAGGCGACCGTCACCGCCGCCGCCGAACTGGCCGGCTGCGCCCCCGACGAGGTCTATATCGCGTCGACCGGCGTGATCGGCATCCCGCTGGCCGCCGACGCCATCGGCAAGTGCCTGGCGCCGATGGCCCCGAACCTCAAAGCCGAATCGGCCGCGTGGGAGAAGGCCGCCCGCGCCATCATGACCACCGACACCTTCCCGAAGGGTTCGGTGCGCACCGTCAAAATCGGCGGAACGACGGTGACCATCGCCGGCTTCGCCAAGGGATCGGGCATGATCGCGCCGGACATGGCGACGATGCTGGGCTTCGTCTTCACCGACGCCGCCATCGCCGCTTCCGCTCTGCAGGACATGCTGTCGGAATTCACCGAGCGCACCTTCAACGCCGTCACGGTCGACGGCGACACCTCGACCAGCGACACGCTGCTGCTGTTCGCCACCGGCAAGGCCGGCAACGCCCCGGTGTCGAGCGCCGATGCCGCCGAACTGGCGGAGTTCCGCGCCGCGCTGGAAGACCTGCTGCTCGATCTGGCGCTGCAGGTGGTGCGTGACGGCGAGGGGGCGACCAAGTTCATCGCCATCACCGTGCGCGGCGCCGACAGCGACGCCGCCGCCAAGCGGATCGGCATGACGGTGGCGAACTCGCCGCTGGTCAAGACCGCCGTCGCCGGCGAGGACGCCAACTGGGGCCGCATCGTCGCCGCCATCGGCCGCGCCGGCGAGCGCGCCGACCGCGACCTGATCAAGATCACCGTCGGCGGCACCCTGATCTGCGCCGACGGGATGGAAGTCCCCGGCTACGACGAGACGCCGGTCGCCAATCACATGAAAGGCAAGGAGATCGACATCGACATCGACCTCGGCCTGGGCAAGGGGACGGCGAAGGTGTGGACCTGCGACCTGACGCACGGCTACATCGACATCAACGGCAGCTATCGGAGCTGATCAGCCGTGACCGCCTGTTTCGATCCCAGCTCCACCCCCGCCCGCGGCTCGCTGCCGGTGCTGATGGTGGTCGCGGTGGCGCTCGTCGATGCCGACGGGCGCGTGCTGCTGGCCCAGCGTCCGCCCGGCAAGTCGCTGGCCGGCCTGTGGGAATTCCCCGGCGGCAAGGTCGATGCCGGGGAGACGCCCGAGGCCGCGCTGGTGCGCGAGTTGAAGGAGGAGCTGGGTATCGACACGGCGGCAAGCTGCCTCGCCCCCTTCACCTTCGCGTCCCACAGCTATGAGAGCTTCCACCTGCTGATGCCGCTCTATGTCTGCCGGGTGTGGGAGGGCGACGTGATGCCGCAGGAGGGGCAGAAGCTCGCCTGGGTCTACCCGAACCGGATGGGCGATTACCCGATGCCGCCGGCCGACGTGCCGCTGGTGGCGATGCTGCGGGATTTGCTGTAGGGGCCAATTCGCAGCGTTGCCCAATACCGCGCGTTGAAAATCGGGCCGCGCGGCTGTATATTTTTCGGAGGTGGCCGGCGGGTGCTGCTACACCCGCCGGCACGCTCCCGGTGCTTAGCGACGGATCAGGCGGATCTCAATCCGCCATCGCCGCCACTGGAGCACCAGGAAGAAGGGCATCTTCTTCATGCCGGCTTCCTCTCTGAAACGGCGGATGGCCTATTCCATCCGCCGTTTTCAGTTTACACGCGGACGATGAGCGGGCGCTACCTTTTCACACCAATGTGTGGTGGTGCCAACGGCTGTCCGACCTTTGTTCCCAGGCGTGACCCTTTGCGGCTTTGCCCCGGAGGCGATCTGTGCGACATGATGGGGCGTTGAGACGACAAGCCGGATCTCCGGCACCACTTTCCTGAACCGCATCGGCGTGGATTCGTTGTTTTCCTACAGCAACCCGGGTGCGTCGGACGATGCCCCCGGTCAACGGCCGGCCACGGCGCTCGACGCGCTGCGGACGGTGTTCGGCTACGACTCCTTCCGCGGCCAGCAGGCCGACATCATCGACCATGTGGTGCGCGGCGGCGACGCGCTGGTGCTGATGCCGACCGGCGGCGGCAAGTCGCTGTGCTACCAGATCCCGGCACTGGTGCGCGACGGCGTGACGGTGGTGGTCTCGCCGCTGATCGCCCTGATGCGCGATCAGGTGACGGCGCTGCGGGAGCTTGGCGTGCGCGCCGCCTTCCTCAACTCCTCCCTCGGCCCGGCGGAGGCGCGGGAGGTGGAGCGGGCCATGGTGCAGGGCGAGATCGACCTCGTCTATGTCGCGCCGGAACGGCTGGTGACGCCGCGCTTCCTCGATCTGCTCGACCGCACCAGGCTGGCGCTGTTCGCGCTGGACGAGGCGCATTGCGTGTCGCAGTGGGGGCACGATTTCCGTCCTGAATATCTGCAGCTGTCGATCCTGCACGAGCGCCACCCGATGGTGCCGCGCATCGCGCTGACCGCGACCGCCGACGTGCAGACCCGCGCCGAGATCAAGGACAAGCTGGGGCTGACCGACGCCCGCGTCTTCCTGTCCAGCTTCGACCGGCCCAACATCACCTACCGCGTGGTGCCGAAGAAGAGCGAGCGCCAGCAGATGCTGGCCTTCCTGCGCGAGAACCACCCGGAAGACGCCGGCATCATCTATTGCATGTCGCGCAACAAGGTGGAGGATGTCGCGGCCTGGCTGAACCAACAGGGCCGCGAGGCTCTGCCCTACCATGCCGGGCTGCCTGCCGAGACGCGCGAGGCCAACCAGGACCGCTTCATCAAGAGCGAGGGTCTGGTGATGGTCGCCACGGTGGCCTTCGGCATGGGCATCGACAAGCCGAACGTCCGCTTCGTCTGCCACCTCGACCCGCCCAAGAGCCTGGAAGCCTATTACCAGGAGACCGGCCGCGCCGGCCGCGACGGCTTGCCTGCCAACGCCTGGATGGCCTACGGCATGGCCGACGTGGTGATGTTGCGCCAGATGCTGGAGCAGTCGGAGGCCGGCGACAGCCACCGCCGGGTGGAACGCGGCAAGCTGGAGGCCCTGCTTGGCTTCTGCGAGACGCCGGACTGCCGCCGTCAGGTGCTGCTGAATTATTTCAACGAGACGCTGCCGGAGCCCTGCGGCAACTGCGACACCTGCCTCGACCCGGTCGAGACCTGGGACGGCACCATCGCCGCGCAGAAGGCGCTGTCGGCGGTCTACCGCACCGGCCAGCGCTATGGCGCCGGCCACCTGATCGACGTGCTGGTCGGCAACGCCACCGAGAAGGTGGTGCAGCAGAACCATGACCAGCTGAAGACCTTCGCCGTCGGCAAGGATTTGACCAAGGTCGAATGGCAGTCGGTCTACCGCCAGCTGGTGGCGACCGGTCTGCTGACCGTCGATCTGGAGGGCTATGGCGGCTTCCGCCTGACCGATGCCGGGGTCGCCGTCATCAAGGGGCAGCGGGTGGTGAAGCTGCGCAAGGACCCGGTGCTGGAGCGCCGCCGTGGCGTCCATGACGCCCTGCGCCGCCACACCGCGCGGGGCGGAAGCTTGAACGGGGAGGGCGTGTCGCGCTCCGGCGCCCGCGGTGCGTTGTCGGCGGCCGACGACGCGCTGTGGCACGCGCTGAAGGACTGCCGGACGGCGCTGGCCAAGGCGCAGAGCGTGCCGCCCTATGTGATCTTCCACGACAGCACGCTGTTGGAAATGGTGGCCCAGCGCCCGCGCGACCACGCCGCCTTCGCCCATCTGCCGGGGGTCGGCGGGCGCAAGCTGGAACGCTACGCCGACGCCTTCCTGGAGGTGATCCGGCAGCACGGATGAGGCGTTCGGGTGCATGGCAGGCTTGAGGAGGAGCGGCCGATTTTTCCGAAATTCACCGCTTGCATCCCGCGAAGCACCTCGCTATGTTCCGCGCCACAACGACGCCGCAGTAGCTCAGGGGTAGAGCAACTGATTCGTAATCAGTAGGTCCGGGGTTCAAATCCCTGTTGCGGCACCAGTTTCTTCAAGGGCTCGGCAAGCAATTGCCGGGCCCTTGATCGTTTCAGGGCTGTTTCGGCGTTGTCCGTTGCGGCGATGGTCAATCGAGTGCTTGGCCGTTGCCACAAACAACTCGGGCGCCGCATCCCCCGACACGGCGCCCGCCACTCACCCGAAACTACCCGACTCCCTCACTCCACCGCGTAAGGCGGCTTCGTGTACCCCGCCGGCGACAGGGTGAAGATCTCCGCGCCGTCGGCCGTCACGCCGATGGAATGCTCGAACTGGGCGGAGAGCGACTTGTCCTTGGTCACGGCGGTCCAGCCGTCGCCCAGGATCTTCACGTCGGGGCGGCCGGTGTTGATCATCGGCTCGATGGTGAAGATCATGCCTTCCTTCAGGACCAGACCCTCGCCCGGCTTGCCGTAATGCAGGACCGACGGCGGTTCGTGGAAGACGCGGCCGACGCCGTGGCCGCAGAAATCGCGCACCACCGAAAAACGGTGGGACTCGGCGAAGGTCTGGATGGCGTGGCCGATGTCGCCCAGCGTGGCGCCCGGCTTCACCGCGGCGATGCCGATCATCAGCGCGTCATAGGTGACGTCGACCAGCTTGCGTGCCTTCACCCCGACCTCGCCGCACAGATACATGCGGCTGCTGTCGCCGTACCAGCCGTCGACGATCGGCGTCACGTCGATGTTCAGGATGTCGCCGTCGACCAGCCGCTTGTCGCCGGGGATGCCGTGGCAGACGACATGGTTGACCGAGATGCAGTTGGCGCGCGGGAAACCGCGATAGCCCAGCGGGGCGGGGATGCCGCCATGGTCGCGGATGAACTGCTCCAGCAGGCGGTCGAGCTCGCCCGTGGTGACGCCCGGCTGCACATAGGGGACGATGTAGTCCAGTGCCAGCGCGGCCAGACGGCCGGCCTTGCGCATGCCTTCGAATCCCTCCGGACCATGAAGGCGGACGCGGTTGGATTCGACGTGATCCTGTTCCAAGACGAAAGCCCCTATGCCAAGTAACCGAAAGCCGGATGCCGAAGCCCGCCACAGCCCTAAAGCCGGATCGGCAGCGGCCGGTCCAATTCAATCGATTCGGGCGTGATCGCGCAAGACCAACACAGCGCCTCCACCCCCGAATCCAGCGCGCGGCGCAGACCGTCATGATAGGCCGGATCGAGATCGGCCGCCGTGCGGAAATGGGAACAATCGCCGCGCTGGACAAGGTAGAGCATGACCGCACGGCAGCCCTGGGCCACCATCGCCGCCATCTCCTGCAGATGCTTGGCGCCGCGGGCGGTGACGCAGTCGGGGAACTCGGCGGCATCACCATGGGGGCCGTCGGGGCGGCGGAGGTGGACGTTTTTCACTTCGACATAGGCGGGAGGCCGGGCGCCGGGCTTGGCCGGGTCGTCCTCCAGAAGAACGTCGATGCGGCTGTTGCGGCCGTATTTCACCTCGCGCCGCAGCCGGTCGTAGCCGGCAAGTTCCGGGATGGTGCCGGCAGCGACGGCGGCGGCGACCAGCGCGTTCGGGTGGCCGGTGTTGACGCCGACCAGCCCCTCGCCCCAGGGGGTGGCGGCCTCCACCAGTTCCAGCGTGTAGGCCAGCTTGCGGTTGGGGTTGTCGGAGCGCGAAAGCCAGACGGCGGAGCCGGGAATGTCCAGCCCGATCATGCTGCCGGAATTGGGGACATGCGCCGTCACCTCCACCCCGTCCAGCAGGACGTCGGCGAGAAACCGCTTGTAGCGGCGGATCAGGCGGCCTTGAAGAAGGGGGGTGGGAAAGCGCATCTTGGCCGCGACGCTACCCTTGGCCTTCCCGCTCGACAAGAGCGTTCCACGGAGCCCCGCACCGCCATGACGTCCGAAACCGCAGAAAGCCCGGTTGCCGTGAACCTGACCGCCGCAAATCCCACTGCCGCCGTCCTGGTGATCGGCAACGAGATCCTGTCGGGCCGCACCAAGGACGCCAATCTGGGCCACATCGCCGAGAAGCTGACGGAGATCGGCGTGCGGCTGCGCGAGGCCCGCGTGGTGCCGGACGTGGAGGAGGAGGTCGTCGCCGCGGTCAACGCGTTGCGCGCCCGCTATACCTACGTCTTCACCACCGGCGGCATCGGCCCGACCCACGACGACATCACCGCCGCCTGCGTCGCCAAGGCCTTCGGCGTGGCATTGGAGCGCAATCCGGAGGCGGTCGCCCGGCTGGAGCGCCATTACGCCGCCGGCCAGTTGAACGAGGCGCGGCTGCGCATGGCGAACGTCCCGGCCGGCGGCATCCTGATCGACAACCCGATCAGCCAGGCGCCGGGCTTCCAGATCGGCAACGTCTTCGTCATGGCCGGCGTGCCCAACATCATGCGGGCGATGCTGGACGGCATTTTGCCGCGGTTGGCCGGCGGGCCGGCGCTGCATGCCCGCACGGTGGCCTGCGAGCTGGCCGAGGGTGTGATCGCCGCCGAGCTGTCGGCTCTGCAGGACCGCCATCCCGCCCTGGAGATCGGCAGCTATCCTTACTTCCGCGCCGGCTTCTTCGGGGTCAGCCTGGTCCTGCGCGGCACCGACGAGCAGGAATTGGCGGCCGCCACCGACGAGTTGGCGGAGATCGTCCGCCGTCTGGGCGGCACGCCCACCGTCACGGTTGGTACGAAAGGGTAGTCGGACTATGACCGCTGGTATGTCGGTGGGTCGATTGTCCCGGACCGATTCGGTCCTACATCAACAAACCGTCATCCAAATCAGCTTTGCCGCGGGAGTCCCGCCATGAAGAGCTTCGAGAAAGCAGCGCTGCTGTTTCTTCTCCGCCACCTGTTCGCCGGCATTGTCGGCGCCGTGGTGCTGGCGACCGGTCTCTTGTGGTTCGACGTCGCCAAGCTGGCGACGCTGATCGGCAACAGCGATTACGGCATCACCGCCACGGTGATGCTCTATGCCGGCCTGATGCTGACCTTCGGCAGCGTGTCGATGGGAATCGGCATCATGACGATGAACGAGGACACCCGTCCTTAATCAGATGCCGAACGGCCCGAATCGGTTATAGACCCAGACCAGGGCGACGATCAGCGCCAGCCAGAGCGCGGCATTGCGCAGCACGACTCCGCGGTTCCGGCGAAGGGCGGCCGGCACCACCAGGACCGCGACCATCAGCAGCGCCACCAGCGACATCCATTGCGTCTCGCTCACGCCGCCTCCTTCCTTCTTCCGGCCCTGTTCCGGGCCTGTCTCCCAGTTGCGCTTCCTTCGATATGGGAATGCCTGCGGTATTGCGAAGGCCTCTTGACCCGCAGCCCCGCGATTGTCTAAGTCATGACCACGGAACGGTGCGTTGCATATCGAGGTATGCAATCTGCGCGGGCAGCGCGGGACCGCTCCGTGGACATGAGCTTTGCCGTACGGATCCGGTCGCATGGGCTGGATTGCGATGGCAGAGTCCGGGGCGCGGGCGTGGCGAAACCGGTAGACGCAAGGGACTTAAAATCCCTCACCCTTAGGTATGCGGGTTCGAGTCCCGCCGCCCGCACCATATTGAATGTAAACGGCTTTCCTGGCGGATGTTTGAGCCTCCCGACGGGCGTGGAGCGGTCGGGAACCCACCCAGGTCCCACCCGTGCGAGACTTCCGCACCGGCGGTCGCTCACCGCGCCTCGACCGGGCCGCAGGTTCGGCGATGGGCCAGCAGGCAGTCTTCGGTCTTCGACTGCCGCATCAAGGCGTCCATCAGCCAATAGCCCAGCACGAGGACGATCATGATGGCGACGGCGGCGCCGAGATTGGCGGCCATGCGGGGGCGGTCGTCGTTCGGCGTCCTGTCGGGCATCATTTCTTGTCCGGCTTCCGCTTGGTCCGGCCATTGGCCGCCTCGCCCTCCTTGCGCTGGAGGAACAGGCGGCCGGCCTGCATCGCGGCTGTACGGCTGATGTAGCTGCCGCAGTCGAAGCGCCGGCCGTCGAACATCACCGTTAGGGTGAAGCTCTGCGGGGCGGCTTCATCGACCATGATCGACGAGGGGGCGGTCGGGGGGGCGGTCGGGGGGGAGGCGGGCTTCATGCGCTGGTCTCTGCTTCTTGCCTGCGGCGAAAGGATTCATACGTCCCCGGCTACGCGCAGACCAGCGGCTTCGACGAGCCCGCCTTCCACTCAGCGCTCCACCTTTCCGCCGGCATTGACCCAGGCGGCGAAACCGCCGCGCAGGCGGTTGATGGTGCCGGTGTGGCCGGCGGCCATCATGCGTTCGGCGGCCGGACCGCAGCGCATGCCGCCCTGGCAATGGAAGACCAGATGCTTGCCCGGATCGGTCGGGACGCGCGACGGGTCGAACCGCGACAGCGGGTTCAGGATCGCGCCCGGAATGTGGCCGGCGGCGTGTTCGTGCGGTTCGCGGACGTCGACGATCACCGCCTCGCCCTTGGACTGCCATTGGATCGCGGTCGCCGCGTCGATCTGCTGGATGCGGCCGGCACCGCTCTGGCCATCCGAGGGTGCCGCGGGAATCAGGCGGCGGAAAAGCGAGCACAGCGACATGATTCGTGGTCCTTCCAAATTCTTGGGGCGATTGGTGGGGATGGTGCGGGCGGGGAGGCGCCCGCGGACGGCCCTTGACCAATAAATTAGTATATTCTAATTTATTGTCAATGAATGGCGGTGCCGCCTGGGCGCAGATGGTCGGGCGGGCGCCTTTCAAGAACAGGAGACGACCATGCATAAGAACTGGCCGCAGATGACCGGTGAGCTGTCCGGCGCCATCCGTGAACTGCGCGGCGGTGCGCCCGACGTCATGAAGGCCTTTTCCGGAATGGCCCAGGCGGCGCTGAAGGCGAATGCGCTGGACACCAAGACCAAGGAGCTGATCGCGCTTGCCATCGCGGTGGCGATCCGTTGCGACGGCTGTGTCGCGTTCCATGCCGAAGCGGCGATGAAGCAGGGGGCGAGTCGCGACGAGGTGATGGAGACGATGGGGATGGCGGTCTATATGGGCGCCGGGCCGTCGGTGATGTATGCCGCCCAGGCGGTCGAGGCGTTCGACCAGTTCGCCGAAAAGGCGGCCGGCTGACCGGAAGACTTGATCCGGCCGGAAAGCGCGATCCCGAGTTTGGGGATCGGGTGGTGCGGGCGGTCGGACTCGAACCGACACTCCTTGCGGAACCGGATTTTGAGTCCGGCGCGTCTACCAATTTCACCACGCCCGCAGCGACGCCTCTTCTAACGCAACAGTCCGGAAACGGAAAGTGCAAAAGAACGGGGCGTCCGGGCAACCCCGTCCGGACATCGCCAAGCGTTGAGGACGCCGCCGCGGTGCCGCTTATTCCCCGCAGCGGCCGTTGCCCCTGCCATGCCGTCGCAGGGGCGCTGCGGGTGTCGCGGACGGCTGGCCGAACGGCCCGGTACGCGCTACCTTGTCGGCCATGACGACCAAGCCATTCATGTCCCGCGTCTTCGACGATCCCCGCGTGGCCGCCCTGCTGCTGGCGCTGGCCAGCGCCGGGGTGCTGCTGTCGGCCCTGTTTTTCCAGTTCGTGCTGGATTACCAACCTTGCGTGCTGTGCATCCTGCAGCGCTGGCCCTATGTGGCGGTGATGGTGCTGGGGCTGGTGACCTGGCTGTTCCGCCGCTGGAAGGGGCTGGGCGACGCGTTGCTGGTGGTGAGCGGGCTGGCCCTGCTGGCCGGTGCCGGCATCGCCGCCTATCATGTCGGGGTGGAGCAGCATTGGTGGGCCGGCACCTCGTCCTGCGGCGGGTCGGCGCCGGCCAATTCGCTGGAGGCGTTGCGCGCCCAGGTGATGGCCGCCCCGGTCACCCGCTGTGACGAAGTAGCGTGGTCGCTGTTCGGGATCTCAATGGCGGGCTACAACGTGGTGATCTCGCTGGCGCTGGCGGCCTACGCCTTCGTCGCGGCACGCATCGCCTACACCCGCACCCCGGTGTCGAGGACCGCATTGTGAGTGAAACGACGTCTGCCACCACTGTTTCCCGTTCCGGTTCGCTGCCCGGATCGATGCCCGGCGATTTGCCGCGGCGCGAGCGGCTGGCCCGCATCGTCCGCGTCGACCATGCCGGCGAATATGGCGCCAAGCGCATCTATGAGGGCCAGATCGCCGTCATGGGCAAGGGGCGCCACGGCAAAACCCTGCGCCACATGGCGGAGCAGGAACTGGTCCATCTGGAATATTTCGAAAAGCAGCTGAACCGGCGCCGGGTGCGGCCGACCCTGCTGCAGCCCCTGTGGCACGTCACCGGCTTCCTGCTGGGCGCCGGCACCGCGATCCTGGGCGAGCGCGCGGCGATGGCCTGCACCGTCGCGGTGGAAGAGGTGATCGAGGAGCATTACGAGGCGCAGCTGAAGCATCTCGGCCCCGAGGAGCGGGACCTGTCCGACAGCATCCGCAAGTTCCAGGCGGAGGAGGTCGAGCACCGCGACATCGGGCTGCGGAACGAGGCGGAGCGCGCGGCGGGCTATCCGATCCTGTCGGCGGCGATCAAGGCCGGCACCCGGGCGGTGATCTGGGTGGCCGAGAGGGTGTAGCGGGCGGGCGTAACCGGCGGGTGCAGGGGGGGCGACACCGTCCCCCCATCCGCACCGCGCTACGTCGGGTCCAATTCCGAGTCCCAATAAAGAAAATCCCGCCAACTTTCATGGAGGAAGTTTGGCGGGAAGGCGCGTCCGTTCTCTTGCAGCTCGTAGGCACTGGGCTGGAAGGGCGGACTGAGGGGGATCATGCCGCAGACGTGGGGAAGGCGGTCGCCCTTCGCCAGGTTGCAGGCCGAACAGGATGTTATGACGTTTTCCCACGTCGTCCGACCGCCGCGGGACCGCGGAATCACATGGTCGAAGGTCAGATCGTGGGTGGGGAAGGGGCGGCCGCAATACTGGCAGGTGAAGCGGTCGCGCAGGAAGACGTTGAAGCGGGTGAAGGCCGGGCGGCGCGTGGCCGGGATGAACTCTTTCAGCGAGATGACGCTGGGCAACCGGACTTCGAAACTTGGGGATCGGACGACCCGGTCATAGTGCGATACGATGTTGACCCGTTCCAGAAAGACCGCCTTGACCGCTTCCTGCCAGGACCATAGCGACAAGGGGAAGTAACTGAGCGGGCGGAAATCCGCGTTCAGCACCAGAGCCGGACAGTGATCGGGTGGTGGAGCCAATGGCCACTCCCTTATCTGAAACCGTTGTCTGGATCCCGGCACGCGACACTGGTGCGGCTTGTGCGCGGGGGCGTCTATGCTCCGCCCCGGCGGCCGGATCGCCGATCCGGGACAACCAAATACATAGTGGATCAGGGGGCCGGACTCAACATCTTGACCCGGTGCAGCCGAATTTCTTCACCGATGTGTAACCTTTTTTGCGCTGTGGACATGCCCGGAAAGGCGGCGGACCGCCATCCGGACCTTCGCGCGGGGGCTGTGACATCGACAACGATATCGGTAGAAAGTCCGGCCGCTTCCCTTGCACGCTTACCCCTCGTTAACCATGACGGCGCCATGGTGGGTCTCGTTGATCCAAGCTGATCCCGCCGGTTCGAACCGGCCGGAAGCGACCCCGAGGAAAGTCCGCCATGACCGCCGTCATCATCGACCTCGCCCAGAAGCGCCGTGAACGCGAGGAGCGTGAGCGCCAGATCCGCATCGACGCGTTCGACCGCGAACTGCGTCGCCGTCTGGCGCTGTATCTGGAAGGCGAGGAGATCCCGGTCGAGCCGATCCGCGACAATCCTTATATCTAAGTCCCGCCTTCCCGACAGATCCGCTGCCCGGTCCGGCGCGCGATCCGCTATAAGGCGGGGATGAGCGATCTCGTCACCCGCTTCGCCCCCAGCCCCACCGGGCACCTGCATCTGGGCCATGCCCATTCCGCGCTGTTCGGCTGGACCACCGCCCGCAGCGCCGCCGCCCGATTCCTGTTGCGGATCGAGGACATCGATCCCAACCGCTGCCGCCCCGAGTACGAGCGCGACCTGATCGAGGATCTGGCGTGGCTCGGTCTCGACTGGGACGGCCCGATCCGGCGGCAGTCCGATCATTTCGACGATTTCCGCGCAGCACTGGCCCGGCTCGAGTCGCTGGGCGTGCTCTATCCCTGTTTCTGCACCCGCAAGGACATCGCCGCCGAGATCGCGCGGGCCGGTGCGGCGCCTCATGGACCGGATGGGCCGCTCTATCCCGGCACCTGCCGGCACCGCTCCGCCGAGGAGCGCGCGGAGCGGATCGGCCGTGGCGACAGTTGGGCGCTGCGACTCGACGTGGAGGCCGCCCGGCGGCTGACCGGACCGTTGCGCTGGCACGACCGGGCGCGGGGCTGGCAGGATGCGGCGCCGGAACTGCTGGGCGACGTGGTGCTGGCGCGCAAGGACACGCCGACCAGCTATCATCTCAGCGTCACCGTCGACGACCATCTGCAGGGCGTGACCCTGGTCACCCGTGGCGAGGACCTGTTCTTCGCCACCCACCTGCACCGGCTGCTGCAGGCGCTGCTGGGCTACGATCCGCCGGACCATCACCATCACGGCCTGCTGCGGAACGCGGCGGGCGAGCGGCTGGCCAAGCGCGACCGTGCCCAGTCCCTGCGCTCGCTCCGCGCCGACGGCCGCAGCCCGGCCGAGGTGCGGGCGCTGGCGGGGTTTCCGGAATAGCGGTCAGCCCATCTGCGCCACCGGCAGGGCGGGGGAGCGGACGGCCTGCCCGGCGGGGCCTCGCAGGGCCTCGGGGGCCAGGCTTTCCTTGCCCAGCAGGGCTTCGGCCGCCAGCCGTCCGGAGATGACGCAGGCCTCGACGCCGGGACCGGGAAAGACGCCGGCGCCGGTCAGGCCCAGGCCGGGGATCGGGCTGCGGCGGGTCAGCCGTTTGTGGTCTGGGGCAATGCCGTAGATGCTACCGTCGCTGGTGTGGGCATAGCGGGCGAAGGTGGCGGCGCTGGCCTCCTGCCGGGTGGTGATGTGACGCTCAAGGTCGGGGATCAGGCGGACGGCGGCGGCGATCATCGCGTCGCCCTCCGCCCGCTTGCGTGCCTTGTAGGCGGGATCGGCGCGGTTCCAGCCGGCATCGGCCGGGGCCAGCCGAAGCAGGCTCACCGCGGCATGGCCGGCGGGGGCGAGGCTGCGGTCGTGGGTGGAGGGGACGGCGATGGCCATGCCGAAACCGGCGCCATCGGACGGCAGGAAGGTCATCGCCGGCAGGTCGGGGACGATGTCCAGCCCCAGCGTGACCATGAAGGCGGAGGTCGAGGGACGCAGCGCCGCGCAACGGGCGGCGTAGGCGGCCGGCAGATGCTCCGCCCCCACCAGTTCCAGCATGGTCCGCCGCACGTCGGCGTTGGAGATCACGGCGGGGGCGCGGATGACACGGCCATCTGCGGTTTCCACCCCGGCGGCGCGGCCGTTTTCGATCAGAATGCGGCTGACGGGGGTGCGCAGGCGGACTTCGCCGCCGTCGGCGCGGATCGACTGGGCCAGCGCGTCGGCCAGCGCCTGCGAGCCGCCGGCGGGATAGCGGCCGCCGGAGAACCAGTAGCCGAAGATCGGCGCCATCTGGCCGGCGGTCAGCAGTTCCGCCCGGTCGCTGAGATAGCCGGTCAGCACGGTCAGCAGGCGCTGGCCGGCGCGGTCGGGGATGTAGTGGTCCAGCATCTCCTGAAAGGGGCGGCTCATCCAGCGGAAGGCATGCGGGCAGTCCGCCACGTAGCGGCGCATCGCCGCCACCGAATCAGGAATGTTGGGCAGGCCGCGCTCGGCGCAGCCGCGATACATCTCGTCATGGATCGCCCGCATCTCCGCCAGGAAGGCGGCGGCGCCGGTGGCGCTGGGCGGGTGGTCGGCGGCGATCTGGGTTGCCAGTCCGTCGGCATCATCGGCCAGTTGGAGCAACTTGCCGTTCATCACCACGCCGCGATTCACCGGTTGCCACTCCACCCGGTCGTGGACGCCGAGCGTACGCAGCAGATGATCGACCGGGCCGCCGGGTTGGGCGCCGCTGATGTCGTGGACGCCGGCATCGAAGACGTAGCGGAAGGGCTCGGCACCCGCTTCGCCGCGGTTGCGGGCTTTGACCGTCCAACTGGTGCAGAAGCCGCCGGGGCGGTCATGCGCCTCCAGAACCGTGACCCGCGCCCCGGCCCGTGCCAGCAGCGCCGCCGCCGTCAGCCCGCCGATGCCGGAGCCGACCACCACCACGTCGCGTTCACTGGGGGCGGTGCGCGTCCGGTTCAGGATCGCGGGGGCCGGCCAAGGGTGCGGGTCGGAGTCGCTGAGCCGGCGGCGCATTCCCATCGTGACCAGCCAGTTCGGCAGCAGCCGGTTGGCGACCATGCCCAGCGCGCTGGCGCCGATGGAGACCGGGGCTTCCCAGCCGGGCAGGGCGGCGAAGCCGAGCCCGCCGACCAGGAACAGCACGCCCCACACCGCCGTCATCAGCCGGTTGACGGCGACGAACTGCGGCAGGTGCCAATACTCGCGGGGCCAGTCGTCGCGGGCATATTGCAGGGTGAAGGGGCTGCCGATGGCGATGCTGCCGAAGGCCATGGCCGACAGCGCCAGATGGATGGCGAAGCCCAGATTGTGCACCGGCCAGTCCCAGCCCAGCGGTGCGCAGAGCGGCAGGGCGGCGAAGAAGGCGGCGGCGACCAGCTCCGGCGCCTTGTAGGAGCCGCGCAGCCGGTCGAGGATGCAGAGGGCGAGACTGGCCGCCAGCGCCGTCAGCGAGGCCGGCAACAGTCCGGCGAGCGGCAGGACGGCGCCGAACAGCAGCCAGGGGGAAAACCCCAGCAGGATGCGAAGTGCGATGGGGAGTTTGCGGAGGGTGCTCATCGGGATGGTGCCTTCGCGGGGGATGCGGATTGCGAAGGACCATGGTCGGCAGGCGGGTGTACGTGCCAGCGCAGGTGCGCGGGGAGCAGGGGCGGCTTCGTGAAGTGCGGCGTACGGCGGTTGGCGATGCGTGAAATGCGGGGGCGTACGGCGGTGTACGTCCCAGGCGCGGGGCCGCTGTTACAACGGCCGCCGTGCCTTCAGCGCCGCGGTCAGCGTGCCGTCGTCGAGATAGTCCAGTTCGCCGCCGACGGGGACGCCGTGGGCGAGGCGGGAGACCGAGACGTCGGAGTCGGTCAGCCGGTCGGTCACCACATGGGCTGTGGTCTGGCCGTCGACGGTGGCGTTGAGCGCCAGGATGATCTCGCGCACCGCCGGGTCCTTGGCGCGTTCGGCGAGGCCGGCGATGTTGAGGTCGTCGGGGCCGACACCCTGCAGGGCCGACAGCAGGCCGCCCAGCACATGGTAGGTGCCGCGGAAGGCGCGGGTGCGTTCCAGTGCCCACAGGTCGCCGGCATCCTCCACCACGCAGATGACCGAGCGGTCGCGGGCGGGGTCGGAGCAGATGGTGCAGGGGTCGCGGCTGTCCAGGTTGCCGCAGATGGAGCAGGCGCGAATCGACTCGCCGGCCGCCGCCATTGCCTCCGACAACGGCACCAGCAGGCTGTCCCGCCGCTTCATCAGATGCAGTGCCGCCCGCCGCGCCGACCGTGGACCGAGTCCCGGCAGCTTGGACAGCAACTGGATCAGGCGTTCGATTTCAGGTCCGATCATTCACTTGGCGGCCGACACATAACTCCCTCTCCCGCCCCGGGAGAGGGAAGGGGCCCATGGCGTCAGCCATGGGAAGGGTGAGGGGTGATGCGAGGATCAGGGGATCCATGTCCGGATCACCCCTCACCCTCCCCGCCTTCGGCGGGTCCCCTTCCTCTCCCGGGGCGGGAGAGGGCAAGAAATCAGAACGGCAGCTTCATGCCGGGGGGCAGCTTCAGGCCGCCCATCATCTTCGAGGTTTCCTCGGCGACGTGCTGTTCGACCTTCTTCTTGGCATCGTTGAAGGCGGCGACGATCAGGTCCTCCAGCACCTCGACGTCCTCGGGATCGACGACGGACTTGTCGAGCTTGACCTTCTTCATCTCGCTCTTGCCGTTGACGGTCACGACGACCATGCCGGCGGCGCTCTGGCCGGTCACTTCGACCTGCTCCAGGCTCGCCTGCATTTCCTGCATCTTGGCCTGCATCTGCTGGGCCTGCTTCATCATGTTGCCGATATTCTTCATCGGTCAGTACTCTCCTTCGTCGTCGAGGGGGTAATAGACCCCATCGTCCTGCTGCTGAACCATGAAATCGGGTGTCTCGCCGTCATCCGCAACCGCCGCGCTCTCCGCCGCGGCAACTTCGGCGAGGTCGCGGACGTCGATGATCTTCGCGCCGCTGAAGGCGTCGAGCACGGCGCGCACCACCGGGTTGGCCTGCGCCTCCGCCCAGGCGCGGTGCTTTTCGGCCTGATCCTGCTCCGCCAGAGTCGGCTGTGCCGGGCCTTCGGACAGGGCGACGATCCAGCGATGGCCGGTCCATTCGGTCAGGAACTGCCCGACCTTGGCCGGCAGGGTCGGCGGGGCGGCGGGGCGGAGCTTCAGCTCCAGCCGGCCCGGCTCCATGCGGACCAGCTGGACCGTCTCCAGCAGATAGCCGTAGAGCGCGCCCTCGCGCCGGTCGGAGAACAGCTGCACCAGCGCACGGAAGTCGTGCGGCATCGGCGACAGCTCCTCGCCGGCCGCAATAGGGGCCGGAGTGGCGGCGGGGGCGGGGGCCGCCTGCGCCACCGGGGCGCTCTGCGGCTGGGCCGAGCCCATGGAGCGGGCCACGGCGTGCGTAGACTGGCCGGCGACCGCGACCGGGCCGCCGCCACCGCCGGGGCCGCGGCCCATCGGCGCGCCGCCTCCGGCATTGGCCCCACCATTGCCCTGCTGGGCCTGGAACTGGCGGATCAGCTCGCCCGGCGTCGGCAGGTCGGCGGCGTAGGACAGGCGGACGATCACCATCTCCAGCGCCTGTTGCGGCACCGGGGCGGCCTGCACCTCGTTCAGCCCCTTCAACAGAAGCTGCCACGCGCGGGTCAGCGCCGGCATGCCGAGCTTGGTCGACAGGGAGGATCCGCGCGTGCGCTCCGCCTCCGGCAGGGACGGGTCGTTGGCGCTGTCGGGCACCACCTTCAGCCGGGTCAGATTGTGGACGAGGTCCAGCAGGTCCTGCAGGATCACCACCGGATCCGCACCGACGCGGTGCAGGTCGGCCAGGATGTCCATCGCCTCGGCCGGGCGGGCGGAGACGGCGGCCTCGAACAGGTCGATGACGCGGGTGCGGTCGGCCAGACCCAGCATATCGCGCACCTGCTGCGCGGTGACGGTGCCGGCGGCCAGCGCGATGGCCTGATCGAGCAGCGACAGCCCGTCGCGCACCGACCCGTCGGCGGCCCGCGCGATCAAGGCGGCGGCGTCGCCCTCGATCTCCGCGCCTTCCATGGCGGTGATGCGGGTGAAATGCTCCTTCAGCACCTGGGCGTCGACGCGGCGCAGGTCGAAGCGCTGGCAGCGCGACAGCACCGTGACCGGGACCTTGCGGATCTCGGTGGTGGCGAAGACGAACTTCACATGGCTCGGCGGTTCCTCAAGCGTCTTCAGGAGCGCGTTGAACGCGCTCTTCGACAGCATGTGAACCTCGTCGATGATGTAGAGCTTGTAGCGGGCCGAGACGGGCGAGTAGCGCACGCCGTCGATGATCTCGCGGATGTCGTCGACGCCGGTGTGGCTGGCGGCGTCCATTTCCATCACGTCGACGTGGCGGTCTTCCGCGATGGCGCGGCAGTTGTCGCAGACGCCGCAGGGGCTGACCGTCGGCCCGCCGGTGCCGTCCGGGCCGGTGCAGTTCAGCGCGCGGGCGATGATGCGTGCGGTGGTGGTCTTGCCGACGCCGCGCACGCCGGTCAGCATGAAAGCCTGGGCGATGCGGCCGGACTGGATGGCGTTGGTCAGGGTGCGGACCAGCGCGTCCTGACCGATCAGCTCGTCGAAGGTCTTCGGCCGGTATTTGCGCGCCAGCACCCGGTAAGCCTGCCCGGTGGCGGGAGCGGAAGCGGCGGTGATTTCGGCGCCAGAAACGGCAGTTGTATCGGTCACGCGGCTGGCCTGTCGAAACGACGGGAGGGGAATTTCGGGCCGCAGGATAGCGTCCCGGCGCCGCGCTGTCGCCGTCTGTTTCGTGCTCGCAATTTTCGGATAGGGTGGGAGACTGGACGAACGACCCGAGCCGTAACTCGTTGCGGCTGCTTCCTTCCGGACCTGACCGGGTTGGCGAGGGACTCGTCCGACGCCAGCCTCCCGCGGCTGTTATGGAGATTCGCGCGGGCGGATGCAAGGGGAAACGGTTCGCGGGTGGGGGGCGTTACGCAGTCCGCAGCGGACTATTGACGATTATTTTTCGGACTATAAATTATGGTCTGGAATATAATTGGTTCTTAATGAGGCCGCCCGTGCCCTCTGCCCCTACCTCCTCAGCTGCGCAGAAGTTCCTGTTCCACCGGCCGAAGCTGGCGGCGTCCCTGGCCGACATCGTGACGGGGGACGCGCCGATCGGGGCGGAGCCGACGCTGTGTCTGGCAGCACCGCGGCGCACCGGGAAGAGCACCTTCCTGCGCCACGACCTGGGGCCGGAGTTGGAGAATCGCGGCATCCTGTCGGTCTATGTCGATCTGTGGGCGGACATGGCGGCCGATCCCGCGCATCTGATCGCGGAGGCGCTGAAGGCCGAACTTCGCCGGGCCGACAGCATCCCGGTGAAGGCGGCGCGGGCGGTCGGCCTTGCCAAGCTGGGGGTCGGCGGCGTGTCGGTCGACATCGACCGGATCGGACAGGCGCAGGGGACGACGCTGGCCGACGCGCTGGAAGCCCTGCTGGAGCGGACGCACAAGCGCATCGCCCTGCTGGTGGATGAGGCGCAGCATGCGCTGACGACGGAGGCCGGGCTGAACGCCATGTTCGCGCTGAAGGCGGCGCGCGACCGGCTGAACACCAGGGACGATGCCCGCGACGGTCCGAACCTGATGATCGTGCTGACGGGATCGCACCGCGACAAGCTGAGCCGGCTGGTGCTGAACCGCGACCAGCCCTTTTTCGGGACGAGCGTGCGCAGCTTTCCACTGCTCGACCGCGCCTATACCGACGCCTACTCGGCCTGGATCAACGACCGGCTGGCCGAGGGCAACCGGTTCGATGCCGACGATGTCTTCGCGGCCTTCGACGCGGTGGGGCGGCAACCGGAAACCCTGATGCGAATCTTGTCGGACGCGGCGCTGCTGGTCGGCGATGCCGGCGAATTGAAACGGGCGCTGGCGAACGGGGCGACCGAGATTCGCCAGCGGGTGTGGGACGATTATGAGTCCGCTTGGTCCGGGCTGTCGCCGTTGCAGCAGGCGGTGGTCGAACGGCTGGCGGTGGAGGGGCCGCAATCCGCACCCTTTTCCGCACCGGCGTTGCAGGCCTACGCCGATGTGGTTGGCGAAGCGGTGGAGCCGCCGGCCGTGCAGGCAGCCATCGAGGCCTTGCGGCAGAAGAACATCCTGTGGCGGTCGGCGCGCGGACAATATGCGCTGGACGATCAGGGAATGGCGGAGTGGATTAGGAAATTAAGCTTTTGACCAGTTCCTTTTCAGAGCTGAATACCTCTGTATTCACTGACCAAATTGCTTCAATTATGTCTTGCGCTTAATTTATTGCGGATTCTATGGCTGTCATCCTTTCTAATTTCGTCGAGGATGTTGTTATGGCATCATTGAGCTTTTTTGACAAACTACGAAAAAGATATTCAGATAAATTTGACAATCATAAAGAAAAAAGCAAAGAAGCAAAAAGGGGCCTAGTTAACATAAATGTGCCAGATGATTTCGTTGCTCAAGTAATGGTTAGATACATTATTTATGTATTTGTTAACTATGCTATATTCTATTTCTTTATTATGAAGGCTGTCGAAAGATGGCCAGAGGTTGCATTGGAAAAATCTGTTGTTATGTTCTTCGTATCAAGCGCAGTTTTGTTTAACGTTGAGGTTGTGTGCCTCTCGTTTCTTGGTTGGATACGTTCGTTCGACGCCAAGTTAATTGAGTACATGACTATTCTTATTAGTGTTTATGCATTGTATGGTATATCGGGTGTGGAATATAGTATTTTGAAAGACAGTGAGGCACAGGTAATTGAATACATAAATAAAACAAGCAAAGAGTTTACGTCGGGATCGAAAGAATATGTTGTAAGTAACTGTAACTTAAAATGGGGCCAGGGAGATGGCTTTGCGCAGAGAAGGGTGGCCAGGCAGGAAAGGTATTGTGAATTTATTGACGAATATAGTAGTGCAGATATTTCGGCGCTAAGTTATTCCGACATTTCTGAGATCATAAAGAAAGAATTTGATCTCTCTCGAGATGTATATGTCCGGTTCCACGAATTTGAAAGACAATTGACCGATATCAGAAAAGGCAAGATAGGAATTGAAAAAGCAAGAAGTGAAAAGGCGAACACGGGAAGACATTCTCAGCAGTTAGTAGCGTTCTGGCTTCTGGCTCTTGCGTTGGCCCTTAGAACTGCGAAAACAACAATTGAGATTTTCAAGCTCGATGATTTCAGTAAAAAGCAAAGAAGCGAAAGATCGTGATATTTTAAAAATCTACAACCTCTAACAAGAGTATTCCGATAAAATTCAGAAAAGGCCTCGAGATATGAAAATTTCCCGAGGCCTTTTCGTTCGCGATCCCGTGGAACCGCTTACTTCTTCAGTGCCGCCACACCCGGCAGTTCCTTGCCTTCCAGCCATTCCAGGAAGGCGCCGCCGGCGGCGGACACGTAGGTGAACTTGTCCTCGGCACCGGCATGGGCCAGCGCCGCGACGGTGTCGCCGCCGCCGGCGACCGACAGCAGGCCGCCCGATTCGGTGCGGGCCGCGACCAGACCGGCCACCGCGTTGGTGCCGGCGTCGAAGGGCTGGATTTCGAAGGCGCCGAGCGGGCCGTTCCAGACGATGGTCTTGGCGCCCTGCAGCTTCACGCCCAGGAACTCGACGGTGGCCGGGCCGATGTCGAGAGCCATCTCGTCAGCGCCGATGGCGTCGAAGGCGACGACGCGGTTGGCGGCGCCGGCCTTGAACTCCTTGGCGACGACGAAGTCCTTCGGCAGCAGGATCTCGCAGTTGGCTTCCTTGGCAGTCGCCATGATGGCGCGGGCCTGGTCGGCCATGTCCTTCTCGCACAGCGAAGCGCCGACGTCGGTGCCCTGGGCGAACAGGAAGGTGTTGGCCATGCCGCCGCCCAGCACCAGCAGGTCCACCTTGCGGACCATGTTGCCGAGCAACTCCAGCTTGGTGGAGATCTTCGCACCGCCGACGACGGCGGCGACCGGACGCTCCGGCTTCTCCAGCGCGAGCGTCAGGGCCTTCAGCTCGGCTTCCATCAGGCGGCCGGCGGCGCTGGGCAGCAGGCGGGCGACACCCTCGGTCGAGGCATGGGCGCGGTGCGCGGCGGAGAAGGCGTCGTTGACGTAGAGGTCGCCCAGCTCGGCCATCTGCTTGGCGAAAGCCGGGTCGTTCTTTTCCTCTTCGGCGTGGAAGCGGGTGTTCTCCAGCAGCACGATGGCGCCGTCATGCACCTTGGCGATGGCCTCCTTGGCCTTGTCGCCGACGCAATCCTCGGCGAAGGCGACCTTCTGGCCGACGGCGGCGCTGAGCGCGTCCAGCACGTTGCGCAGGGAGTTCTTGGCGTCCGGGCCGTTCTTCGGGCGACCGAAATGCGACAGGACCACGACCTTGGCGCCCTTGGAGGACAGCTCCTTCAGGGTGGGGGCGAGGCGGTCGATGCGGGTGGTGTCGGACACCTTGCCGTCCTGCATCGGAACGTTCAGGTCGGCGCGGACCAGCACCGTCTTGCCGCTCACCTCGAGGTCGTCGATCGTGTTGAAATCGGTCATCTTCACACTTCCCCAATTATGGCCCCTCCCCAACGGGGACAGGCCGTTTCAGTTTGCGGGAACCCAACCACAGGCCTGCACGCTTTGCAACGCCCCAGGGGTGGGGTGAAATGGGGCATAATGACCCTGCAACCGCATGCCCCAACCGCGTCCGCCACGCTTCGTTCCGGTTATCTCGAAACGGACCGGGATGCAGGGGCGGGGAGTACCGCAACCGCAGGCTCCTGCAACATTTCCGTAACTTGACCCTGTCCATAGGCTGTGCAAACACCCAACTGTAGGCCAATGGGCCGCAAAACGGGGGTTGAAGCGCAGGCGATGGCTGAGGCCGAGATCAACCGCGAGACGGAACTGAAGCTGGCGGCGAAGCCGGAAGACTTCGACGGGCTGCGCGCCGCTTCCGCCATCGCAGACCGGACGTCCGGGCCGGCGGTGACGCGGACCCTGGAAAGCACCTATTACGACACCGAGGACCGCCGGCTCGCCGCGCGCAAGGTGACGCTGCGGGTGCGCAAGACCGGCGACGGCTATGTCCAGACGGTCAAGTCCGCGCCGGACGAGGACGGGCTGGGGCGCGGCGAGTGGGAATGCGCGGTGACCTCCGCCGCCCCCGACCTGACGCTGATCGCCGACGGCGCCGCTATCGAGCTGCTGGGGTCGCTCAGCGACAGGGAATTGCGGCCGGTCTTCACCTCCATCGTCGAACGGACCACGCAGGACGTGACGCTGGGCGACGGCGACGATGCGGCCCTGATCGAGGTCGCCTTCGACCGCGGCCGGATCGAACTGCCCGACGGCCGGTCGCGCGACCTGTGCGAGGTCGAACTCGAACTGAAAAGCGGCACGCCCGCCGCGCTCTACGATCTGGCGCAGGAGCTGACCAAGTCCGCCCCGCTGCGGCTGGAGATGCGGACCAAGGCGGAACGCGGCCATGCGCTGGCGAACGGCGCCGCGGACAAGGCGCTGAAGGCGGAAAAGCTGCTGCTCGACCCCGAGACGACGGTGGAGGGGGCGGTCGCCCGCATCGTCCGCGCCTGCCTCGCCCACATGGTGGCGAACGAGGCGGTGACGCTGGCCGGCGAGGATCCGGAGGGCGTGCACCAGATGCGCGTCGCGCTGCGCCGGCTGCGCTCGGCCACCGCGCTGTTCCGGCCCTTCATTCCGGCCGCGCAATATCTGTGGCTGGTCGGCGAGATCAAGTGGCTGGCCGGCAGCCTGGGGCCGGCGCGCGACTGGGACGTGTTCGGCGAGGAACTGCTGGCGCCGGTGCGCGACGCCTTCCACAAGGCCGACGGCCATGGCCGCTCGGCGGTGGAGGATCTCGACACGCTGGCGGCGGCGGCAGAGGCAAAGCGGCTGCGCGCCTATGAGGGCGTGCGCGAGGCGATCCGGTCCGAGCGTTACACCGCCTTCCTGCTGGGCGTCGGCAGCTGGGTGGAGAAGCGCGGCTGGCGCGACCAGCCGGTCAGCGAGGAATCGGTGCGGCTGTTCCAGCCGGTGATCGGGCTGGCCGACCATCTGCTGAACAAGCGCCACAAGAAGGCCAAACGGGCCGGCCACGGCTTCGCCCATCTGCCGGTGGCCCAGCGCCACCAGCTGCGCATCGCCTTGAAGAAGCTGCGCTATGCCGTGGAGTTCTTCCGCAGCCTGTATGACGACAAGCCGGTGCGCCGCTACATCCAGCAGCTCGCCGCCTTCCAGGATGCGCTGGGGCATCTGAACGACGTGGCGACGGCGACCCGGCTTCTGCACG
The DNA here is from genome assembly GCF_008365135.1 of Azospirillum sp. Sh1. Taxonomy (NCBI): domain Bacteria; kingdom Pseudomonadati; phylum Pseudomonadota; class Alphaproteobacteria; order Rhodospirillales; family Azospirillaceae; genus Azospirillum; species Azospirillum sp. Sh1. The sequence continues at coordinate 315,117 of NZ_VTTK01000002.1, read as the reverse complement.
AGCTGCACGACGACGGCAGCCGGTCTGCCCCCGGCGAGCCGCGCGCCGCCGGCATCGTCATCGGCTGGCACGCCCGCGGGGTGGCCGACACCGAGGCGGCGCTGGTGGCCCTGTGGCATGATTTCATCGACACCAAGCATTTCTGGTCGAAGCCGGACGCCGCAGTGTAGAGTCCACGGCCATGCTCACGATCCTCGTCGCCAACATCAAGGGCGGCTGCGGCAAGACGACCGTCGCCACCCACCTCGCCGCCGCGTCCGCCGCGGCGGGCCTGCCGACCGTGCTGGCCGACGTCGACCGTCAGCGCTCCTCGCTCGGCTGGCTGGAGCGCCGGCCGGAGAAGGCGCCGCTGCTGGTCGGGCTCGATTGGGCCAAGGACTTCACCGACACGCCGCGCGGCACCAAGCGGCTGGTGATCGACGCGCCCGCCGCGCTGAAGACCAGGCAGATCGAGGATCTGGTGAAGATGGCCGACATCGTCGTGCTGCCGGTGCTGCCCGGCGCCTTCGACGAGCAGGCGACCCAGCGCTTCCTCACCAAGCTGGACGAGCTGAAGCGGATCGCCAAGAAGAAGACCATTGTGGCGGTGGTCGGCAACCGCATGCGCGCCCGCACCAAGGCCGCCGACCGGCTGGACCGCTTCCTGGGCGGCATCGGCCATCAGGTGGTGACCCGGCTGCGCGACAGCCAGATCTATGCCGATGCGGCGGAAAGCGGTCTCAGCCTGTTCGACATGCCGGGCAAGCGCGCCGCCGAGCATCGCGGTGACTGGCAGCCGCTGCTGAGCTACATCGACGAGGTTTGAAGCGGGGCGGGTTGCTTTGCCCCCTCCCTCCCACGGCTCCGCCGCGGGTCCCTCCCTCCCCCGCCTTCGGCGGTAGAGGGGGGAGTTTGCGAGGCGACGGCAGTCCCCTCTCCCTCGAAGAGGGGGAGGGTTAGGGAGGGGGCCGCATGCGAACCCTCCCTACACCCGCACCACCATGAACAGCCATTGGGTCGGGATCAGCGCGCTGCCGCTGGAATGTTCGGGATAGGCGGTTTCCAGCCGGCGGCGGTAGGCGGCGAGGAAGCGGTCGAGTTCGGGGCCGGTCAGGCGGTCCATCACCGGGACCAGCTCCGACTGATGCAGCCATTGCAGCAGCGGCACGTCGCCGTCCAGCGCATGGAAATACTCGGTCTCCCACAGATCGATGGCGGCGCCCTGCGGGCTGAGCCAGTCATAGTAATCCTGCGGGCCATAGCTCCGGCCACCGATTGATTGGGCGGCGGGCCAGGCGCCGTGCAGCCGGTCGGACCAGGGGCCGTCGGCAGCCGTGTCCAGCAGCAGGCGGTGGGCGGTCTGGTCCTGCGGGCGGGGCAGGGCGACGGCGAGCACGCCGCCGGGGCCGAGCGCTTGCAGCAGGTCGGGGAACAGCCGCTCGTGCCCGGCGACATGCTGCAGCCCACCCGCGGAGATGACGAGATCCGCCGGCCAGTGCGGGCGCCAGACGGTCAGATCGGCCTGCTGGTAGCGCACGCGCGACGGCGTGTCGGCCGCCCAGCGCAGCATCGCCGGGGACTGGTCGACCGCCAGCACGTCGGCCAGCGGCCAGCGCGTCGCCAGCAGCCGGGACAGCTGACCGGCACCGCAGCCGAGATCGACGATGGTGTTCGGAGCCAGGGAGAAGGGAAGCGCCGCCGTCAGGTCCATGACAGGACGACGGCGCAGGACGTCAATCGTCGCGAAGGCGTTGGGGTCCCATGCCATGTTCAGAGCCATGTGGCACCCGCTTGTGTTGGGCGCCTGCCCCCCGGGTCTTTCACCCGGCCATCGCGTTAGCGGTCGCCTGTAGGCTTGGTCAGTGGGCGGAGCCCATGCGGTCGAAATAGCGGCCGATCGACGCGAAGATGAAGAGCACGCAGCCGAGGAAAACGATCAGACCGCCGGCCGCGAAGGCTTCGTCCGCCGCGCGCGAAGAGGCGAGCAGGCCGACGAATGCCATGATGCCGGCGAGGATGGGGTTGATCCAGAAGGAGAAGGCTTTCACGTCCCGGAGTCCTTTCAGAACAAGGCGTTGTCAGGGTGGAAGCGCCCGCCTCCCGCCCCGCCGGGCTGCCCGCGAACGCTTCGCTGTTGAAGGAATTCTGCGGGAGGGAGCCCGCGGAATCAATGCGACACAAACGACTTGTGCGCTGCAACAGCTACAGGATCGGTGTCCGCGTTGCATTGCGGTATGTCAAGGGCGAAGGCCGTTCCGGCGGCATCGCTCTCCACCAGCCTGAGATCCCCGCCATGGGCGCGCAGCACCTCGCGCGCGATGGCGAGGCCGAGGCCGATCCCGCCGGCCCGCGCCGATCCGGCGAAGGGCTGGAACAGGTTTTCCCGTGCGCGCGGGGCGAGGCCGGGACCGTTGTCGGCGATGGTCAGGGTGAGCGCGCCTGCGCGCCCGGCCTGGGCGGAGAGGCGCACCCGGTCGGCGCCGGCCTGCACCGCGTTGCGGCCGAGATTGACCAGGGCGCGGCCGAGCTGGGCGGCATCGACCTGGGCCAGGGTGCCGGCGGGGATGTCGTTGATCCATTCCGCTTCCACCCGGCCGCCGTCGGGACGGGCGGTGGCGAGCACCTCGGCCCCCGTCTCCTCGGCCAGCCGGTGCAGGTCGGTGGGCGCGGGGCTGAGCGGCAACACGCCGTCGCGGGTGAAGGACAGGGTCTGGCTGCACAGCTCCACCGCCCGGTCGAGCGAGGCGACCAGCCGCGGCGTCACCCGCCGCACTTCCGGATCGGCGCTCTCGGTCAGCCGCTCAGACAGGAGGGAGGCGGTGGAGAGGATGCCGCGCAGGTCGTGGTTGATCTTCGCCACCGCGGTGCCGAGCGTGGCGAGCCGTTCGCGCTGGCGCAACGCCGCGCGCACCGTGCCCTGCATGGCGGCAAGCTCGCGCTCCGCCACGCCGATCTCGTCGCTGCGGCTGCCGGGCACCAGCGGCGGGGCGCCGTCGGGATCGCGGCGGAAGGCGACGACCTCGGCGGTCAGCCGGCGCATCGGCCGCACCAGCAGGGCATGCAGCGTGACATAGACCAGGATCGCCGCGATCAGCGAGATGGCGACCGACACCGCCAGGATGCGGCGGGAGAAGTCGAGCATGGCGTCGATCAGCGGCCGTTCGTCCATCGTCACCTCGACGCGCTGGGCCGGGTCGTTGGGCGAGCGGTCGATCACCCGGATCACCCGGTCGCGCGGCCCGAGAGCGCCCCCCAGCGCGCCCTCCAGGGCTAGCCACAGGGCGTTGCCGGCATCGACGAACTGCATGCCCATGCCGGTGCCGCGCAGGTCGTACACCGCATCGACCCGCGGCGGCATCGGGCTGGACAGCATGTAGACGCGGGCGCCGGGCTGGATCAGGTCGATGACGTGGGTGCCGGTGTAGGCCAGCAGCTTCGCCTGCAACTCCTTCGTCACCATCAGGTCGGGCGCCGCCTCCACCGACAATGCCGCGATGTGGGCGGCGGCCAGCCGCTCCTCCAGGTAGCTCATGCGGAAACGGGCGATGGAGGGGGTGTAGATCAGCACCTCCGCCAGCAGCACGAACAGGATGGTGAGCAGCAGCAGCTTGGCAGACAGGCTGGTCGCGACGGTGGAACGGGACATGCGGGGGACCAGCGGGAATGGGAGGGGGGTGTTGCCGGAACGCCATCGTACGACGGTGACAAACGAGCGTCACCAGTTCGGAGGCCCCGATCCGCTGGCGTTACCGCTTTGGCATTGGTAAGACAGGCGCCATGAGCGACCTTGCCCGTCACATCGACACCCTGTCGCGCGCCAACGTGCTGTGCCTTGGCGACGTGATGCTCGACCGTTTCGTCTATGGTTCGGTGGACCGGGTGTCGCCGGAGGCGCCGATCCCCGTCCTGCGCGTGGACCGCGAAGTGCCCAAGCTGGGCGGCGCCGGCAACGTCGCCGCCAATCTGGTGGCGCTGGAGGCGGATTGCCGCTTCGTCTCGGTGGTGGGGCGCGACGGCATCGGCGCCGACCTCCTGGCCCTGCTGCGGCGCGAGGGCGTCAGCGACGGCGCCATCGTGATGGAGGAGGGGCGCCAGACCACGGTCAAGACCCGTTTCATCGCCGGCCAGCAGCAGCTTTTGCGCACCGACATCGAAACGGTGGTGCCGATCACCGTCGCCGACCGCGTGCTGGAGCGCGTGCGCGACCTGCTGCCCGAGGTGGGCGGCGTCATCCTGTCCGATTACGGCAAGGGCGTGCTGACCGACGAGCTGGTGGTGGCGGTGATCGCCGCCGCGCGGGAGGCCGGGCGCACCGTGGTGGTGGACCCGAAGGGGCGCGACTACCGCCGCTATCGCGGGGCCGACATCGTCACGCCCAACCGCAAGGAGCTGATGGAGGCCACCGGCCTGCCGGCCCGCACGGACGAGGAGGTGATCGCCGCCGCGCGTCACCTGATCGCCACCTGCGGCATCGGCGCCGTCGTCGCCACCCGCAGCGAACAGGGCATGTCGGTGGTGACGGCCGAGGAGGCGGTGCATCTGCCGGCCGAAGCGCGCGAGGTGTTCGACGTGTCGGGCGCCGGCGACACGGTGGTGGCGACGCTGACCGCCGCGCTGTCGGTGGGGATCGATCTGGTCGATTCGGCGCGGCTGGCCAATCTGGCGGCCGGCATCGTGGTGGGCAAGGTCGGCACCGCGGTGGTCCGTTCGGCCGAGCTGCTGTCCGGCCTGCACGAGCAGGAATGGCGCCACGGCGAGGAAAAGGTGCTGACCCGCGACGCCGCGGCGGAACGGGCGGAGCGCTGGCGGCTGCGCGGCAAGCGGGTGGGCTTCACCAACGGCTGTTTCGACCTGCTGCACCCCGGCCACATCTCGCTGCTGAAACAGGCCCGCGCGGCTTGCGACGTGCTGGTGGTCGGGCTGAACAGCGATGCGTCGGTGAAGCGGCTGAAGGGCGACAGCCGGCCGGTGCAGAACGAGACGGCGCGCGCCACGGTGCTGGCGTCGCTGGGCTGCGTCGATCTGGTGGTGATCTTCGGCGAGGACACGCCGGAAATGCTGATCCACGCCCTGCGTCCCGACGTGCTGGTCAAGGGGGCGGACTACACCATCGCCACGGTGGTGGGGGCGGATTTCGTCCAGAGCTATGGCGGGAAAGTGGTGCTGGCCGAACTGGTCCAGGGCCAGAGCACGACCAACACCATCAAACGCATGAAGAGCTGAGACAATCGGGCATGCATCGGCGGCGAGAGTCGATTGTCGCTTGTAAACCGCCGATGCCTGCCCCATCTATGGATGGTCGACGTTGCTCTGGGCTTTGTTATTCTGATCCGTCACGCGGATCTGGGTCTCTTCCCCGAAGTGAAATTGATGCGCCAGCGCAAACTCGCGCGGCGCAACGCCAGGAAGGGAACTGACCCATGGCTATCGGAACCGTCAAGTTTTTCAACTCCACCAAGGGCTTCGGCTTCATCCAGCCGGAAGACGGCACGGCCGACGTGTTCGTCCACATCTCCGCCGTCGAGCGCGCCGGGATCAGCAACCTCGGCGAAGGCCAGAAGCTGTCCTTCGACGCGATCCGCGATCCGCGCCGCGGCAAGGTTGCGGCCGAGAACCTCCGCGCTCTCTGAGCGCAGCAGGTTCGAAGAGAAAGGGCGGCTTCGGCCGCCTTTTTTTGTACCCGCCACCTCGGTTGACGATGCCCGGCCCGACCGGCCCCCCGATCTTCCCAAGGTTGATCCTCCCGAGGATGATCTTCCCGAGGGTACGGGGAAATTCACGAAATGGATGGAAATGAACGGCTTTAAGAATGCAGGGCTTTCGGAGCGTCTGAGCGCCGCCGCCGGCGCGAAGAAGGCACTGCTGGACAAGTTCAAGGCGCAGCCCGGTGTGAACGATCCGATCTTCGCGGAGCGCGAAGAGGCCCGGCGCGCCGTCCGCGTGGCCCGTGAGGCCCGTGAGGCCGAACGCAATGCGGCGCGCGAAGCCCGCAAGGCTGCCGAACAGGAAGCGTTGCAGGCGGAACAGGCCGAGCGGGCCGCCCGCGAGGCGCTGGCCGCCCAGGAGATCGCCGAACAGGCCAAGCGCCAGGTGGCGACGGCAGCCGAGGCGAAGGCCGCCCGCGATGCCCGCTATGCGGCGCGCAAGGCCAGGAGCCGCTGACCCGCATCGCGGGATGCCGGGACCGACGTGACGCGCCGCTCCGGCCGTCACACCAAAACAGCCATGGAGCCCGATGCGGTCGATCCGAACCGCATCGGGCTCCATGGCTGTCTTGTTGGTGGCTGTTCCGTCGTCGGCCTTGGAAAGGATGGATTTCCAAGGCCGAGCCGAATGCCGATTCACATCTTCTTCTGGACGTTGTCGGCGCCCCGTTCGATGGCGCGGCCACCGGCCTGCACGTCCTGGCCGGCGCCCTCGACCGTGTTGCAGGCGGCCAGCGTGGTGCCCAGCAGCGTGCCGAGGACGGCGAGCAGGGCGAACTTCTTGACGGTGGTCATGGTGGTCTCCGTTGCGGTGGCAGTGTGATGCCGACTGGAACGCAAGCGGGGCCGTAAAGGTTTCCGCACTCGAAGGGGGAGGGGGCTTGCGCAAAGGTGGTGCCCTTCGCTTCGGCAGAGACATTCCGAAATCCGATTCCGGCCGCAACCCTGCACCCAGAGACGAAGTGTCCCGTTGCCACGGGGCGTGAGCGCGGGCATAAATCGCCCCGCGGAATATCTCGCGGCCCTCCCCGCTGGATGGGACGGCTTTTGGCAACGAGCAAGAATGGCGAAAGGAAAGCCTCTCATGGCTGAAAGCACTTTTGACGTCGTTGTGATCGGCGGCGGTCCCGGCGGGTATGTCTGCGCGATCCGCGCGGCGCAGCTCGGCTTCAAGGTTGCCTGCGTGGAAAAGCGCGGGACACTGGGCGGCACCTGCCTGAACGTCGGCTGTATCCCGTCCAAGGCTCTGCTGGCGGCGTCGGAGAAGTTCGAGGAAGCGGCCCACGGCCTTGCCAAGTTCGGCATCAAGGTCGGCAGCGTCGACCTGGACCTGCCCGGCATGCTGGCCCACAAGGACAAGGTCGTTAAGGACAACGTCACCGGCATCGAGTTCCTGTTCAAGAAGAACAAGATCGCCTGGCTGAAGGGCGCCGGCAAGATCACCGCCCCGAACACCGTCGAGGTCGAGGGCGTCGGCACGATCACCGCGTCGAAGGCGATCGTCATCGCCACCGGTTCGGACGTGACCCCGCTGCCGGGCATCGCCATCGACGAGAAGCGCGTGGTGTCCTCCACCGGCGCCCTGACTCTGCCGGAGGTGCCGAAGCATCTGGTCGTCATCGGCGGCGGCGTCATCGGCCTGGAACTGGGCTCCGTCTGGGGCCGCCTGGGCGCCAAGGTGACGGTGGTCGAGTATCTCGACCGCGTGCTGCCGACCATGGACAACGAGCTGTCGAAGCAGGCCCAGCGCATCTTCGCCAAGCAGGGCATGGACTTCAAGCTGAGCACCAAGGTGACCGGCGCGTCGGTGACCGAGACCGGCGTGACCCTGACGGTCGAGCCCGCCGCCGGCGGCGAGGCGCAGACCATCGAGGCCGACACCGTGCTGGTCGCCATCGGCCGCCGCCCCTACACCGAAGGCCTCGGCCTGGAGACGGTGGGCGTCGAGCTGGAGCGCGGCCGCGTCAAGATCGACGGCCATTTCCAGACCAACGTGCCGGGCATCTACGCCATCGGCGACGTGGTGGAAGGCCCGATGCTGGCCCACAAGGCCGAGGAAGAGGGCGTCGCGCTGGCCGAGCAGCTGGCCGGCCAGAAGAGCCACGTCAACCACGACCTCGTCCCCGGCGTCGTCTACACCTGGCCGGAAGTCGCCGCCGTCGGCAAGACCGAGGAGCAGCTGAAGGCCGCGGGCGTCGCCTACAAGGCCGGCAAGTTCCCGTTCACCGCCAACGGCCGCGCCCGTGCCGGCGGCAACACCGACGGCTTCGTGAAGATCCTGTCGGATGCCTCCACCGATCAGGTGCTGGGCGTCCACATGATCGGCCCGAACGTGTCGGAGATGATCGGCGAGCTGGTGCTGGCCATGGAGTTCAGCGCGTCCGCCGAAGACGTCGCCCGCACCTGCCACGCCCACCCGACTCTGTCGGAAGCGGTCAAGGAAGCGGCCCTGGCGGTGGACGGCCGTCCGCTGCACATCTGATCGGAACCAACAGGTCCGAAACAGCAAAAGGGCTCCCCCGCCGCTTGGCGGGGGAGCCCTTTTCCATTGTGGTGACATGTCCGCCCGTCAGGCCGCGCGGATGGTCGACAGGAAGCCGTTCACCACGCTGCGCAGGCGGCCGGCGTCGCTGGCGAGCTGACCGGAGACCGACAGGACGGTCTCGGCGGAATGGCCGGCCTCGATGGCGGCGCTGCGGACGTCGGCGATGGTCTTGGTCACCTCCTGGGTGCCGCTGGCGGCCTGCTGGACGTTGCGGGCGATCTCGGCGGTGGCGGAGCCCTGTTCCTCCACCGCGGCGGCGATGGCGGTGGAGATCTCGTCGATCTGGGCGATGATGCCGCCGATGCCCTTGATGGCGCTTGCCGTCTCGTCGGTGACGCGCTGCATGCCGGTGACGTGGCCGGCGATCTCCTCCGTCGCGCGGGCGGTCTGGCTGGCGAGGCTCTTCACCTCCTGCGCCACCACGGCGAAGCCCTTGCCGGCCTCTCCGGCGCGGGCGGCCTCGATGGTGGCGTTGAGGGCGAGAAGGTTGGTCTGGCTGGCGATGTCCTGGATCAACTGCACCACCGTGCCGATCTTCTCCGCCGCCTCGGTCAGGCTGAGCACCTGCCCGTTGGCCTGCTGGGCGGCCTCCACCGCCTCGCGGGCGATCTGGGCGGAGCGGTTGACCCGCTCGCCGATCTCCTGGATCGAGGAAGACAGCTGCTCGGTGGCGCTGGCGACGGTCTGCACGTTGCTGCTGGCATCCAGCGAGGCATTGGCGACCACGCCGGCCTGCTGGCTGGTCTGGGTCGCTGTGGCGGTCATCGTCTGGGCGGTGCCGGTCATCGACTGGGCGGCACGGTCGACGCCGTCCACCACATTCATCACCTGGGCTTCCAGGTTGTCGGCGAGCTGCAGCATGGCCTTGCGACGCTCGGCGTCGGCCTTGGCCTGATCCTCCGCCCGCTGGTCGATCATCCGCTTCAGGTCGGCCAGCATCTTGCGCAGGGCGTCGGCGAGCGCGCCGACCTCGTCGGCCTGCCGGATGTCCAGCGTCTGGTCGAAGCGGCCGGCGGCGATGCCTTCGGCGAAGCTGACGCTGGCGCGGATCGGACGGGCGATGCCGCCGGCGACCACCCACATCACCGCGACCGCGCCAAGCGCGACCAGGGCGCCGACGGTGATCTGCCACAGGATGTTGGAGTTGGCCCGTTCACCCAGATTGGCGGCGAGAGCCATGCTGTCCGCCAGCACGATGTCCTTCGGCACCTGGACCAGCACGGCCCACGGCTTCTGGGTGTTGCCGAGCGTGATCGGGGCGAAGCTGCGCAGCATGTTGGTGGAGGCTTCGATGTCGACATGCGGCTTGCCCGCCTGGACACTCGTAAGATCGGCCTGCCACGAGGCATCGAAGGTGGAAATCGACTGGCCGATCAGGTCGGGCCGCGCGCTGTGGGCGACGATCAGCCCCATGTTGCTGATGATGACCACCTGGCTGCGGCCGTCGAACACCGCGGCGCTGACCTTGGTCGACAGCTGCTGCACGAAGTCGAGGTTGAAGTCGGCGCCGGCCACGCCGCGGAACTTGCCGCCGATGACCACAGGCACCGACAGGGTCGCCAGGAACACCTGCTTGCCCTGCACGACATAGGGCAGGGGGTCGAGCACGCTTTCGCGGCCATTCTCCTGCGGGCCGATGTACCAGCCGCCCTTCATCACGCCGTTGGGGTGACGGTCGCGGCTGTCATACTCGACCAGCGGCTGCATGGCGATGCGGCCGTTCTGGTCGCGGTTCCAGTAGGGGATGAAGCGGCCGGTGGCGTCCGTGCCGGTTTCGCGGCGGTTGCGGAACTCCTCGTCCCGGCCGTCGAGCGCGTCGGGCTCCCATGCCGAATAGGTGCCGTTGAACAGTGGGTTGTTTTTCAGAACCGACAGCAGGACGCCGTTGAAGGCCTCGCGCCGCTTGTCCGGCGGGACATGGCCGGGCAGCCCGTCGTCGGCGAGGCTGGCGAAGCTGCTGGCCATCGTTCGCGCGGCGTTCAGCGCGGTGTCGAATTCCGACCGCAGCAGGCCCGCCTGGGTGGCCGCGAGGTTCTGCAGGGATTCCGTCGTCTTGCTCTCGATGATCCGTTCGACGTTGTCGGTCACGAACTCGTTGCTGGAGCGCGTCGACAGGACGGCGAAGCCGACGAGCACCGCGACGGTGCCGGCCAGACACAAACCCGACAGCATCGCGATCTTCGATTGGATCGATTTTATTTGCATGATGTTCCCCCCGCGTGAATCGCTCGCTGGAGGGAACTGTGGAACTGGCCTGTTAACGAAAAGTGAAGTCTGGGTAAGGGTTGGGTGCTGGTCTTTGGTGCTAAAGTAGGATGCTCAGGCATTATTTCGGGAGAATTTGCGTCCATCTTGGCCGATCACTTGAAATCGCCTAAACGCACTTTTGTTATCAATGCGCGGACATATTATTACAAGGGCGCGCCTGGCGCGCGAAGGCGTTGCCAACATCGGTGAGAGCGATCGACATGAATACCCTGATATGCTTGCCTTGATTGTAGAGGCCGGTCCCGGTCAGCCCTTTCGCGCCCGAGGATGGGCGTTGCGGTACACGTTCATCAGCTGCTCGTTCTCGACGTCCGTGTAACGCTGGGTAGTGGAGAGCGAGGCGTGGCCGAGCAGATCCTGGATGGCGCGCAGGTCGCCGCCGTCCGCCAAAAGATGGGTCGCGAAACTATGTCGCAGGGCGTGCGGCGTCGCGCTGTCGGGCATACCCATCAGGGCGCGCAGCTTCTGCATCTGGTGCTGGGCGACGCTGGCGTTCAGCCGGCCGCCGCGGGTGCCGACGAACAGCGGGCCGTCCGGCGCCAGCGTGAAGGGGCACGACTCGATATAGGCGCGCACCGCCTCCGTCACCGCCGGCAGGACCGGGATCATGCGGTCCTTGCGCCCCTTGCCGGTGACGCGCAGCGTGTCGCCCAGCGGGGCGTCCTTCCTGGCCAGACCCAGCGCTTCGGAGATGCGCAGGCCGCAGCCGTAGAGAAGGGTGAACAGGGCGCGGTCGCGCTTGCCGATCCAGGGCTCGTCGCGGTCGCGCTCGGCCTCCTCCAGCAGGCGGTCGGCGTCGATCTCCGTCAGTGGGCGCGGGGCGGGGCGCTTGACCTTCGGCGTGGCGAGGGTGGCGACGGCGGGGTTGTGCAGCCGGCCGCTGCGGTCCATCCAGCGGAACAGGTTGCGCACCGCCGCCAGCTTGCGCGCCCGGCTGGCCCCGACCAGACCGTCCATCGCCAGCCTGGACATCCAGGCGCGGAAATCCGCCGCCTTCAGGTCGCCCAGGTCGTTCAGCGAGGGCGGCGAGCCGCCGCGAAATTCGGTGAGGAAGCGCAGGAATTCGCCGACATCGGCGGTGTAGGCCGACAGGGTGTGGCGGGAGACCGCCTTCTCGCTCTCCATCCAGCGCCGCCAGTGGGCCAGCACGTCCTGAACGTCCGGTTTGGCGGAGAAACCCAGAACAGGCTCGGTCACGCCGGCAGCTCCAGCCAGCCGCGGATCACCCGCTCGATGACGCGGGCGAGGAAGCCGACCAGCTCGGTGCCCTGGCCGGTGTGGAAGGTGTCGGGCTCGCGGCTGCCGAAGGCGAGCAGGCCGTCGGGCGTCTCGCTGGAAACCTGGATGCGGATCAGCGCCTCCGACCGGACGAGGCCGGCGCCGGGACCGTAGATCTCGGGATCGCCCTGGATGTCGGTGTTCAGCACCACGTCGGCGCGGCCCAGCCGGTCGGCGATGGCGCCCGGTTCCACCACCCGCACGCCGGAGCGGTGGACGTGGGGGATGTCGTTGCCGTTGGATTCGATGACCAGACAGGCGACGTCGAGGTCGAGCAGGACCGCGAGGTCGGTGGTGATGGTCTGGATCAGCTGCTCGAAGCTCTGGGCGTCGAGCAGGAACAGGACCGCGGCATGGATGCGGTTCTGGCTGTTCAGGTTGGCCCGGCTGGTGCCGATCAGCTCGCGCTGCTGGTCCTTGAGGGTACGGACCTCGGCGCGCAGCCGGTCGACCATGAAGGCCTGGAGGTCCACCACCCCACGCCCGCGGTCGACCGACGGCGGGGTCAGGTGGTGGACCAGATCGGCGTTCTGGGCCAGGAAGTCCGGGTGGGTCCGCAGATAGGCGCGCACATCCTCCGAAGAGAGCGTCGACGTCCGGTGCGGGCTGTGGCCCGGTTCGCGGCCCCTGTCGGCCATGATCGCTCCGGCCCGCCTTACAGGATCGACTGGCCGGTCTTCTTCCAGTCATCGACGAACTGGGAGAGACCCTTGTCGGTCAGCGGGTGGTTGAACAGCTGCTTCAGCACCGACGCCGGCGCGGTCACGACATGGGCACCCAGGCGGGCGGCCTTGACGATGTGCATCGGGTTGCGGATCGAGGCGACCAGCACCTCGGTCTTGAAGGCGTCGTAGTTGTTATAGATCTCGCAGATGTCCTTGATGATGCCCATACCATCCTGGCCGATGTCGTCCAGGCGGCCGACGAAGGGCGACACGAAGCTGGCGCCGGCCTTGGCCGCCAGGATCGCCTGGGCGGGGGAGAAGCACAGCGTGACGTTGACCATCGTGCCTTCGGACGAGATGATCTTGCAGACCTTCAGGCCGGCCGGGGTCAGCGGCACCTTCACCGCGACGCGGTGGGAGATCTTGGCGATCTTGTGGGCCTCGGCGAGCATGGTCTCGAAGTCGGTGGACGCCACCTCGGCGCTGACCGGACCGTTGACGACGTCGCAAATCTCGGCCACGAGGTCGAGGAATTGACGGCCGGACTTGGCGATCAGGGAGGGGTTGGTGGTAACACCGTCCAGCAGACCGGTATCGGCCAGATCGCGGATCTCGGCGATGTCGGCGGTGTCGACGAAGAACTTCATGACGAAGGGTCCATGCTTGCTGATGTTGACCGGAACCGGCCGCGCCGGAAAGCTGACCGACGCGCCGTCCCGCCCGGTGCCCGGGACATGAGGCCACTCTAGCCGATGCATTCGACTTCCGCCAGTTCCGCCCCGGGCTTTCAGGGGGATCTTCTTGGGGACACGCCCGAAACGGGGCAGCCCGAAGGCGATTCCGCAGCCAATTCCAGGGCCAATTCCGCAGATTTCCCGGCGAAGCCGCAGACCTGCGGATCGGACCGCCGCGTCGCCGTCCTGCTGCCGCTGCCGCTGCGCGAGGCCTACGACTATCGCGTGCCGGACGGCATGGATCTCGTCCCCGGCGATTTCGTCGAGGTGCCGCTGGGCCCGCGCCGGGTGATCGGCGTCGTCTGGGGTCCCGGCGCCGGGACGCTGGAGTCCGGCCGGCTGAAGCCGGTGGTGCGCCGGTTCGACGTGCCGCCGATGACCGAGGTCGGCCGCCGCTTCGTCGAATGGGTCGCCGCCTACACCATGACGCCGCCGGGCTTCGTCCTGCGCATGGCGGTCAGCGTGCCGTCGGCGCTGGAGCCGCCCAAGCCGATGCTGGCCTATCTGCGCAAGCAGGGAGCGGAGCCGCCGCCCGGCTTCAAGATGACCGACCCGCGCAAGCGCATCCTGGCCTTGCTGCAGGACGGCCCCCCTCGCACCCCGGCGGAGCTGGCCGACGAGGCCGGCTGCGGCGTGACGGTGGTGCGCGGGCTGGCCGAGGCCGGGCTGCTGGAACCGGTGATGCTGCAGCCGACCCGGCTCGGCCGGCCGGACTGGCGCCGGCCCGGACCCAGCCTGTCGCCCGACCAGCGGGCGGCGGCCGACGATCTGCGGGCGCGGGTGGCGTCGGGCAGCTATTCCACCGTGCTGCTCGACGGCGTCACCGGCTCGGGCAAGACGGAGGTCTATTACGAGGCGATCTCGGCGGCGCTGGAACAGGGCAAACAGGCGCTGGTGCTGCTGCCGGAGATCGCGCTGTCGGCGCAGTGGCTCGACCGCTTCGCCCGGCGTTTCGGCGCGCCGCCGGCGGAATGGCATTCGGAGCTGACCGGCGCCCAGCGCCGCGACACATGGCGCGCGGTGGCGAAGGGCGAGGTGCCGGTGGTGGTCGGCGCACGCTCGGCGCTGTTCCTGCCCTATCCGGACCTGGGCGTCATCATCGTCGATGAGGAGCACGACTCCGCCTACAAGCAGGAGGAGGGGGCGATCTACCACGCCCGCGACATGGCGGTGGCGCGGGCGCACCTGGGCGGGCTGCCGATCGCGCTGGTCTCCGCCACGCCGTCGCTGGAGACCAAGGTCAATGCCGACAGCCACCGCTATGCCCGCATCGAACTGCCGGCCCGCCATGGCGGCGCGGTGCTGCCCGATGTGGAACTGATCGACCTGCGGCGCGACCGTCCACCGGCCCGGCACTGGCTGGCGCCCAGCCTGCGCAAGGCGCTGACCGACACGCTGGCCGTCGGCGAGCAGGCGATGCTGTTCCTGAACCGCCGCGGCTACGCCCCGCTGACCCTGTGCCGCGCCTGCGGCCACCGCATGCAATGCCCGAACTGCACGGCGTGGCTGGTCGAGCACCGGCTCGCCCGCAAGCTGCAATGCCACCATTGCGGCCTGCAGCAGCCCTTGCCCCACGCCTGCCCGGAATGCGGGGAGGAGGGGACGATGGCCGCCTGCGGTCCCGGGGTGGAACGCATCGCCGAGGAGGTGGCGGAGCTGTTCCCCGATGCCCGCGCCGCCATCATGGCGTCCGACACCCTGCACGGCCCGCGTGCCATCCAGGAGATGGTGGAGAGCATCGGCCGGCACGAGCTTGACATTATCATCGGCACCCAGGTGATGGCGAAGGGCCACCATTTCCCGATGCTGACGCTGGTGGGGGTGGTCGATGCCGATCTGGGACTGAACGGCGGCGACCTGCGGGCGGCGGAGCGCACCTACCAGCTGCTGCATCAGGTGGCCGGGCGCGCCGGGCGCGGCGAGCGGCCGGGCCGGGTGATGCTGCAGACCTTCATGCCCGAACATCCGGTGATGCAGGCGCTGGCCGCCGGCGATCGCGACGGCTTCTATCAGCTGGAGGCCGAGATGCGGCTGGAGGCCGGGATGCCGCCCTTTGGCCGGCTGGCGGCGCTGATCGTCTCCGGCGAGGATCCGACGCTGGTGGAGCGGGTGGCGATGGCGCTTGGCCGGGCCGCCCCGCGCAGCGACTCGGTCCATATATTGGGGCCGGCCCCGGCGCCGCTGGCCCTGCTGCGCGGACGGCACCGCCGCCGCCTGCTGCTGAAGGCGCCGCGCAGCACCCAGGTGCAGCCGCTGATCGCGGAGTGGCTGGACAGGGTGGAGATTCCGCCGGCCATCCGGGTGCAGATCGATGTCGACCCCTATAGCTTCCTTTAGGCAGCTTCCTTTAGCTGCCATTAGGGCGGGCAGGGCAGGCTGCGGCGAATTGACACGATTCGGTCGTGGTAGGGCACAGGCATGGCACCTGTGACGTTTGGTCCATTGCGCGGCGCCGGGCATGGTATTACCACGGTCGGGATGGTTCCGAATCCAAACTTCCTTCCCGGACCCAAACATCACAGGCACAGGTTCAGGCTGATGGTCGGCATGGTCTCCAAGCTTCGTCTGCGCGTTCAGCGGCAAACACTGCTGACCGTCCTGCCTGTTCTTCTGCTGCTGGTGGTCATCGCCTTTGCCGCCGGCGCCCCGGCCCGCACCCGCGGCACCGATGCCGAAGCGCTGACGATGATCGACCGCGCCGAACAGCTGCTGGAGCGGATCGGCCCGGACGCGGCGGCCGAAGCTTTTGCCGCCCATGATAGCGCTTTCACCGACCGCGACCTCTACCCGATGCTGCTGGACGACAAGGGCGTGATGGTTGCCCATGGCTGGACCGCGACGCTGAACGGGTCGAACCTGAAGGAGCTGCGCGACGTCGACGGCAAGCCCTTCATCCGCGAGGCGCTGGATGGGGTGGCGCGCGACGGCCGCACCGACGTCACCTATCAATGGATCGACCCGCTTACGGGCCAAGTCGCGCGCAAGACGATGCATGCCCGCCGCCTGGTTCTGAACGGCAAGCCCTACATGCTGGCGGTCGGGGTCTATCGCTGAGGCGTTTATGAAACTGCTGCGGCGGGATGCCGCAGGCCGCTTTTTTACATGGTGAAAATTACCGCGGCCAAATCCAGGGGACCAAATCCAAGGGGGCCAAATCCAAGGCAGGTCAGGGCGACCGCGGACGGCGCGGGCGCCAGATCGACAGGCATTCGGCGGCGTTGTCGCCGGCCCCGATGCCGTACCAGCCCGATCGGTCGTGGAAGGACAGGCTGTAGCGCCCCTTGGCGTCGCGCTCGAAGCGGAAGACCGGGCGGTCGACCTCCGGCAGCAGCACCAGAAGCCGGTCGTGGGTGCGCCCCGACTCGCGCAGCACGCCGACCCAATGTCCATCGCGAATCTTGGGTTCGGCCACGGCGGCGAAGGCGTCCAGATCGTCCGGGGTAAAGCGGGCGCGGCTGAACTGGATGACGTTGGGCGCACGCTCCTCCAGCCGGGAGCCGGCGCCGGCGTCGGTGTCCGCAGGGGTGTCGGTCGTCGGCAGGATGGACATGGCGGATAAGGCCTCTGATCTCTCGGGACCGGCTGCGGCGGAGCAAAACGACAGGAATACCAAGGTCGGATCGGCCGCCCGCACGGTTCCGGCCGACCCTGGATCAGATTGGTTAACCTTGAATTAAACCGGGAATAGGGCCACATCGAAGTCACAGCCGGTATGACCAGTCGAGCGTCGCCCGAGTCCTCGGCGAACGCAGTTGCGACCAATGATTCCGCAGTTGCTCAAAACGCCGCAGCCAAATTGTCCAGACCCCGTTGCGTGGTGGCGATTCCTGTGATATTGGACCGCTCGCTTTCGCGGCCGGGGTGTTTGTGCCTCGGGTTGACACCCTATAAGGCCGCCGAATTCACCGTCTACCGAACTCAATTCGAGGGATCAGGTGGCATCCGAAGGAACAGGCGTATCCGAACTCGCCGCGCGTTACTCAATCGCGCTGTTCGAGCTTGCGGACGAAAACCAGGCGTTGGACACGGTCGCGAGCGATCTGGCCACGCTGAAGCAGATCCTGGCCGAGAGCGCTGACCTCCGTCGCCTCGTCCGCAGCCCCGTCATCAGCCGCGCCGATCAGGGCAAGGCCATGGCCGCTGTCCTGGACAGCGCCGGCGTGTCCGATCTGACCAAGCGCTTCATCGGGCTGGTGGCGGCCAACCGCCGCCTGTTCTCGATCGACGGGATGATCGACGGCTTCCTGGCCGAACTGGCCCGGCGCCGCGGCGAGGTCACGGCGCAGGTCACCTCGGCCCAGCCGCTGAGCGACGCCCAGCGCAACGCCGTCATCGACGCGCTCAAGGCGTCCATCGGTTCCAAGGTGTTGGTGAACACCTCCGTCGATCCGGAGCTGATCGGCGGCATGATCGTTAAGTTCGGCTCGCGCATGGTCGATACCTCGGTGCGCACGAAGCTGAACAAATTGCAACTCGCCATGAAGGCCTCAGGGGGATCAGTCTGATGGATATCCGCGCCGCAGAAATCTCTGCGATCCTCAAGCAGCAGATCGCGAATTTCGGGACCGAGGCGGATGTCGCCGAGGTTGGTCAGGTCCTGTCGGTGGGTGACGGCGTCGCCCGCGTGCACGGCCTGGACAACGTCCGCGCCGGCGAAATGGTCGAGTTCCCGGGTGGCCTGCAGGGCATGGCGCTGAACCTCGAGACCGACAATGTCGGTATCGTGATCTTCGGCGACGACCGCGGCATCAAGGAAGGCGACACCGTCAAGCGCACCGGCACCATCGTCGACGTTCCGGTCGGCCGTGGCCTGCTGGGCCGCGTGGTCGACGGCCTCGGCAACCCGATCGACGGCAAGGGTCCGCTGGTCGACGTCGAGCGCAAGCGCGTCGAGGTGAAGGCCCCCGGCATCATCCCGCGCAAGTCGGTGCACGAGCCGATGCAGACCGGCCTGAAGGCCGTCGACAGCCTGGTTCCGATCGGGCGCGGCCAGCGCGAGCTGATCATCGGTGACCGTCAGACCGGCAAGACCGCCGTCGTCATCGACACCTTCCTGAACCAGAAGCCGATCAACCAGGGCGACGACGAGAGCAAGAAGCTCTACTGCATCTACGTCGCCGTCGGCCAGAAGCGCTCCACCGTCGCCCAGATCGTCAAGACCCTGGAAGACGCCGGCGCCATGGAATACTCCATCGTCGTCGCCGCCACCGCGTCGGAGCCGGCTCCGCTGCAGTTCCTGGCGCCGTACACCGGCTGCACGATGGGCGAGTATTTCCGCGACAACGGCATGCACGCCCTGATCGTGTACGACGATCTGTCCAAGCAGGCCGTCGCCTACCGCCAGATGTCGCTGCTGCTCCGCCGTCCGCCGGGCCGCGAAGCCTATCCGGGCGACGTGTTCTATCTCCACAGCCGCCTGCTGGAGCGCGCCGCCAAGATGGGCGACGCCCATGGCAACGGCTCGCTGACCGCCCTGCCGGTCATCGAGACCCAGGCCGGCGACGTGTCCGCCTACATCCCGACCAACGTGATCTCGATCACCGACGGTCAGATCTTCCTGGAAACCGGCCTGTTCTATAAGGGCATCCGCCCCGCCATCAACGTCGGTCTGTCGGTGAGCCGCGTCGGCTCCGCCGCCCAGATCAAGGCGATGAAGCAGGTCGCCGGCACCATCAAGATGGAACTCGCGCAGTACCGCGAGATGGCCGCCTTCGCCCAGTTCGCCTCGGACCTCGACGCCTCGACCCAGCGCCTGCTGGCCCGCGGCGCCCGTCTGACCGAACTGCTGAAGCAGGGCCAGTTCCAGCCGCTGCCCGTCGAAGAGCAGGTCGTGTCGATCTTCGCCGGCGTGAAGGGCTACCTGGACGCCATCCGCGTCGAGGACGTGAACCGCTTCGAGGCCAAGTTCCTGTCGGAAATCCGCGCCAAGGGCGCCGATATCCTGGCGGCGATCCGCACCGACAAGCAGATCACCTCGGCGACCGAAGAGAAGCTGAAGGCGTTCCTCGACGGCTTCGCCAAGGTCTTCGCCTGACCGACCGCGCGCGGGGGCGGGAAACCGCCCCCCACCGTCTTGTAGAGACGGGCACGGAACGACCTCGAGCGGAATTGAAGGGCCGGCATGCCTAACCTCAAGGACCTAAAGAACCGGATCGCGAGCGTCCAGTCGACGCGCAAGATCACCTCGGCCATGAAGATGGTCGCGGCCTCCAAGCTGCGCCGCGCCCAGGAGCAGGCGGAAGCCAGCGGTCCCTACGCGGAGCGTATGGGCCGCATGCTGTCCTCCCTGGCCGCCAACGTGCAGGACAGCGGCAACGGCCCGAAGCTGATGACCGGAACGGGCGCCGATCAGGTGCATCTTCTGGTCGTCATCAGCTCCGACCGCGGTCTGTGCGGCGCCTTCAACGGCTCCATCGTCCGCGAGGCCAAGCGCCAGATCGTCCGCCTGCAGGGCGAGGGCAAGACCGTGAAGCTGCTGACCGTCGGCCGCAAGGGCCGCGACCAGCTGAAGCGCGAGTTCGCCTCCCTGATCGTCGAGAGCTATGAGGATGTCGGCCGCCGCCGGCTCGGCTTCAGCGACGCCGACATGGTGGCGACGAAGGTGCTGTCGATGTTCGACGCCGGCGAGTTCGACGTCTGCTCGGTCATCTTCAACAAGTTCAAGTCGGCGATCTCGCAGGTCGTCACGGTTCAGCAGCTCATCCCCTTCGCCGTCGCCACCGAGGCCGCCGAGGCCGCCGGCGCCGAGGCCAAGGCGATGTACGAGTTCGAGCCGGACGAGGAGCAGATCCTCGCCGAACTGCTGCCGCGCAACCTGTCCATCCAGATCTACCGCGCCCTCCTGGAGAGCGCCGCGTCCGAACAGGGCGCCCGGATGACCGCGATGGACAACGCGACGCGCAACGCCGGCGACATGATCAACAAGCTGACGATCACCTACAACCGGACGCGCCAAGCCTACATCACCAAGGAGCTGATCGAGATCATCTCCGGTGCCGAGGCCCTGTAACGGCCGCATCCGACACGTAGCGTCCAGCCTATTTGCGCCGGCGACGGCATACCGACACTTACCGAGTTCCTAGGGAGCTTTACTCCATGGCCACCACCAATTCTGTCGGCAAGATCACGCAGGTCACGGGCGCCGTCGTGGACGTGCAGTTCGACGGCGACCTGCCGGCGATCCTGAACGCGCTGCACACCCAGAACGACGGCAAGACCCTCGTTCTGGAAGTGGCGCAGCACCTGGGCGAGAGCACGGTCCGCACCATCGCCATGGACAGCACCGACGGTCTGGTGCGTGGCGCCGAGGTGTCGGACACCGGCGCCCCGATCGCCGTGCCGGTCGGACCTGAGACCCTGGGCCGCATCATCAACGTCATCGGCGAGCCGATCGACGAGCGCGGCGCGGTCAACGCCGCCCGTTCGCTGCCGATCCACCGTCAGGCTCCGGACTTCGTCGACCAGTCGACGGACGCCGAAGTGCTGATCACCGGCATCAAGGTCATCGACCTGCTGGCCCCCTACGCCAAGGGCGGCAAGATCGGCCTGTTCGGCGGCGCCGGCGTCGGCAAGACCGTGACGATCATGGAGCTGATCAACAACGTCGCCAAGGCGCACGGCGGCGTGTCGGTGTTCGCCGGTGTGGGCGAGCGTACCCGTGAGGGCAACGACCTCTACCACGAGATGATCGAGTCGGGCGTCATCAAGCTCGACGGCCCGGGTTCCAAGGTGGCCCTGGTGTACGGCCAGATGAACGAGCCGCCGGGCGCCCGCGCCCGCGTCGCGCTGAGCGGCCTGACGCTCGCGGAATATTTCCGCGACGAGGAAGGCCAGGACGTGCTGTTCTTCGTGGACAACATCTTCCGCTTCACGCAGGCCGGTTCGGAAGTGTCGGCTCTGCTGGGCCGCATCCCGTCGGCGGTGGGTTACCAGCCGACGCTGGGCACCGACATGGGCGCCCTGCAGGAGCGCATCACCTCGACGAAGAAGGGCTCGATCACCTCGGTGCAGGCCATTTACGTGCCCGCCGACGATCTGACCGACCCGGCCCCGGCCGCCTCCTTCGCCCACCTGGACGCCACCACGGTGCTGTCGCGCTCGATCGCCGAAATGGCCATCTTCCCGGCCGTGGACCCGCTCGACTCGACCAGCCGCATCCTCGACCCGCGCGTCGTCGGTGAGGAGCACTATCAGGTCGCCCGTTCGGTCCAGAAGGTTCTGCAGACCTACAAGTCGCTGCAGGACATCATCGCCATCCTGGGCATGGACGAGCTGTCGGAAGAGGACAAGCTGGTCGTGGCCCGCGCCCGCAAGATCCAGCGCTTCCTGTCGCAGCCGTTCCACGTCGCCGAGGTGTTCACCGGCACGCCGGGCGTGCTGGTCAGCCTGGAAGACACCATCAAGGGCTTCAAGGGCATCGTGAACGGCGACTACGATCACCTGCCGGAGGCCGCCTTCTACATGGTCGGCACCATCGACGAGGCGATCGCCAAGGCCAAGAAGCTGGCCGCCGCCTGATCCTGATCCGGGATCGCGGCATTCCGACCCGGCTCCACCGGCCCTGAGAAGGGGCCGGAGAAGGTCGGGCGGAAATCGACATCAGCACACCCCCTCCCCCCGTCAGCGGGGGAGGGGGTTCCTATGAAGAGGCACCAGGAAACCCATGGCCGATAAAGTCGAATTCGAGCTGGTCTCGCCGGAAAAGCTGCTGAAGTCGCAGCCCGTGGACATGGTCGTGGTGCCGGGTTCGGAAGGCGATTTCGGCGTGCTCGCCGGTCATTCGCCGATGATCTCGACCGTGCGTCCGGGTGTCATCGACGTCTATGAGGGCGACCGCGTGGTCGACCGCGTCTTCGTCGCCGGCGGCTTCGCCGAGGTCACCGAGGCCCGCTGCACCGTGCTGGCCGAGGAAGCGGTGGCGCTGACCGACCTGGACCGCGCCACGGTCGAGAAGCAGATCAAGGACCTGTCCGAGGACGTGGACGACAGCAAGTCGGACGCCGAGCGCGCCGCCGCCGAGGCCAAACTGGCCGTCGCGCGCGCCAAGCTGGACGCGCTGACCCAGACCTCCGCTCACTGAGCGGAGGCCGTCGGCCCGGTTCCGGTCTGTTGGGAATCCGGAGCCAACGGCATATATCTCTTCGGTCGAACGGGCGGCTTGGGCATCCAGGCCGCCCGTTCGCGTTGCGACTTGGTTGCATCGCGAGAAAGAGCGATTACATTCGAAGGCCTGAACCGTGAACCCCGCCGCACCCGACGGCATAAAGGCGGGGACACGGGAGCGGCAAACCCTTTCCCGATATGAACCGGCCGCAACGGCAGCGCGGCCCAGAACGAGGCGGTAGAGCGGACATGGCGCGTGCGCATTGGCGAATCGACGAGCTTCCCTGGGACCGTTTCGACGCCAGCAAGATCGATCCTGATCTGGTCCCGCTGATCAAGGCGGCGGCCCTGGTGGAATTCAACGCCGACGACTACACAGCCTATCTGTGCAACGTCTTCAAGGACGATCCGGAGTTCCAGGAGGCCGCCCGCGGCTGGGCGATCGAGGAGGTCCAGCATGGCGAGGCGCTGGGCCGCTGGGCCGAGCTGGTCGATCCGACCTTCGACTTCCGCGCGGCGGTTGAGCGCTTCCGCGCCGGCTACCGCGTGCCGATCGACCTCGACGCCTCGGTCCGCGGCTCGCGCACCGGCGAGATGATCGCCCGCTGCATGGTGGAGACCGGCACCAGCTCCTACTACGCCGCCATCGGTGATTCGACCGACGAGCCGGTGCTGAAGGAGATCTGCCGCAACATCGCCGCCGACGAGCTGCGCCACTACAAGATCTTCTACACCTACGCCAAGAAGTATCTGGACCGCGAAGGGCTGAACAAGGTGCAGCGGCTGAAGGTGGCGCTGTCGCGCATCGGCGAGTCGGAGGACGACGAGCTGGCCTATGCCTACTACGCCGCCAACGCCCCGGCCGACGCCGCCTACGAGCACAAGCTCTACAACGCCGCCTACAAGCGGCGCGCCTTCGGCCGCTATCGCCGCAAGCATGTCGACCGCGCCATCGCCATGGTGTTCAAGGCCTGCGGGCTGAAGCCGCACACGCGGCTGTGCAGCGTCGCCTCGCGCGGTGCTTGGTGGTTCATCGACCGGCAGGCCAGGAAACTGGCGGCCCAGGCGGTCTGACTCCCGCCGCGACGCTGGCGGCGCCGGCCTCTTTGGGGTAGCCATGATGGCCTAAACCACCCAACGAGGGTTTCGGAGACATGAAGCTCTATTACAAGCCCGGCGCCTGCTCGCTGTCGCCGCACATCGTCCTGCGCGAGGCCGGGCTGCCCTTCGATCTGATCAAGGTCGATCTCGTCACCAAGACGCTGGCCGACGGCAGCGATTTCCGCGCGGTGAACCCGAAGGGCCAAGTGCCGACCCTGGCGCTCGATGAGGGCGGCATCCTGACCGAGGGTGCCGTGATCGTGCAGTACATCGCCGACAAGGTGCCGGACAGCGGCCTGATCCCGGCGGCGGGCACGATGGAGCGCTACCGCGTGCAGGAACTGCTGAACTTCATCGGGTCGGAACTGCACAAGGGCGTCGTCCCGCTGTTCCCGATGCTGAAGGACGTGGTGTCGGAGACGTACAAGGGCTTTGCCGCCAAGGTGCTGGGCGCCAAGCTGTCGGTTCTGAACCAGCAGTTGGAGGGCAAGGCCTATCTGACCGGCGAGGTCTTCACCGTCGCCGACGCCTATGCCTATACGGTGCTGAGCTGGTTGCCGCGCATCGCCTTCGACCTGTCGCCCTGGCCGAACCTGGTGGCCTTCGCCGAGCGCGTGGCCGCCCGTCCGGCGGTGCAGGCGGCGCACGCCGCCGAAGCCCAAGGCTGACGGTCGGCCGGTCCGGATAAGAAAGAAGGCCCCGTCTCGGTGAGGCGGGGCCTTTTTCGTGGGCGCTGTCAGGGTCAGGCGGCGCTGGGCTTGCGGCGCAGCGGGGTGTTGCCGCCGGGAGTGCCGGCGGCGCGCGGCGCCTGCTTGCCGCTCCCCTGGCTGTTGCCATGCGACACGGCATGCGGAGCCGGGCGGCGGTCGTGGCGGTTCTGGTCGTTGCGGGCGGCGTCCGGACGCGGCGCGCCGGCCGGCTTGCCGGCCTTCTGCGGAGCCTTGGCAGGCTGCGGAGCCTTGGCAGGCTGCTGCGCCGCCTTCGGGGCGGCCTTCGGCGCGGCGTTCGCCGGGCGGGCCTGCTGCTGGTTGCGGTTGTTCTGGTTGCGGTTGCTGCCCGGCGCCTTGGGGCGGGGCGGCGGCTTGGACGAGGCGTGGATCTGCGCCACGTCCACCGCATGGTAGGGGTGGGTGGTGTCGGACGGGATCGGCTGGCGGATCGTCTTCTCGATGTCCTTCAGATAGCCGACCTCTTCATGGTCGCAGAAGGACACCGCGCTGCCGTCGGTGCCGGCGCGCGCGGTCCGGCCGATGCGGTGGACGTAGCTTTCCGGCTCGTTCGGCAGATCGAAGTTGATGACGTGGCTGATGCCGTCGATGTCGATGCCGCGCGCGGCGATGTCGGTCGCCACCAGCGCCCGCAATTCGCCGGCGCGGAAGCTTTCCAGCGCGCGGACGCGGGCCGACTGCGACTTGTCGCCATGGATGGCGTCGGCGGCGATGCCGGCCTTCTTCAGATGGTCGGCGATGCGGTCGGCGCCATGCTTGGTGCGGGCGAAGACGATGGTGCGGGCCATCGCGCTGTCTTCCAGCAGGTCGGCCAGCAGGCGGCGCTTGTCGCTGCGCTCGACGAACAGGACGCGCTGGTTGATGCGCTCCACCGTCGTCGACTGCGGCGTCACCTCGATGCGCTCGGCATCGGTCAGGATGCTGTTGGCAAGGTCCACCACCGCGTCGGGCATGGTGGCGGAGAACAGCAGGGTCTGCCGCTCCTTCGGCAGCACCGCGACCACCTTCCGCACGTCGCGGATGAAGCCCATGTCGAGCATGCGGTCGGCCTCGTCCAGCACGAAAAGCTCGATGCCGCCGAGATTGACGTGGTTCTGCGCCATCAGGTCGAGCAGGCGGCCGGGGGTGGCGATCAGCACCTCCGTCCCGCGGGCGATGGCGGCGACCTGCGGGCTCTGGCCGACGCCGCCATGGATGACGGTGCGGCGGATCGGCAGATGGCGGCCATAGGTGGTGAAGCTGTCGCCGATCTGCAGCGCCAGTTCACGTGTCGGGGTCAGGATCAGGGCGCGCGGCGACTTGGCGGCCACGCGCTTCTTGTTCTGGAACAGCCGCTGCAGCATCGGCAGCGTGAAGGCGGCGGTCTTGCCGGTACCGGTCTGGGCGAGGCCCAGCACGTCGCGGCCGGCCAGAAGAAGCGGGATGGCGCCGGCCTGGATCGGCGTGGCCGTGGAGTATCCCTCCTCCGCGACGGCGCGCAGAAGAGGCTCGATCAGGCCGAGGCCGGAAAATTCGGTCATGGAAGCGATGGTCCTGGTCACCAGAATGGGGGCCGCGCCAGGAGGGAGCGGCCGGGCTTGCGCGCTCCGCGGCGGGTTGGCGCGGAGCCGTCGGGCGGCGGGCGATCAGGCGAGCGCAAGTCCTGCGCGGCGCCGGGCGCCGTCCGACCCTGGACAGATAGGGCCGGTGGCTTGATTTGGCAAGCAAACTCGTCGCGCGGCAGGGGTGCGCGGAGTGTTGCGCAGGGACGAGCGGAGACGTGACAGGAGGGGAAAGGGCGCGAACCGACGCCGTGAAGCTGCGGCATATGGTCGCGCCCCGGTGCCGTTCGTCGGCGTTTACGGCTTCTTGATGATGCCGCAGGCGAGGCGGTCGCCGGAGTTGCCGGCGGGCTGGCTGAGATAATCGTCGGGCTGGGCATGGATGATGATCGAGGTGCCGCCCTGTTTGAACAGGCCGTCGGCGCCGTCGGTCAGGCTGACCATGTGGGTGATCGCCTCGAAGCCCGCCTTTCCGGCCTCGTTGGCCCAGATGTTGGGAAGCTCACCGTAATGCATGTGTTCGGACTCAAGGCCGTGCTTGGAGCCCTGGGCGCCGAAATGGCCGCCGGCCGCCTTGAAATCGGGGGTGCAGGCGCCGTTTTCATGGATGTGGATGCCGTGCCAACCCGGCGGCAGCCCTTCCAGCTGGCCATGCACCAGGATGCCGTGCGGGAACTTGGTGAAGGTGACGGTGCCCAGCGGCTTGCCCTGGGCATCGGCGATGGCGGCCTGGGCGGCCGGGGCGGGGGCGGCGGCGGATTGTTGGGCGAAAGCGGGGGCGGTCGCCAGCGACAGGCCGGCGAACAGCAGGGCCGGGATCGGCCCCGGAATCGACGAGGAGCGGAACAGGGTGTGGGACATTCCGGTGGGTCCTCCATATTGGCCGGGTCGCGTGGGCGGCCGGCGGATTCGCGACGTTGCGCCGCTGCGAAACCGCTCTGGGATTGCGAACGGTTTTCAGTATGATGGGGGTATCGGCAAGCAAAGACCAGGGTTGGGGTTATGACGTCGCGTCTGGAAGCATTGTGCATGGAGAAGGGGCTGAAGATGACCGGGCAGCGCCGCGTCATCTCCCAGGTGTTGTCGGAGGCGGACGACCATCCCGACGTCGAGGAGGTGCATCGCCGCGCCGTTCAGATCGACCCGCGCATCTCCATCGCCACCGTCTACCGCACCATGCGGCTGCTGGAGGACGCGCAGGTGATCGAGCGTGTCGATCTGGGCGATGGGCGTGCGCGGTACGAGGAAGCGACGGCCGACCACCACCATCACCTGATCGACACCCGCACCGGCCGGATCATCGAGTTCGCCAGCCCTGAGCTGGAGGCGATGAAGGAGCGGATCGCCCACGAACTTGGCTACAAGATCGTCGGCCATCGGCTGGAAATCTACGGCGTGCCGCTGGACGACGCCGGTGACGACGCCCGGGATGAGGAGGAGCGTCCATGACCGATCCCCGTTTCTTCGAGGCCGATCAGCCGATTGCCGATGCCATCGCCTGCCGCGACGCGGTGCAGCGCTGCTATTCCGGCCTTTGCCGTTGCGGCCAGCCGGAACGCTATGCGCTGGAGGCGGCGGTGACCGTGTATCGCTACCACCATCCGGAGATCCCGCCGGCCCAGGCGGAGACCATCGTCAGCCATTGGGTTGCCGGGCCGGTTCGGCATTGATATGTGAAAATAGTCCTTGATCTTCACCGCATAAAATCCTAGAACCAATCTTGTCAAGGCGATGGGTCCGCCCCTCGGACCTGCCGCCCGACAGCACCAAAGCTCCCCCCTCGCTTCGGTCCGAAAAGGGCCGGCCGGACACTCGAAGGTCCGGCCGGCCCTTTTCGTTTTCGCGTTTCGCCCGCGGCCGGCGCTGCGTCCCGCACGCATCCCGACAACCGGATGGCGGAACGATCCCTCCCGCCGTCCCCGAGCGGGAGCCGCAGGAACGCGAAAGGAAAATACACCTATGTCGACCAGCATCGCCCAGGCTTTCGTCAAGCAGTTCGAGCGCGAGGTCCACGAGGCCTATCAGCGCATGGGCTCCAAGCTGCGCAACACGGTGCGCAGCAAGAACAACGTGCAGGGCGCCTCCACCGTCTTTCAGAAGGTGGGCAAGGGCGCCGCCTCCACCAAGTCGCGCCACGGCGCGGTTCCGGTGATGAACCTGGACCACACGCCGGTGGAATGCGCGCTGTACGATTTCTATGCCGGCGACTGGGTCGACCGGCTGGACGAGCTGAAAACCAACATCGACGAGCGGCAGATCATCGCCAATGCCGGCGCCTACGCGCTGGGCCGCAAGACCGACGAGCTGCTGATCGCCGAGCTGAACAAGTCCGTCAATTATGCCGGCGGCGCCACCGACGGGCTGACCAAGGCGAAGATCCTGGCCGCCTTCGAGATGATGGGCGAGGCCGACGTGCCGGACGACGGCCAGCGCTATGCCGTCGTCGGCTGGAAGCAGTGGAGCCAGCTGCTGGGCATCGAGGAGTTCGCCAGCTCCGACTATGTCGGCTCCGACGAACTGCCCTGGCGCGGCACCCAGGCCAAGCGCTGGCTCGGCACGCTGTGGCTGCCGCATTCCGGCCTGACCCTGAACGGCGGCGTCCGGCTCTGCCACTGGTACCACAAGACGGCGGTCGGCCATGCGGCGGGTGCCGACGTGAAGACCGACATCACCTGGCACGGCGACCGCGCGGCGCATTTCGTCAACAACATGATGAGCCAGGGCGCCGCGCTGATCGACACCACCGGCGTGGTGACCCTGCGCTGCCTGGAGAGCTGAGCGGGGGAGGGTGATCCCTCCTCTCTTCCGCTTCCCCCCACAAAAATCCGGAGTCTTCGATCCATGGCCTATGCGTCCAAGGATTTGAGCGTGCTCGCCTATGCGAACGGCTTCACGCTCTGGCACTACACCACGCGCGACGTGGCGACCGATGTCGACACCGCCGGCTATTTCAACGGCGCCGCCGACCTGCTGCGGGTGGGCGACATGCTGCTGGCGAACTGTGCGGTCGGCACCGCCAGCCCGGCGGCCGGCGTGCTGGTGGTGGCCGCCAGCGCCAACGGGGCGGTGGATGTCGCCAACCTGACGCCGTTCGGCAGCGCCAACAGCGACTGATCCGCCGAAGGGGGAGGGCGCCGCACGTCGACCATGAAGGGCGACGCCTTCCCGGAACCCTGGAAAGGGAGAGTTGCCATGGCCCTGACCGCCATCGGCCTGTGCGGCCGGGCGTTGATCAAGCTCGGCGCCACCGCCATCGCCTCCTTCGACGACGGCACAGCGGAGGCGGAGGTGGCCGCCGCCCTCTATGCGCCGACGCGCGACGCGCTGCTGTCGGCCAATGCCTGGAGCTTCGCCAGCGTCCAGGCGACGCTGCCGCGGCTGGCCGAGCCGCCGGTCGCCGATTATGCCGGCGCCTTCCAGCTGCCGGCCGATTTCCTGCGGGCGCTGGGGGCGGGCGGCGACGGGCGGGGACGCGGCCTGTCCTATCGCATCATCGGTCGGACGCTGCTGTGCGATGCCGGCGCCGTCACCCTGTCCTACATCGGCCGCCCGGCGGAGGAGGAGTTTCCCGCCTTCTTCGACCAGGCGCTGATCGCCCGGCTCGCCGCCGAATTCTGCCTGCCGCTGACCGAAAGCTCGACGCGGGCGGAGCTGCTGGCCCAGCTGGCCGAGAGCGAGTTCCGCCGCGCCCGCCAGATCGACGCCCAGCAGGACAGCCAGCCCGGCTTCGAGGACTTCACCCTGATCGACGCGCGGGCATGATGAGGAGCGCGTGATGGGACGGCTGCATCAGGTCAAGACCAACTTCACCGCCGGCGAGGTGTCGCGCCGCCTGCTCGGACGCGGCGATCTCAAGGCCTATGACAACGGCGCGTTGGCGCTGCGCAACCTGTTCATCGACCCGACCGGCGGGGTGACCCGGCGCTCCGGCCTCGCCTTCACCGCGCTGGCCCGCGGCGATGGCCGGCTGGTGGCGTTCGAGCGCAATGCCGAGCAGACCTATCTGCTGGTCTTCACCGACGGCTGGATCGACGTGTTCCAGGGCGGGACCAAGCTGGCCTCGGTTGCCGCACCCTGGACGTTGACGCAACTGGCGCAGATCACCTGGACGCAGAGCGCCGACACGCTGCTGGTCTGCCACCCCGACCTGCCGCCGCGCAAGCTGACGCGCGGCGACGATGGCGGGTGGACCTTGGCCGAGTGGATTTTCGCGGTCGAAGGCGAACTGGTGCGCACGCCCTTCCACCGCTTCGGCGATCCGGCGGTGACGGTGACGCCGTCCGGCACCAGCGGGGCGATCGGCGTCACCGCGTCGGCCCCGGTGTTCGACCCGCGCCATGACGGCACCCGCATCCGCATCAAGGGCAAGCAACTGCTGGTGACCGGCGTGGTGTCGGCCACCCAGATCAACGCGACGGTCAAGGAAACGCTGGCCGACACCCAGCCGACGACGCAATGGGAGGAGCAGGCCTTCTCGGTGTTGCGCGGCTGGCCGGTGTCGGCGGCCTTCCATCAGGACCGGCTGGTGATCGGCGGGTCGCGCGACCTGCCCAACCGGCTGTGGCTGTCGCGCTCCGCCCAGATCTGGAACTTCGACCTGGGCGAGGGGCTGGACGATCAGGCCATCGAGTTCGGTATCCTGTCCGATCAGGTCAACGCGGTGCGCGCCGTCTTCTCCGGCCGGCATCTGCAGGTCTTTACGTCGGGCGCCGAATATATGGTGACCGGCGACCCGCTGACCCCGCAGAGCATGCAGGTCAACCGGCAGACCCGCATCGGCTCGCCGATGGACCGCGCCATCCCGCCGCGCGACGTGGAGGGGGCGACGCTGTTCGTGCCGCGCAACCGGCGCGAAATCCGCGAGTTCCTCTACACCGACACCGAAGCGGCCTATCAGGCCAACGATCTGGCGTTGTTGGCCCGCCATCTGGTGTCCAGCCCGCGCGATCAGGATTATGACCAGAACCGCCGGCTGCTATTCGTGGCGATGGAGGACGGCACGCTGGGGGCGCTGACCGCCTACCGGGCGGAGAATGTCACCGCCTGGACCCTGCTGGAGACCGACGGGGCGGTGCGCTCCGTCGCCGCGGTGGGGGACGAGGTCTATGCGCTGGTGGAGCGGCGGGGCGTGTGGACCGTCGAGCGGTTCGACGACGCGCTGAACCTCGACGCCGCGATCACCGGCGAAAGGGGTGAGGCAACCGCCGTCTGGGGTGGGCTGGCGCATCTGGAGGGGCGGACGGTCGCCATCGTCGCGGACGGGGTGATCCGCAACCCCGCCACCGTGCAGGCGGGCAGCGTCACGCTCGATCCGCCGGCGCGCAAGGTGGAGATCGGTCTGCCCTACACCCACCGGATCGAACCGCTGCCGCCCAACCTGCTGGGGCAGGCGACCGGGGCCGACATCGTCCGGCTGGTCGCCGTCACCTTCCGGCTGGAGGAGACGGCGGCGCTGCGCGTCGATCTGGGACGTGGGTTGCAGGAACTTCCGCTTCACCGGCTGGGGCCGCAACCGGCCGGCGGGGTGCCGCCGCGCGTGTCCGGCGACCGACGCCTGCGGGCGCTCGGCTGGCGCCACGACACCGACGTGCCCCTGTGGCGCATCGAGCAGGATGCGCCGCTGCCTTTCACGCTGCTTTCCGTGACCATGGAATTGAAGGTGAACGACTGATGGGTGGAATCACTCCCCTCGTGACCACGGCGTTGCCGCTGGCGAACTCCGTCATCGGCACCGTGCGCAACGCCGGCGCCGGCCAATCCAGCGCCGCCGCGCAACAGGCGGCAGCCCAGCAAGCGGCTGCCGAACTGGAATACAAGCGCCAGCAGGATGCGGCGCAGGCTGCCGCCGCCCAGGCGGCGCTGGAGCAGAAATACCGCGAGGAAGCGGCGGCGGCCGAACGCAGCGCCCAGGCCGCAGCCGCCGCCCGCCAGCAGCAGGCCCAATTGGAGGCCGAGGCGCAGGCCCGCCAGTGGAGCCACGACGCCGAGTTGCGCCAACGGGAGCAGGAGCTGCAGCGCCAGAAGGACGAGGCCGCCGCCGCGGCTGCTGCGGCGGCGCGGGCCAAGGAGATGGAGGATTTCCGCGGGTCCCAGGAACAGACGCTGGCCCAGCTGCGCGCCAGCCAGGAGGAGGCGGTCCGCGCCAAGGAAACCGACGCGCAGACCCAGCTGGCCCAGCTGACCGCCGCGGCGGACGCCGCCGAGCAGCGCCGGCTGGCGGCATTGCGGCAGGCGGTCAGCAAGACCCGCGCCGGGCTGGGCGCGCGGGGGGTGACCGCACAGGACGGCTCGGGCGAGGCGATCCTGCTGGGGCTGACCAACTCCAGCGAGACCGAGCACAAGGACGCCCAGGCGACCGACCAGCTGAAACGCGCCGCCATCCAGCAGAGCCTGGACGAGGCCAAGCGCCGCAACCTGCTGGAGTTGTCGCAACTCGCCGACCGTCAGCGGCTGGAATACATGAGCAAGTTCTTTTGAGGAACGGCTCCCTCTCCTCGGACTGGCTACGGCATTCTTTCGGCCGTCATTCCCGCGAAGGCGGGAATCCAGCCGGCTCTGCGGCCGATCCGCGGAGCACCCTGGACCCCCGCCTTCGCGGGGGTGACGCAAAGTTTCCGAGGTTCCAGAAACCTATCAACGTCGTGAGATGTGGGAAATGCCGTAGCCCGGAACGGGGGAGGGCACTTCACAGTCTTCGCGGAGACCCCCGATGACCACGTCGCTTCTCATCCCGCGCGGGACTCCGCGCGTGCAGTATCTCGCCGACGGCATGCAGCGGGTCTTCACCTACCCGTTTCCGATCTTCGCCGACGAGGATCTGCAGGTCTTCCTGGGCGCCGCGCTGCAAAGCACCGGTTATGCCGTCGGTGGGGCCGGCGCCAGCGCGGGCGGGACGGTGACCTTTGCCGCGGCGCCGGCGGATGGAACACTGGTGCTGCTGCGCCGCCGGCTTCCCATCGAACGGCGCAGCGATTTCGGCGAGAGTGGGCCGCTGCCGGCCTCCGCCCTCAATGGCGAGCTGGACCGGCTGACGGCGATGCTCCAGCAGGTGGCTGGCGATCAGGAGCTGATGCTGCGCTATGGCGACAGCGACCTGCCGGCCTCGCCGCTGCTGCCGGAGCGGGCCTTGCGCCAGGGCAAGCTGCTGGCCTTCGACAGTGCCGGCAACCCCACGATCCGCCCGCCGGTGGACGAGGAGGCGCTGGCGACCTATGTGCCGCCGGGGGCCGGGGCCACCGCCCGGCCGGTGCGCGACAAGCTGGCCGACCTCGTATCGGTGAAGGATTTCGGGGCGGTGGGCGACGGGTTGGTCGACGACACGCTGGCCCTGCAGGCGGCGCTGACCTCGGCCCACGCGGTGTTCGTGCCGCCGGGGACCTACCGCATCGCCAACACGCTGACGCTCGGTCATGGGCGGACGCTCTACGGGGCGGGGCAGGCGTCGGTGATCCGCGGCGCGTCCAACGGCTTCGACCTGATTCATCTGCCGGACGGCTACGCCACCCTGTCGGGCCTGCGGCTGGAGCAGGGCAAGGCGGGGGTGCGGCTGTTCGGGCGCGACGGGCCTTGCGTGCAGAACAGCCTGACCGACCTGACATTCTGGGAGCCGGAGGTGGGGCTGGTCTTCGACGGCTATATCGACCCCAATTTCCCCTGCTATTGGAACAACATCGCCCGCGTGCTGGTGGCGCGGCCGTCGCGCCATGGGGTGTGGCTGACGCGGACGGGGGCGGGCGACACGCCGAACGCCAACCGGTTCCATGCGGTGCGGGTCTATTCGCTGTCGGCGCCGATGACCGGCTGCGGATTTTTCGTGGAGCAGGGGCGCTTCAACAACGCCTTCTTCGATTGCGAGGCCAATCTGTGGCCGCAGGCGGAGGCCTGTTTCCGCGTCGGCTCCGTCACCGACAAGACGCTGATCGTCAATTTCTACGCCGAGTCGCTGGGCGCCCTGCCGAACCTGCAGCTGGATGCCGGGTCGGTGGAGACGGCGATCATCAACCTGTTCTCCGCCGCCGCCGGGCCGGCGATCCTCGACCGGTCGGGCGGGCAATATACGGCGGTCAATGCCGGCTATCCGGAGAAGAACCGGCTTCAGCGCAGCCGCGTCACCGAACTGGTGGTGGAGGCGCTGCGTTACGACACCGAGTATGTGGAGCCGGCCACGGGCGGGCTGGTGGCGCTGGACCTGAGCAGTTCGGTCTATCTGGCCAGCGCCTATGGCGGGGCGGTCGAGTTGCGTCTACCAAAAGCCGAGAATGCCAATGGCCATGCGGTCACGATCAAGCGCACCGATGCGTCGACCAACCCGCTGACGGTGACGGAGATCGGCGGGCCGGGGCCGGACGGGCGCGCGCTGTCGCTGGGAAACCGGTACGACTTCGTCACGCTGGTGTCGAACGGGGCCGGCTGGTGGGTTGTCGCCGGCAACAGCCAGCCCGGCAACGCCCACTATCACGACACCCCCGGCCTGTTCGAGCCGGATTTGAACCAGCAGCTCTATCTGGTCAGCGCCTGGAGCGGGGCGGTGGAGGTGCGGCTGCCGGCGCCGTCGGCGCCGCATGCGGTCGGGCGGACGGTCACCGTCAAGAAGTCCGACACCGGCGGCAACCGCGTCACCGTCACCCAGACCGGCGGCGGCGGGCCGGACAACGAGGCCATCGCGCTGACCGCGCAGGGCCATGCGGTGACGGCGATGTCGAACGGCGCCGGCTGGCACATCCTGGGGCGGAATCCATGACAGGGAAGGACGACGACAGCTTTGCCGGCTTCGTCCAGGGCTGGAACGCCATGGTGGAGCTGAAGACCCCCGCCCACCATGCGGAGATGGCGGGATGGCTGGAGGAACATGTGGCCGGGCCGAACCGGCGGATGCTGCTGATGGCCTTCCGCGGGTCGGGCAAATCGACCCTGGTCGGGCTGTTCGCGGCCTGGCTGCTGCTGCGCGATCCCAACCGCCGGCTGCTGGTTCTGGCCGCCGACCTGAAGCTGGCGATGAAGATGGTGCGCAACGTCAAGCGCATCCTGGAACGCCATCCCGGCTGCAGCCATTTGAAGCCGCCGACCAGGGAGCGCGACCAGTGGGCGGCCGACCGCTTCACCGTGGTGCGGCCGATGGAACTGCGCGACCCGTCGATGGCGGCAGCCGGCATCGGCGGCAACATCACCGGCAGCCGCGCCGACGTGGTGATCTGCGACGACGTGGAGGTGCCGCGCAACGCCGACACCGCGGTGAAGCGGGCGGCCCTGCGCGAGCGTCTGTCGGAACTGGAATATGTGCTGGTGCCGGGCGGGGCGCAGCTCTATGTCGGCACGCCGCATGCGCAGGACAGCCTCTATGCCGAGGAGACCGACGACGGCAGCCCGCCCTTCCTGGACGGGTTCGAGCGGAAAGTCCTGCCGGTCTATACCGAGGATGAGCAGGGCAAGCGCACCTACACCTGGAAGGAGCGCTTCGGCGAGGCGCATGTCGCCCGCATCCGCAAATCCACCGGCCCCAACAAATTCACCAGCCAGATGCTGCTGCGCCCGGTCAGCATCACCGACGGGGTGCTGAATGTCGACAATCTCGGCCGCTACGATGCGGAGCTGGAGTATCGCGAGGCGCTGGGCCGCGCGGTGCTGACGCTGGACGGGGTGAAGCTGGTGTCGGCCACCTGCTGGTGGGACCCGGCCTTCGCCCGGCCGGCGGGGGAGGGGGACGGCAGGAGCAGGGGTGGCGACGGCAGCGTGGTCGCCGCGGTCTTCGCCGGGGAGAACGAGCGCTTCTACCTGCACCGGGTGCTGTATCTGGCCGTCGATCCCAAGGCGGAGGAGACGGAGGCCGACCAGCAATGCCGGCAGGTTTCCCGCTTCCTGGCCGACAACCATTTGCCGGCGGTCCACATCGAGATCAACGGCCTTGGCCGTTTCCTGCCCGGACTGCTGCGCAAACGGCTGCGCGACGATCGGCTGGCCGCCGGGGTGGTCGAGCAGAACAGCCGCACGCCCAAGGCGGATCGCATCATCAAGGCCTTCGACGCCCTGCTGGCTGATCGCCGCCTGCTGGCCCATCGGCAGGTCTGGCAAACGCCGCTTATCCGCGAAATGCGCGACTGGCGCCCTGACGGCCGGTATCGCGGGCCCGACGACGGGCTGGACGCGGTGGCCGGCTGCCTGGGAGCCGAGCCCTACCGCTTCGACCGCAGCACCGCCGCGCCCGAACGCCGCCCCGACTGGCGCGGTGCGGGGACGGTGATGGCGCCGGCGGACTGGGATCTTTGAATGTGGCGGTCGCCCGCTCTCTGAAGTCGAAGTCTGCATCCCGTCCTCTCGACCGTCATTCCCGCAAAGGCGGGAATCCGGCGCGTTCAAGAACTTGGATGCGGAGCTTCCTGGATCCCCGCCTTCGCGGGGATGACGGTCGGTTGGGCGGCGTTCCGGCTTAAAGGGCAGGCAGCCGAGAAGATTTTTGTTTTCGACATCCCCACACCATACGAACGGGAGACCCCGATGCATGATGCCCTGACTGGAGGCCTGGATCTCGCCTGGTGGATCACCGCCGTCGAGCTGCCGGCAATGGGCGGGCTGTTCTGGCTGATCGCGCGGGTGCGCAAGGATGCGGACAGCGCGCTGGACGATCTGCGCAGCCGGGCCGAGGAGGCTCAGGCGCAGGTGCGCGAGAGCCTTGCCGCATACAAGCTGGAGGTCGCGAAGACCTATGTCTCCTTCGCGACGCTCAAGGACGTGGAACAGCGGCTGACCGACCACCTGCTGCGGATCGAGACGAAGCTCGATTCGGGCTTCATGCCGTTCGAGGGCGGGCGGCGCTGACCGGGGCCTTGACCTTGACCGGGACCTTGACCGGGCGGGCCGGCTCAGTCGGCGTGATGGATCATCGCCTGGTAGATCTTCCAGGCGACCTCGACCGACACGCCGCCGGCCCGCGCGCCGGCTGCCAGCATGGTGGCGCTCGGCTTCAGCGGGACCGCGGTCTGACCCGGTTCGCAAAGCGCGCCCATGGCGGTGACCGAGGCGCCCAGATTGGTATCGCAGGGCTGGCTCTTCTTCATCAGGGGCATGGCAATCGCGTTCATGGCGGGTCCTCCGTTGACTTGGAACCGTCACAGCAAAAGCGGTGCCAACCGGTGTGAACGGCCTGAAGTCAGGGAATCGCGGAGGTTGAAGGGGCGACCCGGCCGATCCGGCGGCGAAGGGCGCCGCCGAATTTCAAAAATACCCGCAAAATGCCGAATAGTTTCGAGTGTGCTTTGCAAAATGCAACGCGCGAAGCGTGCGGAATTGCATTCGGGGAGTCGATCTTGCGTTGTGCCGTGGTGAGCAGAGCGGTGGGTTTCCAACCTGCTGCGAAGCTGCGGCTTCGAGGTCTCTGGCCGGTGGCCGCGCGTTGGGTTAGTGTCCCACCGCCATGACCGACCGCATCATTCATCACATGTGCCGCGCGGACGAGTGGGACGCCGCCCGCCCGGCCGGCCGCTATCCCGGCTCGTCCCAGGATGTCCAGGACGGCTTCATCCATTTCTCGACCGCCGCGCAGGTGGTGGAGAGCGCCGCCAAGCACCGCGCCGGCCAGGACGGCCTGCTGCTGCTGACGGTGGACGCCGACCGGCTGGGCGACGCCCTGCGCTGGGAGCCGTCGCGCGGCGGGCAACTGTTCCCGCACCTCTACGGGCCGCTGCCGGTGGATGCCGTGCTGCGCGTCGATCCGCTGCCGCTGGGGCCGGACGGGCGCCATGTCTTCCCGGCCGGCTTTCCCTTCACCCTTCAGGACCTCGTTCCGTGATCGACTTCTATCCGCTTGCCGGGCCGCTGCTGTTCCGCTTCGACCCCGAGACCGCGCATGGCCTGACCATCAAGGCGCTGAAGTCGGGACTGGTCCCGCCGGCCCGCGGCAAGGACGAGCCGGCTCTGCACACCCGCGTCTGGGGGCTGGACTTCACCAACCCGGTCGGGCTGGCTGCCGGCTTCGACAAGAATGCCGAGGTGGTCGACGCCATGCTGAACCTGGGCTTCGGTTTCGTCGAACCCGGCAGCGTCACCCCGCGGCCCCAGCCCGGCAACCCGCGCCCCCGCCTGTTCCGGCTGGTGGAGCAGCGTGCGGTCATCAACCGCATGGGCTTCAACAACGAGGGGCTGGAGGCCTTCGCCCAACGGCTGGAGCGCCGCCGCGAGAAGGCCAGGCGCGCGCCCGGCATCGTCGGCGCCAACCTGGGCAAGAACAAGGACACGGCGGATGCCGCCGACGATTACGTGATCGGCGTGCGCCGGCTGGCGCCGCTGGCCGACTATCTGGTCGTCAACGTCTCCTCGCCCAACACGCCGGGACTGCGCGCGCTGCAGGGCCGCGATCCGCTGCGCGCCCTGCTGGAGCGGGTGCTGGAGGCGCGGGCCGCCTGCGGCCTGAGCCGCAATCCGCCGCTGCTGCTGAAGATCGCCCCCGACCTGACGGTGGAGGACAAGAGCGACATCGCCGCGGTGGCGCTGGAGTCCGGCATCGATGGGCTGATCGTCTCCAACACGACCATCGCCCGGCCCGACATCATCCCGGCGGCGATGCGCGGCGAGGCCGGCGGCCTGTCCGGCGCGCCGCTGTTCGAGCCCTCGACCTCCGTCCTCCGCGAGATCTACGCGCTGACCGGCGGCAGGCTGCCGATCGTCGGGGTGGGCGGCGTGGCGACGGGCGAGGACGCCTATGCCAAGATCCGGGCCGGCGCGTCGCTGGTGCAGCTCTATTCGGCGATGGTCTATGCCGGGCCGGCGGTGGTGCACCGCATCCGCCGCGAACTGGCGGAGCTGCTGCGTCGCGACGGCTTCCGCTCCGTCGCCGAGGCGGTGGGGGCGGATCACCGCTGAGGGTCCGCAGGATGCGGCGGGCAGGGGCGTAGCATTAACGGATCGTCAAGCGGGTGTCCCGACAGTGGGTCCCAGGGTTGGGACACCCGCGCGGTTCCGTGTCATGCTCCTGCCGGAGGCTGCGCACCCGTGAAGGCCCTGACCGCCGACCTCCGCCCCGGAACCGCCGCCTCATCCGCGGCCGTTCCCTTCACCCTGGTTCCCGCGATGACCCTGCTGACGCACCTCGTCTATGCGCTGGCCTATCTGATCGCCGGGGTTTCGGCCGGCGCGGCGCTGTGGGCGCTGCGCCCGGAGGCCGATCCGCTGGTGGCGTTGCTGGCCGGCGCGCTGGTGGCGCTGGCGGGCGCACTGGTCCATGACGTGGTGACGCGGCTGGAGCGCGAGCGCAAGGCCGCCCGCCGCATCGCCCGGCTGAATGAGCGGGTGGAGGAACTGGCCCATCTGCTGGACCAGCGGCTCGCCGCCGATCCCGGCGCCCAGCCAGACGGCGGGGGCCGCTACGACGCGGTGATGCAGGAGGTGAGGCTGCTGCAGTCGCTGGTCGCCCGCCTGACCGAACGGCGCGCGCCCCGGCCGCCGGCCGCCAGTGCGGAGCGCCGCCCCGCGCCGGCCCCGTCCGTCACCGCTCCGTCCACCGCCGCGCCGTCCGCGCCGGTGGCCGTGCCGATGGACGACGCCGCGGTGCTGGAGGCGGTGCGCGACGCGCTGAAGGCCGACCGCATCGACGTCTATCTCCAGCCCATCGTCAGCCTGCCCCAGCGCAAGCATCGCTTCTACGAGGTGTTCTCGCGCGTGCGGGCCGCCGACGGGCAGCAGATCATGCCCGACCGCTATCTCGACATCGCCGAGCGCGAGGGGCTGATCGCCACCATCGACAATCTGCTGCTGGTCCGCTGCGTCCAGCTGATCCGCGAGACGGAGCGGCGCCAGCACGCCATCGGTTTCTTCGCCAACATCTCCGCCGCGACGCTGGCCGATGCGGAGTTCATGCGCCAGTTCCTGAACATGATGGCGCAGAACCACGCCCTGGTGCCCAAGCTGGTGTTCGAGTTGAGCCAGCACGATCTGCGGGTCGGCGGGGCGGTGACGATGGGCATCCTGTCGCAGCTGGCGCGGCTGGGCTTCCGCTTCTCCATGGATCAGGTGACGGATCTCGCCATCGACCTGGACCGGCTGCTGCGCCACGAGTTCCGCTGCATCAAGCTGGACCGCGCGCTGGTGCTGGACCCCGCCAATGCCGGGCGCATCCGCGAACTGCGCCACCGCTGCGCCGCCGAGGGCATCGACCTGATCGTCGAGAAGATCGAGACGGAGAACCAGCTGGTCGATGTGCTCGACACCGGCTTCGACTTCGGCCAGGGCTATTTGTTCGGTGAGCCGAGGCTGAGCCGGAAGCCGGAGTGAGGCGTGGACGATGATGCCCCCACCCTAACCCTCCCCCGCTGGCGCGGGAGAGGGGACTGCCGCCGCTTCGCATAAGGCACCCTCTCCCTCGAAGAGGGGGAGGGTCGGGGAGGGGGCCGGCGCAGCAACATTTTGCAGTGCAGGGAAAGCGCACTGCGCCAGTCCTTTCCCCTTGATTTCCGCCACCGCGCTTGACATTCCCCCACGCGGCGATGGAAATTTCGCGTTCCCGGCCAAGTCCGGGCACCCGATGCGGGTGAGACCAACACTAGTGAAATGGTGACTTCGGTGACGTCCAACATCGCCATCACGCTGCCCGACGGCAGCGTGCGGGAGTTCGACCGGCCGGTGACGGGGCTCGAGATTGCCCAGTCCATCGGTTCGCGCCTGGCCAAAGATGCGCTTGCCGTCAAGATCGACGGCACGGTGAAGGACCTCACCACCACCGTCACTACCAACGCCAAGATCGAGATCGTCACGCGCAATCACGCCGACGCCCTCGAGGTCATCCGCCACGACGCCGCCCATGTGCTGGCCGATGCTGTGCAGAAGCTGTATCCCGGCACGCAGGTCACGATCGGCCCGTCGATCGCCACCGGCTTCTACTATGACTTCGCGCGCGACGAGCCGTTCACGCCCGAGGATCTGGAGAAGATCGAGGCGAAGATGCGCGAGATCGTCGGGGCCGACATCCCCATCGTCCGCGAGGTCTGGGACCGTGACGAGGCGGTCGCCTACTTCAAGAAGCTCGGCGAGCATTACAAGGCCGAGCTGATCGAGGCGATCCCGCAGGGCGAGCCGGTGTCGATCTACCGCCAGGGCGACTGGCTGGATCTGTGCCGCGGGCCCCACGCCATGACGACGGGCAAGGTCGGCCAGGGCTTCAAGCTGATGAAGGTGGCCGGCGCCTATTGGCGCGGCGACAGCCGCAACCCCATGCTCCAGCGCATCTACGGCACCGCCTGGCGCGACGAGAAGGAGCTGAAGGCCTACCTGCACCAGATCGAGGAGGCGGAGAAGCGCGACCACCGCAAGCTGGGCAAGGAACTGGACCTGTTCCATGTGCAGGAAGAGGCGGTCGGCTCGGTGTTCTGGCATCCGAAGGGCTGGACGCTCTACCAGACGCTGGAAACCTACATCCGCACCAAGCTGAAGGCCGCCGGCTATGTCGAGGTCAAGACGCCGCAGCTGATCGACAGCTCGCTGTTCAAGGCGTCGGGCCACTGGGACATGTATGGCGACAACATGTTCAAGGTGGAAGCCGACGGCGGCGAGAAGCTGCTGGGCATCAAGCCGATGAACTGCCCCGGCCATGTCCAGATCTTCCGGCACGGCCTGCGGTCCTACCGCGACCTGCCGATCCGCATGGCGGAGTTCGGCGCCTGCCACCGCAACGAGCCGTCGGGCGCGCTGCACGGCATCATGCGCGTCCGCGCCTTCACCCAGGACGACGCCCACATCTTCTGCACCGAGGATCAGGTGCAGAGCGAGGCGGCCGAGTATTTCAAGCTGCAGCTCGGCGTCTACAAGGACCTGGGCTTCGACAAGATCTCGGTGAAGCTGGCTCTGCGTCCGGACGTCCGCACCGGCGCCGACGAGCTGTGGGACCGGGCCGAAGGCGCGCTGGCCCAGGCGCTGCGCGACGCCGGGCTGGAGTATGAGGAACTGCCGGGCGAGGGCGCCTTCTATGGCCCCAAGGTCGAATTCCACCTGACCGACGCCATCGGCCGGACCTGGCAGTGCGGCACGCTGCAGTACGACCCGAACCTGCCGGAACGACTCGATGCCAGCTATATCGGCGAGGATGGCGCCCGCCATCGGCCGATCATGCTGCACCGGGCGATCCTGGGGTCGATGGAACGCTTCATCGGCATGCTGATCGAGCATTACGCCGGCAAGTTCCCGCTGTGGCTGTCGCCGGTGCAGGTCACCGTCGCCACCATCACCAGCGAGGCCGACGGCTATGCCGAGGAAGTGGCGAAGCTGTTGAAGCGCAAGGGCCTGCGCGTCGAACTCGACACCCGCAACGAGAAGATCAATCTGAAGGTCCGCGAACACAGCCTGCAGAAGGTCCCCCTGATGCTGGTTGTCGGAAAGCGGGAAGCGGATGAGCGGACGGTCGCGCTCCGCGTGCTGGGCGGCAAGGATCAGGAAATTCTTGCCCTCGACGCCGCGGTGGCTAAACTGGTTGAGGAAGCGAGATCGCCTGCCGGCGAGACCGTGACCGACTCGCCGTTTTAACCGACCGCGCGACGCCGCCGGCCCGTCCTCTGGACGGCCGGCTTCCGCGTGGTTTCAGACCATGGAGAAGCGTCCATAGCCAGGATTCCGTCCGAAGCCGCCCCGACCCGCGATGGCCCGCGGGTTAACCGGGAGATCTCGGCTCGTTCCGTTCGTCTCGTCGGTGCCGACGGCGAGATGATCGGGGTGGTGTCGTTGCGCGATGCTCTGCTGGCCGCTGAGGATGCCGGTCTCGATCTGGTCGAGATCGCTCCCCAGGCGGAACCGCCTGTCTGCAAAATCCTCGACTATGGCAAGTTCAAGTACGAGGCGCAGAAGAAGGCGAACGAGGCCCGCAAGAAGCAGAAGATCATCGAGGTCAAGGAGATCAAGCTCCGGCCGAACATCGATGACAACGACTATGACGTGAAGATGCG
Organism: Azospirillum sp. Sh1; assembly: GCF_008365135.1. Lineage (NCBI taxonomy): Bacteria > Pseudomonadati > Pseudomonadota > Alphaproteobacteria > Rhodospirillales > Azospirillaceae > Azospirillum > Azospirillum sp. Sh1. Next base: position 272,555 of record NZ_VTTK01000002.1, on the reverse strand, counting down.
CTCGGCGCGCCGTTTCCTCGAGGAGGGCGACAAGGTCAAGGTGACCCTGCGCTTCCGCGGCCGTGAAATGGCGCACCAGGATCTGGGTATGAATGTGCTGGTCCGCGTCCGCGACGAGCTGGAGGCGCTGGCGAAGGTCGAGCAGATGCCGAAGCTCGAAGGTCGCCAGATGGTCATGGTTCTGGCTCCGCGCTGACGCGGGGCGAGGGTACGGAAAAGGCCCGTCCGGGATGCCGGACGGGCCTTTTTCTTTGCTGAATGCGGCAGTGCCTTGCCCCCTCCCTAACCCTCCCCCGCTTCGCCGGAGAGGGAAATCTGCCGCTTCGACACTTACTCCCTCTCCCGCAAAGCGGGGGAGGGTCGGGGAGGGGGCAACCTGCTCTCGACTTTCCTCAGCGCAGCGGCCGGTCGTCGACGATGACGACATAGCAGGTGTGGCGGGTGAATTTGGCGCAGTTGTCCAGGGCGCCGCGGCGGGCGGCGTCCTCGCTGGGCATGCCGGACTTCCAGCCGAAGGCGCCGTCCTGCGACACCGCGAATGCCTTGCGCCCGGCAGCCTCGACATAGGCGCCGAACTTGTCGCGGCCGGTGGCAGACAATTCCTGCGGCGGCTCCAGCCTGACGCGGGTGCCACGCGGTGGTTCCGCCGGGGTGGCATCGGCGGAGGCGGCGCCGGCCGGGCGGTCGTTGAGATAGGCGATGCGGCAGCCCTTCTGGGTGTGGGACGCGCAATTCTCCAGCGCGCCCTTCTGCGCCTCGTCCAGGCTGCGCATGCCCGACTTCCAGCCATAGGCGCCATCGGGCGACACGGCGAAGGCCTTGTTGCCGCCGGCCTCGACATAGGCGGGGAACTTCGCGCGATTGGCGGCGGACAGCTCCGGCGGCGGCGGAAGCGCCGGCAGCGACAGCGTCATCGGCGTGTCGCGCAGCACCAGCCCGTTCTTCGCCAGGAACCGGTCGACCATCGGCGTCCATTGCGGGATGGCGGTGCTGAAGAAGCCATGCCCGTCCTTGCCGGTGGGCGGGGCGGCGATGAACTCCGCCCGTCCGCCCTCATGAATGAAGGCCTCCCACAGGCGCCGGGCGAGGTCGGGGCCGAAGAACAGGTCGTTCTCGGCATAGATCCACAGGGTGGGAACGCGCGAACTGCGGCCCAGCGTGCCGAAGGCGGCGACCAGCCGGTTCTCCTGGCAGACCTCGTTGTCGGCGACGGAGCCGCGGCCGCCGGCGAAGCTGATGGCGGCCTTCAGTCCCGGCGGCGGATCGGCGCTGAGCGCGATGCTGGCAAGCCCGCCGGCCGAGACGCCGACCGCGACGATGCGGCTGGCGTCGGCGAAGGGTTGGGCCGCGACATAGCGGACGGCCTGACGCAGATCCTCGGCGCTCTGGTGGGCGGAGTGCAGGTAGTCGGGGTTGCTGCAGGCGCCGGTCGTCTCGCTGTAGGGACCGTCCGATCCGCCATAGCCGCGCCGCATCACCGCCACCACCGCCCAGCCGCGCCGCGCGAATTCGCGGGCTTCCGGCAGATAGCGCAGCGGTGTCATCTGCGCCCGGTCCGCCGGGTTGCGCGGCGTGCCATGGCTGAGCAGAACGATGGGGTAGGGGCCGGGGCCGTCCGGCCGCAGCAGCATCGCCTCCAGCGTGGCGGAACTGCCGTCGGGGAAGCGCGCGGGGATCGACAGCACCGTCTGCGTAAGCCCCTCCGCCAGGGCGGGACCGCAGCACAGCAGCATGAACAGCAGGGGAAGCAGGCGGCGCAGGGTCATGGTCGGCGCAGTCTCCGCGACGGAAAGGGGCTGCGCTCTTGTACGCCAACTTTGGCTTGGCGTCAGGGGGGAGGTGCATGCTTGCGATTGCCCCCTCCCTAACCCTCCCCCACCTTCGGTGGGAGAGGGGACCGCCGCCGCAATTGCGCGTAACTCCCTCTACCGCCGAAGGCGGGGGAGGGAAGGGGCCCATGCGTCAGCATGGGAAGGGAGGGGGCAACGCCGTCCTACTCCACCCCCTGCCGCGCCACGCGCAGCGCTTCCGCCAGAACCTCCGCGTCGCCGATGTGGTTGGCGAGCAGCAGGATCAGCTTGGCGTTCATGCGGGTGCTCTGGTCGGGGGTCAGGTCGCGGTGGCTGTCGATCAGCAACTGGTACACGTCGTCCGGGCTGGCGAAACGCTGCTCGGTCATCAGTTTGGCCATGGGTGCAACTCCGGGAAATCAGGGGATCAGCGGCCGGTGGCGCGGTCCAGCGCGGCGGACAGGGCGGCGGCGTCGAAGCGGCGCCAGCGGGCGGCGATGTGCTGGTCGGGGCGGATCAGATAGACGCTGCCCGGCGTCAGGTCGTAGCGCTCGCGCAGGCGGCCGGCGCTGTCCACCAGCTCCCCGGCGATGCCGCGACGCCGTTCGGTCACCGCATGCCAGGCCAGCGGCAGCGGCCCGGCGGCGAGACCGTCCAGCGCTTCCGCCACCTCGGCCGGAACCGGCCCGTCACCAGCGGCGTAGAGCACGGTGAAGCGCCCGTCCAGCGCCTCCATCAGCCAGCCGGCATGGCCGTCACGCTCCACCGGCGCGTCGGTGGCGGGGGCGCCCGGCACCATCTTGCCGGCGAAGGCGTCGGTGTCCGGCGTGTTCAGCGGGCTGTCGGTGTAGGTGGTGGGGGTGGAGAGCCGGCCGGAATTGACCAGCGAGCGGGCGAAGGGCTGGTCGACCGCAAGCTCCAGCACCGCGTCGCGGAAGACGCGGCTCATCTCGCTTTTCGGCGTGATGAAGTCGGTGGAGCGGGTGGAGTTCAGGATGTTCTCCTTGGCCGCCGCCACCCGTTCGTCGCTGTAGCTGTCCAGCAGCGAGTCCGGCGCCTTGCCGTCCAGCACCAGCGCCAGTTTCCACACCAGATTGTCGGCGTCGGGCACGCCGCTGTTGGCGCCGCGGGCACCGAAGGGCGAGACCTGATGGGCCGAATCGCCGGCGAACAGGATGCGGCCATGGCGGAAGCGCTCCAGCCGGCGGCACTGGAAGGTGTAGACAGACACCCATTCCAGTTCGAACGGCGTGTCGGCGCCCAGCATCGCCTGGACGCGGGGGATGACGCGCTCCGGCTTCTTTTCCTCCTCCGGGTCGGCGTCCCAACCCAGCTGGAAATCCAGGCGCCAGACATTGTCGGGCTGCATGTGCAGCAGGGCCGACTGCTTGCGGTGGAAGGGCGGGTCGAACCAGAACCAGCGTTCCGCCGGGAAATCGGCCTTCATCACCACGTCGGCGATCAGGAAGCGGTCCTTGAACACCTCGCCCTGGAACTCCAGCCCCAGCATCTTGCGCACCGACGACTTGGCGCCGTCGCAGGCGATGACCCAATCGGCCTCCACCGCATGGACGCCATCGGGCGTCTCGACCTGAAGCACGACATGGTCGCCTTCCTGCTTGGCCGAGATGACGCGCGACAGCCAGCGCAGGTCGATCAGGTCGTGCTTCCGCGCTTCCGTGACCAGGAAATCCTCCAGGTAATATTGCTGGAGGTTGATGAAGGCGGGGATCTTGTGGTCCGGCTCCGGCAGCAGGTCGAACTGGTAGACCATGCGGTCGCCGTTGAAGACCTTGCCGATCTTCCACACCACGCCCTTGTCGATCATGCGCTGGCCGACGCCCAGCCGGTCCCACACCTCCAGCGCGCGCTTGGCATAGCAGACGGCGCGGCTGCCGACGCTGACGGTGTCCTCGGCGTCGAGCACCACCACCGGCACGCCCTTGCGCGCGAAGTCGAGCGCGGCGGTCAGCCCGACCGGACCGGCGCCGATGACCACCACCGGATGGCGCCGGACGGTGCCGGTGCGCTGTTCCTCCGACGGGACAAAGCTGTATTTCGGATAGCTGAAAGTCGCGTGCATTGGGCGTTTCCTCCCCCGGAAACCATGACAGGACGCGTTGGCGGCCCGGCCGCGGAGCGGCCGGCTTTGCGGTGATTTGTTATTGTTGCCAACGATACAGTTTCATTTGATACCAATCAAGCCCCGATCCGAAGGATTGGAGAGGGAGTCGGTGAAGCGATACAGACATGCTCACTATGACGGAAAATCAGTATCGCGTACAGCGTACGGCGGTGTAGCCTCGTGGCAAAAGACCGGATAGAGACACCGAGGAACGCCTGACCATGCCCAACCCGACCGTCAACCCCACCTTGCCGCGCCCGACCGTCTACGCCATCGACGGCGTGATCCCCGTCATCGACCCGACCGCCTTCGTCCATCCCTCCGCCGTCCTGATCGGCGACGTGGTGGTGGGGCCGGGCAGTTATGTCGGCCCCTGCGCCAGCCTGCGCGGCGATTTCGGCCGGATCGTGCTGCAGCGGGGCAGCAACGTGCAGGACAACTGCACGATCCACGCATTCCCCGGCCATGACGCCATCGTCGAGGAGGACGGGCATGTCGGGCATGGCGCGGTGCTGCACGGCTGCATCGTCCGCCGCAACGCGCTGGTCGGGATGAATGTGGTGGTGATGGACGGGGCGGAGATCGGCGAGGAGTCGATCGTCGCCGCCATGGCCTTCGTCAAGGCTGGCTTCGTCGTGCCGCCGCGCACGCTGGTGGCCGGCCTGCCGGCCAAGGTGATGCGCGACCTGCGGCCGGACGAAATCGCCTGGAAGTCGGAAGGGACGGAGGAATACCAGCGCCTCGCCCGCCGCTCGCTCGCCACCATGGTCGCCTGCGCGCCCCTGGAGGCGGAGGAACCCGGCCGCGGCCGCGTCGATGCCGGCACCAGCCAGCCGCTGCACAAGGTGAAGGGAGGCTGAGCGGCCCCCCTCCCTCTACTCCTCCACCGGCTCCGTCTGCGCGCTGACCGGCGCCGGGCGGGCGGCCAACTGGTCGGCGCGGGCTTGCAGCTTGGAAAGCAGCGTGTCGAGCTGGGTGCGTTCGTCGATCGACAGGGCGTCGGTGACTTCCTCCTCATAGGTCAGGGCCATCGGCACGATCTCCGCATAGATCGCCAGCGCCTTGGGCGTCAGGGTCAGCAGGGCCTTGCGCCGGTCGGTGTCGCCCGATTCGCGCAGGATCAGGCTTGAGTCGAGCATGCGGCTGATGGCACGGCTGACCTGCACCTTGTCCATCGCGGTGCGTTGCGCGATCTCTCCCGCGCTCATCGTCTCGCCGCCGCCCAGCACGGCGATGATCCGCCATTCCGGGATCGTGATGCCGAACCGCTTCTCGTACAGCTTGGCCAGCGTGTGGCTGACCGTGTTGGCCAGCACCGACAACCGGTAGGGCAGGAAGCGCGTCAGGTGCAGCGCCGGGATGTCGGCCGGCGCCGCTGCGGGTTTGGCGGAGATTTTGGATGATGCGGTGCTGGAACGGCGGGCGGGCGGCATCGGCGGGCGTCGTCTGTGATGAAGGTCGCGGGTGGTCCCATCCTGCGCTGTAATTTGGCTCTTGCAACAGTTTCAAACGAAACTAAAATGGTGGCAACGGAACAAGTCTGCCGGTGCCCGTCGCGGATGGGGCCGGCGGCATCGAGGGGGAAGCGCCAATGAAGAACTGGATTTCGTTTCCGAAGGTCGAGGGCACCGCGTCGCGTCAGGCCCATGTCCGGCTCCCCGCCGGCACCTACGAGCGCGAGATGGGGCGCGAGGGCTTCTTCGGCCCGGCGACCCAGATGCACCATGCCCACCCGCCGACCGGCTGGACCAGCTTCGACGGCCCGCTGCGTCCGCGCGCCTTCGACCTGAACCATGTGGACCATATGCCCGGCTGCCCGCTGGAGGCGCCGGCCCTGATGGGCAACGGGGCGACCCAGGTGCGGCTGTGGCGCTTCAAGGGCAAGATGGAGCATCTGGTCCGCAATGCCGACGGCGACGACCTGCTGTTCTTCCACCAGGGCGGCGGCCATCTCTACTGCGACTACGGCCATCTGGAGGTGCGCGAGGGCGACTATGTCGTGCTGCCGCGCAACACCTGTTGGCGGCTGGAGACGGACGAGGCGGTGATGGTGCTGATGGTGGAGGCCACCAACGACGCCTACAAGCTGCCGCACAAGGGGCTGGTCGGCACCCACGCCATCTTCGATCCCGCGGTGCTGGACGTCCCGGCGCTGGACGACGCCTTCCAGGCGCAGAAGAACGAGCGCGAGACCCTGGTCCGGGTCAGGAAGCGCGGGCAGCTCTGCGCCATGACCTATCCGTTCAACCCCCTGGACGCGGTGGGCTGGCACGGCGATCTGGCGCCGGTGCGGCTGAACTGGCGCGACATCCGGCCGCTGATGAGCCACCGCTACCACCTGCCGCCCTCGGCGCACAGCACCTGGATCGCGGGCCGCTTCATCATCTGCACCTTCGTGCCGCGGCCGATCGAGTCGGACCCGGAGGCGCTGAAGCTGCCCTATTATCACTCCAACGAGGATTTCGACGAGGTGCTGTTCTATCACCGCGGCCAGTTCTTCTCGCGCGACAACATCCATCCCGGCATGGTCACCTACCACCCCTCGGGCTTCCCGCACGGGCCGCACCCGAAGGCCTACGAGGTGGCGCAGAAGTTCGAGCGCAAGGAGACCGACGAGGTTGCGGTGATGATCGACACCCGCGATCCGCTGGACGTCTACGAGGCGATGGAAGGCGTCGAATGGGGCGGCTACGCCGACAGCTGGAAGGCGAAATGAGCGGCCATAAGGCCGCCGGACGCTGAATTCTGAGGAAGGGAAGAGACCAATGAAGCTGGCAAGTTTGAAGGCGGGCGGGCGCGACGGCACCCTGGTCGTGGTATCGCGCGACCTGACCCGCGCCGCCCCGGTGCCGGACATCGCCCGCACCTTGCAGGCGGCGCTGGACGACTGGACGGCGCTGGCGCCGAAGCTGGAGGCGGCCTATCGCGCGCTGAACGCCGATCCGGCGGCGGGGCAGCCCTTCGACCCGGCCGAGGCGGCCTCGCCGCTGCCGCGCGCCTACCAGTGGGCGGACGGGTCGGCCTACGTCAACCATGTGGAGCTGGTCCGCAAGGCGCGGGGGGCGGAGATGCCGCCCAGCTTCTGGACCGATCCGCTGATGTATCAGGGCTGCTCCGACGGCTTCCTGGCGCCGACCGACCCGATCCCGGCGGCGACCGAGGCCTGGGGCGTCGATTTCGAGGCGGAGATCGCCGTCATCACCGGCGACGTGCCGATGGGCGTTTCGGCCGACGCGGCAGGCGGTCAGATCCGGCTGCTGATGCTGGTCAACGACGTGTCTTTGCGCAACCTGATCCCGGCGGAGCTGGGCAAGGGCTTCGGCTTCTTCCAGTCCAAGCCGGCCTCCAGCTTCTCCCCCGTCGCGGTGACGCCGGACGAGCTGGGCGACGCCTGGGACGGCGGCAAGCTGCACCGGCCGCTGGTGACGACGCTGAACGGCGAGCCCTTCGGCATGCCGGACGCCGGGGTCGACATGACCTTCGACTTCCCGACGCTGATCGCGCATGCCGCCAAGACCCGCCATCTGGCGGCCGGCAGCATCATCGGGTCGGGCACCGTGTCGAACAAGCTGGACGGCGGCCCCGGCAAGCCGGTCGCTGCCGGCGGCGTCGGCTATTCCTGCCTTGCCGAGCTGCGGATGATCGAGACCATCGAGCACGGCGCGCCGAAGACCCCCTTCATGCGCTTCGGCGACCGCGTGCGGATCGAGCTGTTCGACAAGGACGGCGCCAGCGTGTTCGGCGCCATCGACCAGCAGGTGGTGCGGTACGAGGGGCGGTAAGGCGGCAGCGGTCCGATCTGCAGCCCGATCTGCAGGCTGAGTCGAGGGCGTCGGCGGGGTGTGCAAGCATTCCGCAGGCGCCCTTTTCGCATTTGCAGCAATTCGTCCGGCCGTTGGTATCACGATCCACAGTTGCTGGGATAATTGAACGACCTGTCCTGGAATCGCAAAAATCGGCATGTCAGACGGTCATTATCGAATATAAGGTGGCCCCCTTTCCCCATTTGGTGCCGCCTTTCCGTTCATCCCGGAACTTTGGGCGGACCGGACGACGGTGTCGCGATGAAGGCCAATTTCAGGACGAAGATCATCATCGGCGTGGCCGCCGTACTGGCGGTGGGGGCGACCGCGGTTACGGCGGTGTCGCTGGTTCTGACGCGCGACGCCGCGCACAATGCGGCCGTGCTGCTCGCCGCCGAGACGGCCGACCGCCACGGCGCCCAGGTGGCCGCCGATCTGTCCACCGCCCTGAACGCCGCCAGCGCCACCGCGGCGCTGGTGGAGGTGGAGCGGTCCACCGGACGTCCGCGGCGCGAGACGGTGAACCGCTATCTGCGCCGGACGGCGGAGGCCAATCCGCTCTATGCCGGTGTATGGGTGGACATGTCCGACGACGGATTCGACGGGCTCGATCGGGATTTCGCCGCCCATGACCGGACGACCGAGATCCTCGGGCTGCCGAAGACCGGGCGGATGAGCCTGCTTTGGCTGCCGGGGGACAAGGGGGTTCAGGCCGACGACAGCGAGGGCTATCCCTTCTCCGACGTGCAGGAGAAGGAGTACTACAAGGCGGCCGCCACCGCGCGGAAGGCGGTGCTGACCGAACCTTATCTCGATGACTTCACCAAGCGGCTGATGACCAGCGCCGCCGCCCCGGTGATGGACGGCGGCAAGGACGGGCGCGTCATCGGCGTGGCCGGCGTCGATATGGCGCTGACCGGCCTGACCGACCTGGTGCGTGCGGTGAAGCCCTATGGCGACGGTTACGCGGCGGTGCTGACCGGCTCCGGCCTCTATGTCGCCCATCCCGACGGCGGTCGGCTGTCCAAGCCCGCCGACGATCTGCCGGAAGCCGCCCGCCGCGCCGTGGCCGAGGGGCGGGCCTTCGACGGCATCGTGGCGCTGAACGGCGCGCCGCATTATCTGCGGCTGGCGCCGATCCGCTTCGCCGGCACCGATGGCGTCTGGTCCTTCATGGTGGCGGCGCCGCAGTCCAGCGTGATGGCCGACGCCAACCGGCTGACCCTGCTGACGGTGCTGGTCAGCCTGGGCTGCGTCGCGCTCGGCTGTCTGGTGGCGTGGAGGGTTGGTGACGGCATCGCCCGTCCGGTGGCGTCGCTGACCGGGGCGATGACCCGGCTGGCGGCCGGCGACCTGGAGACGGCGGTGCCCGGCGCCGACCGCGACGACGAGGCCGGCGGCATGGCCCGCGCGGTCGAGGTGTTCAAGGAGGGGCTGGTCCGCGCCCGCGAGCTGGACCGTCAGCAGAAGGCCGACTGGCAGGCCAAGGAGGTTCGCGCCGCGGCGCTCGCCGATCTGCAGAAAGGGTTCGAGCAGCGGGTCGGCGGACTGACGGGCGCGTTGGCGTCGGCCGCCCAGCAGCTGGAATCGACCGCGCGCGGCCTGACCGGCATCGCCGACCAGAGCCTGGGCCGGTCGGAGCAGGTGGCGGCTTCCGCCCGCGCCGCAGCGGAGAATGTGCAGACCGCCGCCGCAGCGACGGAGGAACTGTCGGCGTCCGTTCAGGACATCGGCCGGCAGGTCGGGGAATCCGCCCGCATCGCCGACGCGGCGGTGACTGACGTCAGACGGGCCGACGAGGCCGTCGTCGTGCTGGCGGAAAGCGCCGAGCGGATCGGCGCGGTGGTGGAACTCATCAACTCCATCGCCGGGCAGACGAACCTGCTGGCGCTGAACGCCACCATCGAAGCGGCGCGCGCGGGAGAGGCCGGCAAGGGATTCGCCGTGGTGGCGTCGGAGGTCAAGAATCTCGCCAACCAGACCGCCAAGGCGACCGAGGACATCGTCGGCCAGATCAAGGGCATCCGCGACGCCACGCAGGAGGCGGTCACCGCCGTCCAGGGCATCAGCGAAACCATCGCCCAGGTCAGCCGCATCGCGTCCGGCATCGCCGCGGCGGTGGACCAGCAGGCGGCGGCGACCCAGGAGATCGCCCGCAGCGTGATCCAGGCCGCCGATGGGGCGCAGGAGGTCAGCGGCGGCATGGGCGACATCCGGGCCGGCGCCGGGGAGACCGGGGCGGCGGCCGATCAGCTTCTCGCCGCCGCCGCCGCGCTTGCCGGACAGTCGAAGGACCTGAGCCGCGAGATCGACGGCTTCATCGCCGGCGTCCACAGGGCGTGAGGCTGGTCCGACTGACTCAGCCGACCGCCATCAGCCGGTCGGCAGGCAGCGTCTCCGGAATGTGCTGCGAGACGTAGCCTTCGCTGTGGATCTGGTCGTCCCTGGCGCCGAGCGAACGGGCGGCGGCGACGCAAGCTTCGACGAAGGCGGGGCTGCCGGCGGTGAAGATGGCGTGGCCGGACAGGTCGGGGAACAGGTCGGGCAGGATGGTGGGGATGCGGCCCTTCAAATGGTTGGGCGCATCCTCGCGCGTCAGGGTCACCTTGACCTTGAAGTTGCGGTATTTGGCCTGCCAGTAGCTGAGCAGCCCCAACTCGTACACATCGGCCTGGGTGCAGGCGGAGAACAGCAGGGTCACCGGCGGGCGGTAGCCGCGGCGCAGCGCCGCGTCGGTCAGCGCCAGGATGGGAGCGAGGCCGGAGCCGGCGGCCATGCACAGCACCGGGCTGTCCACCGACGGGTCGCCGATGAAGGTGCCGTAGGGGCCGGACAGCTTGACCATGCTGCCGACGGTGAGCGTGTCGTGGATCCAGTTGCTGGTCGGGCCGCCGTCGACGCGGGTCACCTGCAGCACGATCTCGCCGTCCGGACGGGGCGCGTTGGCGATGGAGTAGCAGCGCGGCGGCGCGCCGGCCGCGGCATCGCCCAGCATCACATACTGGCCCGGCCAATAGCGCAGCGGCTGGCCCAGCGGACGCAGGCGCAGCTCCACGATGCGCGGCGTGCGCGGGATGCGGTCGGTGACGATGAACAGCACGTTCTCGCGCGGCGGGAACAGCTTGGGCTGCGCGTCGGCAGTGCCGTATTCGATCACCAGCTCGTCGGAGATCGGCTTGGCCATGCACATCAGGCCATAGCCGTCCTTCCGCTCGGGCTGGGACAGCGCCATGTCCAGCACCATGCCCTGGTCGAACTGGCCGCTGAGAACCTTGACCTTGCATTCGCCGCAAGCGCCGGCGCGGCAGTTGTTGGGCAGGGCGTAGCCGGCCTGTTCCAGCGCCGACAGGACGGTCTCGCCGTCACGGCACTCGACCGTGCGGCCCGAGGGGTGGAGGCGGATGCGGCTCACCGGGGGGATCCTTGGGGCGGGGGAAAGAGCGGAGACGTGATGCCCCCTCCCTAACCCTCCCCCTCTTCGAGGGAGAGGGGACTGCCGCCGCCTCGCAAGCTCTTCCCTCTCCCGCTGAAAGCGGGGGAGGGAGGGGCCCGCGGCGTAGCCGTGGGAGGGAGGGGGCCGTGAGGACTGACCTCAGAACACCGGGATGATCTCGTCCATGTCGACGTCCCGGACTTCCTCGCCGGTGATGCCGACCTCCGGGATCGCCGGGAACGGGATGTTGTAGCGGTCCAGCACGCCCTTCAGGTTCAGCATGGCGTTGCGCCAGTTCTCCTTCTTCGCCTCGTAATCCGGGATGTGGAAACCGGCGTTGCGGGCGATGGCCTCGGCCTCGCGCTGGGTGGCGATGAAGTCGTCGGGCAGGTCCCAGAACTGGGGCGGCGGTTCGAACAGGACGGCGGACAGGAACAGGTAGCCGGCGCGGATCTGCTTGGTGATGATCGACCGGTCCTCCACCGCCAGATGGGGATAGTCGCGCTCCATCACCGACATGCAGATCGCCATGTGGCGGCCCTCGTCGCGGCCGATGTTGCGGAACGCCTCCTTGAACACCGGTTCGCTGCAGCCGGCCGCCATCTGGTGGAAGATGGTCGCCGCCGCGATCTCGCCCATCAGGAAGGAGCTGAACAGAACGGCCAGCGAGTATTTCGGAACCGCCTTCTTGTAGCCGTCCCAATAGCGCCCGCCGTTGTAGTACAGCCAGTGGGCGTTCTTCTGCAGCCGGCGGCCGAGGTCGGTCTTCGGCTCGTAGGTCAGCGGGCTGGTGGCCTCCAGCAGCTTGGTGATGGCCAGACCGCACATCTGCTCGTGGTTCTGCTCGTCGCGGGTGACGGAGAAGAAGCAGCGGCGGACCGGGTCCTCCTCATGCACCTCGTAGGTCTTGATCAGGGCATGGGCGAAGACCGGCGGGGCCGACGCGTCGAACACCGACAGGATGGTCCACCAATAGGCGATGGCCTCCCGCTCCTCCCAGCTGTAGCGCGACACGTCGAAGCTGTCCCAGGGCAGCTTGGCCGGGTCCCAGTTCTCGCGCTGGGCGGCGGCGTAGACCTCTTCCAGCTTCTTGGTCTGCGACACCCAGGACAGCGGATAGACGTTCGGCTGCGGCGTGGCGGGGGGGAACTCCATCGTGTTGGCGATGGGGGTGTAGTCCTTGGACATGGGGGCGTTTCCTCCGGGGGCATTCCGCGGGCGCTCACATTACCATCGGCGCCCTGTGGTCTTTATATGACACAGAAAATCTCCGCTATCAACGGTATCTGTATCATATCGATCGTCCCGGAAAATGATGCCAACCTCCTGATTTCAAATGGGAATGCACACGAATGCGCCGAATTGATCCAGATCAATTCGTTCGCAAAGCTGATTTTATCCGACGTTGGGGTATCGGAAGGTCGGACCCCGCCGGGGTCAGGCGGCTTCGAAACAGGGGATGTTGCCGCGCACCAGATCGCGTGTCGCGGCATCGACGTCGGCGGCGATGCAGGCGTGCATGTAGGCCCGTGCCAGGACGTCCAGCGCGAAATCGGCGTCGTGCGAGCGGCGGCGGAACTCCTCGATCCGAACCGGAGAGCCAAAGACCGCCTGCCAGAAGGTCGGGGTGTCGAGCGGGCCGAAATTCATCGCCCAGAAGCCGAAGTTGGGCTGCCCGACCGTGGTTTCACGCAGCAGCAGCTCGACCTTGGTGTGGCGCGTGTCGGCGGTGATGTGGGCGAAAAGAGTCTCCACCACATCCGGCTCGCCTTCCAGCACCTGCAGGAAGATGCCCTCGAACTCCACCAGGAAGCCGGTGACGCCCAACTCGCGGTTCTTGCGGGCGCTGAACAGGCAGATGTCGGCAAGGGCGCTGTAGGGCAGCCGGTCGACGGCCTCGCTGCGGTAGACGATGGTCAGCATGGGCGGCGTTCCGGTGATGGTCGGTCGGATGACGAGCCAAGCTTACCGCGATGCCTTGTATTTTATGTATGAACTTTGGTCCTAAGGGGCAGCCCCTACGGGCGCCCATTGTCGCAGATCGCTGGTCAGCCCACCGGTATGGTCTCCAGACCGCCGAACCGGCCGTGGAAGGCGGGCTGGGCATCGGGCAGCGGTCCGTTGGCGGTGGTCGCCGCCTGCATCAGGAAGGATTCCGAGGGGCCGGCGAGGCGGCGGTAGAGGTTGCGGGTCAGCATCCGCGATTCCTGGCCCGGCCAGTCCGCCGGCAGCAGGTCGGGCGGCAGCATCGGGTCGCGCAGCAGGATGCGGCGGAAGTCGTGGATCATCAGCGTGCGCAGGACGAAGCAGGCGGCGGGGTCCGGCGCCTCGGCGGCGTCGATCGCCGCCCAGACCGGACGGAAGTGATCCAGGAACGCCGCATAGTCGTGTTCGAGCTGGTCGATGTCCCAGCAGCCGCGCACCAGATCGCGCAACGCGCCGAACCCTTCCGCCCGGTCCAGGCTGGCCTTCATGTGGACGATCTTGTCGGCGACTCCCAACTCGGCCAGCGAGCGGTGCATCGCCGCCTCGTCGCAGTTGGGATGGGCGTAGACGGTGGCCGACGCGGCGCCGAAGCCCTGCCAGGTCAGCTCCCGCCGCAGGGCGTCGCGCGTCTCGGCATCCAGCGCATTGGGCGGCACCATCAGCAGGTCCCAGCCGCGGTCCCATTCGCGGGCCAGCGGCGCGTAGATCCGCCGTTCCGCCGCGGCGAAGCGCTCCTTCCCGCTGTCGGTGACGCGATAGAAGCTGCGCCGGCCGATCTGGGTGTTGGTCAGCCAGTCGTCCTTGCCCAGCCGGAAGACCGAGGTGCGGACGATCCGCTCGCTCATCCCGAACAGCCCCATCAGCTCGATCAGGCTGCCCAGCCACAGCGACCCGCCATGCGGCAGCACCGCGTCGCCATAGACGGTGATGATCAGCGACTTCGCCCGTGGCGCGATGGCTTCGGTCAGCTGGGCGGCAAGGTCTTCGGGGCGGCGCGGGCGGGCCATGCGGGTGGGGCGTCCTTATGGGTGCGGCTTGTGATGCGGGCGGATCGGAACGAGACGGCGCGACGGAGTTGTATACGAAACCCGGTGCCGGTTGGGCCAGTGCCACGACAGCACGGGCGACCGGGGCGGAAGCCGGGCCGGCGGCCGATAGGAGGCAATCCGGACTTTCCGTTTGACAATCATTAATGTGATACACTAGGTTGGGTTCCCAAAGTAAATTTGTGTCATAAAACGAAACGACGATTCCCGGGGCGCAAGCCGGAGGGATCGCAAAGGGAAGGGGAGGCGGGCCGCAACATCCGTACTTCGATTGTGGTCACGCCCGTGAAAATTTTTCTTCCGCAATCATTTCGTTTGAAACATTATGTGAAGCAAATCATCCCGCCGCACCGGGATCGGGCCGCCGCCCGATCCGGTGACAAGGTGGGCAGCACTCGGGAGGACATCATGCGCAAAAGCCTGCTTGCCACCATCGCCTTCACCGCCATGACCGCCATGACGGCGGTGTCCGGCCTGCTGTCCGGGGCGGCGCAGGCCGCGGACCCGATCAAGGTCGGCGCCATCATCTCGGCCACCGGCCCGGCCTCCTTCCTCGGCGATCCGGAGAAGAAGGTGCTGGAGCTGTATGCCGACCGCATCAACAAGGCGGGCGGCGTCGATGGCCGACCGGTGCAACTGACCGTCTATGACGACGGCGGTGCTGCCGACAAGGCGGCGTCCTTCACCAAGCGCCTGATCGAGAGCGACGGCGTCGACGTGATCGTCGGCGGCACGACGACTGCGGCGACCATGGCGGCGGTGCCGCTGGTGGAGCGCGCCGGCGTGCCCTTCATCTCGCTGGCCGGCGCGGTGGTGATCGTGGAGCCAGTGAAGAAGTGGGTGTTCAAGACCCCCCACACCGACCGCATGGCCGCGGAAAAGGTGATGGAGGACATGAAGAAGCGCGGGCTGACCAAGCTGGCGCTGCTGTCGGAGGATTCCGGCTTCGGCAAGTCGGGCCGCGAGCAGACCGTCGCCGTCGCCAAGGAGCGCGGGATCGAACTGGTCGCCGACGAGACCTATGGCGCCAAGGACACCGACGTCACCGCGCAGCTGACCAAGATCAAGAACACCGCGGCCGCCCAGGCGGTTCTGGTGTTCGGCCTGGGCCAGGGTCCGGCGGTGGTCACCAAGAACTACCGCCAGCTCGGCATGTCGCTGCCGCTCTACCAGTCGCACGGCGTCGCGTCGAAGGAATACATCCGTCTGGCCGGCGGTGCCGCCGAGGGTGTCCGCCTGCCGGCCGCCGGTCTGGTCGTCGCCGCCCAGCTGCCCGACAGCGACCCGCAGAAGAAGGTCGTGACCGAGTTCACCAAGGTCTACGAGGACAGCTTCAATTCGGAGGTCTCGACCTTCGCCGGCCATGCCTATGACGGGCTGATGATCGCGCTGGACGCGGTGAAGCGCGCCGGCGGCACCGACAAGGCCAAGCTGCGCGACGCCATCGAGCAGACCAAGGGTTATGTCGGCACCGGCGGCACCGTGACCATGAGCCCGAAGGACCACATGGGCCTGACGCTGGACGCCTTCCACATGGTGGAGGTCAAGCAGGGTGACTGGGCGCTGGTGAAATGAGGGAGGATTTCCGCCCTATCTTAACTAACGCCACGATGCCCCCTCCCTAACCCTCCCCCGCTTTTCAGCGGTGGAGGGGACTGCCGCCGCTTTCCCGTGAGGCACCCTCTCCCGCAAAGCGGGGGAGGGTCGGGGAGGGGGCCTGCGAAGCGGAAACCCAACGATGTTCGCGGAACTGCTGCAATACATGCTGTCGGGGCTGACCATCGGCGCGATCTATGCGCTGGCGGGGCTCGGCTTTTCGATCATCTACAACGCCAGCCACGTCATCAACTTCGCCCAGGGCGAGTTCATCATGATCGGCGGCATGGCGTCGGCCACGCTGACGGCCTCGGGCGTGCCGCTGCCGCTGGCGATCCTGATCGGCTGCGGCGGCGCCATGCTGGTCGGCGTGCTGGTGGCGAAATTCGCGGTCGAGCGCGCCCGCAACGCCTCCACCGTCACCCTCATCATCATCACCATCGGCGCCTCGATCTTCCTGCGCGGCGTCGCGGAACTGGTCTGGGGCAAGGACTTCAAGCGTCTGGACGCCTTTTCCGGCGAGACGCCGATCCAGTTCCTCGGCGCCTCGATGCAGCCGCAGTCGCTGTGGGTGGTGGGCACCGCCGCCGTGCTGATCGTCGCCATCGGCCTGTTCTTCAACCGGACCCTGACCGGCAAGGCGATCCTCGCCACCTCGCACAACCGGCTGGCCGCACAGCTGGTCGGCATCGATGTGAAGCGGGTGGTGCTCGCCTCCTTCGCGCTGTCGGCGGCGCTGGGCGCCATCGGCGGAGCGGTGGTCGCCCCCATCACCTTCTCCTACACCGAGATGGGAATCATGCTGGGGCTGAAGGGCTTCACCGCCGCGGTTCTGGGCGGCCTCGGCCATGGGCCGGGAGCGGTGGCCGGCGGGCTGATCGTCGGCGTCGCAGAGGCGCTGGGCGCCGGCTACATCTCCTCGGCCTACAAGGATGCGGTGGCCTTCGTCATCATCCTGGCCGTCCTTCTCTTCATGCCGAACGGGCTGTTCGGCAAGCGCGGCACCGAACGGGTGTAAGGACTTATCTCCGATGAACGCACTCCTTCACGGGCGGCTGACCGGGCTTCTGGCACTGGGCGCGGTGATCGCGGTCCTGCCGGCCTTCCTGCCCAACAACTTCTATCTCGACATCGCCATCCTGGCCGGCTTCAACGCCGTGGTCTGCGTCGGTCTGAACCTGCTGATCGGCTATGCCGGGCAGATCAGCCTGGGCCATGCCGGCTTCTTCGGCATCGGCGCCTATGCATCGGGCGTGCTGGTCGGCGTCTATGGCTGGCCGCCGATCCTGGCGCTGCTGACCGGCGCCGTGGTGGTCGGGCTGCTGGCCTTCCTGGTCGCCAAGCCGATCCTGCGGCTGAAGGGCCATTATCTCGCCATGGCGACCTTGGGCATCGGCATCATCGTGTCGATCGTGCTGCGCACCGAAAGCGGCCTGACCGGCGGTCCCGACGGCATGATGGTGGAACCGTTCAAGATCTTCGGCTTTGAGCTGTATGGCGAAAAGGTCTGGTACTGGGTGGTCGGCGTGCTGCTGATCGGCGTGGTCTGGCTGTCGCTGAACCTGATCGACAGCCCGATGGGCCGGGCGCTCCGCGCCGTCCACGGGTCGGAGGTGGCGGCCGAGGTGGTCGGCGTCGACACCGCCCGCTTCAAGGTGCTGGTCTTCGTGGTCTCGGCGGTGTTCGCCAGCGTGGCCGGCAGCCTGTTCGCCCATTACGCCGGCCTGATCACCCCGGCCAAGGCCGACTTCTTCAAGTCGATCGAGCTGGTGACCATGGTGGTGTTCGGCGGCATGGCATCGACCTTCGGCGCCGTCGTCGGTGCCGTGGTGCTGACGCTGCTGCCGCAGGCGCTGACCGTCTTCCAGGATTACCAGCAGATCGTGCTGGGCGGCATCCTGATGGCGACGATGGTGTTCATGCCCAAGGGCCTTCTCCCCACCCTGGCGGCGCTGCTCCCGGCGCGGAGGCGGGCATGAAGATGCTGGCGACCAACGCTCATGGGGCTGATCTTTCCCCCGATACCACGTCCCAGGCCCGCCGGGTCGGCCCACCGATCCTGAAGGTGGAGCATCTCAGCCGCGAGTTCGGCGGCGTGCTCGCCATCGGCGATCTCAGCTTCACCGTTGCGGCCGGCGACATCCATTCGATCATCGGGCCGAACGGCGCCGGCAAGACCACGCTGTTCAATCTGGTGACCGGCGTCTACAAGCCGTCGGGCGGCCGGGTGCTGTTCGACGGGGCCGACGTGTCGGGCATGGCGCCCTACAGGCTGGCGGCCCGCGGCATGTCGCGCACCTTCCAGAACCTGCAGATCTTCTTCAACATGACGGCGCTGGAGAACGTCATGGTGGGGCGGCACCTGCACCTGAACACGCGGCTTCTGCCGGCCCTGTTCCGCTTCCCCTCGCTGGTGCGCAAGGACCGCGAGGCGAAGGACCGGGCGGCGCAGCTGATGACGGACGTCGGGCTGGAGAAATACATCGACGCCGACGCCGCCTCCATGCCCTACGGCGCGCTGAAACGGCTGGAGATCGCCCGCGCGCTGGCGTCGGAGCCGAAGCTGCTTCTGCTGGACGAGCCGGCGGCCGGCCTGAACGCCACCGAAAGCCGCGAGATCGACGAGGTCATCAAGACCGTCGCCGCGACCGGCGTCACCATCATCCTGGTGGAACACGACATGAAGATGGTGATGGGAATCTCTCACCGGATCACCGCCCTGAACCAGGGCCGCATGCTGGCCGAGGGCACCCCGCAGGAGGTGGCGGCCAACGCGGACGTCATCGCCGCCTATCTCGGCGCGGCACCGTGAGGGAGGCGCGGAGCATGCTTCTGGAGATCGAGGGACTCAACAGCCATTACGGCCGCATCCACGCGCTGAAATCGGCCAGCCTGACCGTGCGGGAGGGCGAGCTGGTGGCGCTGGTCGGCGCCAACGGCGCGGGCAAGACGACGCTGCTGCGCACCCTGTCCGGCGTCCACCCTGCCAGCAGCGGGCGCATCACCTTCGACGGCTGCGACATCACCCGGATGAAGGCGTCGCGCCGCGTCGCCGAAGGGGTGGTGCAGGTGCCGGAGGGCCGGCAGCTGTTCGGCCCGCAGAGCGTGGAGGACAATCTCCGCCTCGGCGCCTACCGCCGCGGCAGCGGCAAGCCGGACGACGACATCGACCGGCTGTACGAGATGTTCCCGGTGCTGAAGGTCAAGCGCGACCAGCCCGCCGGCACCCTGTCGGGCGGCCAGCAGCAGATCGTGGCCTTGGGCCGCGCGCTGATGGCGAAGCCGCGCCTGCTGCTGCTCGACGAGCCCAGCATGGGGCTGGCGCCGCTGCTGGTGGCGGAGATCTTCGACGCCGTGCAGCGGCTGAAGCGGGAGGGGACGACCATCCTGCTGGTGGAGCAGAACGCCCATGCGGCGCTCGCCATCGCCGACCGCGGCTATGTGATCGAGACCGGCGAGATCGTGCTGAGCGACAGCGGCGCGGCGCTGTTGAGCAACGAGCGGGTGCGGCAGGCTTATCTGGGGCTGTGACGCTTTGATAGAGTGTCGGCTGACGAGTGCCCCCTCCCTAACCCTCCCCCTCTTCGAGGGAGAGGGGACTGCCGCTGTCCTTCACATTAGCTCTCGCCAAGCGTCCTGCCCCCTCTCCCGCGATCGGATCGGCCTTCGGCCGACCGAGAGCGGGGGAGGGATGGGGAGGGGGCAAGCGCAGCATCAACCTAGCGGACCCAAACCGGTGAAACTCCACACCTATTTCCGATCCTCCGCCGCCTATCGCGTGCGCATCGCCCTGAACCTGAAGGGGCTGGCGCCGGAGCAGGCCTTCGTCCATCTGCGCCGGGGCGAGCAGGCCAAGCCACCCTACTCAGACCTCAACCCGGAGCATCTGGTGCCGGCGCTGGAGGTCGACTGGCCGGACGGGCACCATGTGCTGACCCAGTCGCTCGCCATCATCGAGTATCTGGACGAGACGCACCCCACCCCGGCGCTGCTGCCGGCCGATGCGCTGGGCCGGGCGCGGGTGCGGGCACTGGCGCTGGCGGTGGCTTGCGACGTCCATCCGTTGAACAACTTGCGGGTGCTGAACCACCTGAAGACGATGGGCCACAGCCAGGAGGAGGTCGACGGCTGGTACCGGCACTGGATCGCCGTCGGGCTGACCGCGCTGGAGGCGCAGTTGGCGACCGATCCACGCACCGGACGCTTCTGTCATGGCGACGAACCCGGACTGGCCGACATCCTGCTGGTGCCGCAGATGGCGAACGCCCGCCGGCTCGACTGCCCGCTGGACGGCTATCCCACCCTGCTGCGCATCGACGAGGCCTGCCGCGCCCTGCCGGCCTTCGCCGCCGCCGCGCCCGACCGCCAGCCCGACGCGGAGGCCTGATCCGGCGCCCGCCACGCCGGCATCACGCCCGCCTTTTGTCCCCGGCAGATCACATCCCCGCCCGTTGGTGTTAGCGGTTTCGCGACACCCTTCCGTGGTATAGAGGTAACCGGAATCGGGTGGGGGCGGCGGCCGGACGATGCTGGGCAACTTTTCTTCGATGGCGTACGACCTTGCCGAGAACATCGCGGCAAGCGCCTTCGTCGTTCTCGCCTACACTTTCCTGATCCGCCGCTCCGACGGCTGGGGGCTGAACGCCCGCCAGATCGTCTTCGGCGCGGTGATGGCGCTGACCGCTCTCTTCTCCATGGTCCACCCGATCCATATCGGGCCGGGCATCTTCATCGACGCGCGCACGCCGCTGATCGGGCTCAGCGCCCTGTTCGGCGGCCCGCTGTCCGCCGCCATCACCGCCGCGACGGTCGCCGGCTACCGCCTCTATCTGGGCGGGGCGGGTATGGAAGCCGGCGTCGCCAACGCGCTGCTGTCCTTCCTGACCGGCGTCGGCTTCGCGATGTGGGTGAAGCGGCGTGGATTGACGCTCGGCGTCGTGTCGCTGCTGGGCTTCGGCATGCTGCTGACGCTGGTGTCGCTGCTGAGCCTGCTGCTGCTGCCGACCCTGGATCTGGCGCTGCAGGTGGGCCAGCGCACCGCGCCGCCGCTGCTGGCCATCGTCCCGCTCGGCACCCTGTTCCTGGGCGGCCTGCTGTTGCGCGAACAGCGCCAGCACGACGCCGAACGGCGGCTGGGGGAGAGCGAGGCGCGTTACCGCCTGCTGGCCGACAATGCCACCGACATGATCCTGGAGATGAAGGCGGACGGGGCGGTGCGCTATCTGTCGCCGTCGGTGCGCGACATCCTGGGCCATGATCCGGCGGAGATCGTCGGCCGCGCCCCGGCAACCCTGCTGCACCCCGACGATGTGGAGAGCGCCGCGACGGCCTTCGCCGGCATGAATCCGGGATCGCCGCCTGTCACCTTCACCCACCGGCTGCGCCACCGCGACGGCCATTACCTGTGGGTCGAATCCAGCATGCGCCCGACGGTGGGGGCCGACGGCGAGTTCGTGGTGGTCGGCGTCGTCCGCGACGTGACCGAGCGCAAGCGCTATGAGGAGGAGCTGTCCGCCGCCCGCGCCGAGGCGGAGGCTGCCAACCGCGTGAAGTCCGAGTTCCTGGCGTCGATGAGCCACGAGATCCGCACGCCGCTGAACGGCGTCATCGGCTTCGCCGACCTGCTGCTGGGCACCGACCTGTCGGCCGAACAGCGCCAGTATGTGGCGCTCCAGCGCGAGGCCGGGCGCGGGCTGCTGGCGATCATCGGCGACATCCTGGATTACTCGAAGATCGAGGCCGGCAAGCTGGAGCTGGAGGAACGCCCCTTCGACCTGCACCGGCTGCTGCGCGACTGCCGCGACCTGATGAGCAACGCCGCCTCGCAGAAGGGGCTGCTGCTGCAGCTGTCGCTGGGAGGCACGGTGCCGCGCTTCGTGCATGGCGACGAGGCGCGCATCCGCCAGATATTGCTGAACCTCGTCGGCAACGCGGTGAAGTTCACCGAACGCGGGTCGGTTCTGGTATCGGCCGGGCTGCTGTCGGCGGAGGACGGCGAGGGGGCGCCGGTCCTGCTGCGCTTCTCCGTCAGCGACACCGGACCCGGCATCGCGTCGGTCGAAAAGGCCAACCTGTTCCAGCGCTTCAGCCAGGGCGACCGGTCCACCACCCGGCGCTATGGCGGCACCGGGCTCGGCCTCATCATTTCGAAACAGCTGTCCGAGCTGATGGGCGGGTGCATCGGCGTGCAGAGCAGTCCGGGCGTCGGCAGCACCTTCTGGTTCGAACTGCCGCTGCCGGTCGCCGCCGCACCGGGGCTGGCCGCCGAACGCCGGGAGGCCGCGGCGACGCGCTGCGCCCGCATCCTGCTGGCCGAGGACGTGCCGATGAACCAGATCGTCACCTCCTCCATCCTCTGCAAGGCCGGCCATACGGTCGAGGTGGTGGAGGACGGCGTGCTGGCGGTCGAGGCGATGCGCAAGGGCGAGTTCGACCTCGTCCTGATGGACATGCAGATGCCACGCATGGACGGCTTGCAGGCGACCGCGGCGATCCGTCAGCTTGGCGGACGGCGGGGTGCCGTGCCCATCATCGCGCTGACCGCCAATGCGCTGACCGATCAGCTGCAGCTTTGCCTGGATGTCGGCATGAACGACCATGTGACCAAACCGATCGAGCGCGACACCCTGCTGTCGGCGGTCGACCGCTGGCTCGACGCCGGGGCGGAGGATGCCCAGGACGACGCGGCCGTGCTGGCCGGAGTGGCTCCAGTCTCCGACACTCCGCCGGTGCTGAACCTCGCGACGCTGGAAACGCTGGCCGAAACGCTGGGCGCCGATGTGCTGCCCCGCTTCGTCAACGGAACGCTGGCCGAGCTGGCCCTGCGCGCCGACCGCATCAGCGAGGCGGAGTCGGGGAAGGCCGCGGCGGCCGACGCCCATGCCATGGTGTCGCTGGCCGGCAATGTCGGCCTGCTGGAACTGTCGCGCATCGCCCGCAAGCTGCAGCATGCCTGCGAGCAGGAGCGGCCGGACGCGCCGATGCTGAAGGCGGACCTGCGCGACGCCGTCAACCGCGCCTCCGCCGCGCTCCAGGCGGCGTTGCCCACGCTGGGCGTGGCGGTGGAGACGGCGCGCTGAAGCTTTCGTCTACCGGTTGACGATCAGGGCGACGCCGGCCACGGCGACGGCGGCGCCGACCCAGGCGCCCAGCGCCGGGCGCTGCCCCGTCAGCAGCCACATCATCGGCAGGATCAGGACCGGGCTCAGGGCCGACAGGGTGGCGACCACCCCGGCATTGCCGTGGGCCAGCCCGACCAGCAGCAGGGTCATCCCCAGCCCGACGCCCAGCAGCCCGTTGCCGGCGATCTGCAGCATCAGCTTCGGCGTCAGCCCGCGCGGCAACAGCATCCCGCCCAGCATCCCGCCGAACCGTCCACCGGGCATCTCGCCGCCGGCCATCGCCGCGCCGCCGCCGCGGATCGCCGACAGGGCGCCGATCGCCGTGAACATCAGCGCCGCCGTGGTGACCCGCACCGCGGCCGAGGCGATCGGGTCGGCGCCCGCCGCCATCACCGGCTTGGCGATGATCGAGCCGGCGGCCTGCCCGACCGCCGCCAGCAGGCAGACCGACACGCCGGCCAGCAGGCTGCCCTGGATCGCCTCCCAGCTGTGGGTGGATCCGGAGCGCAGAGCCACCGCCAGCATCACCCCCAGCGTGACCAGCGCCACGCCCAGGACGGTCCAGGGCCCCAGCGCCTCTCCCAGCAGGGCATAGGCGAGCAGGGCGGTCAGCGGCGCGTTGGCGGCGTAGATCACCACATTGCGGCGCGGTCCCAGCCGGCTGAGCGACCAGAACAGCGCCATGTCCCCCACCACGATCCCCAGCAGCCCAGACAGCGCCAGCGTCAGCGCCGATCCCGTATCCAGCGTCTGCCAGCCGCCCATCAGCGTCGTGGCGATCAGCAGGGCGGTGGCGACGATGGTCAGCCGCACGCGGTTGAAGGCGATGGAGCCGAGCACCCGCACCGGTCCGATGGCGATCAGGCCGCCAGCGGCCCAGCACAGCGCCGCGCCCAGCGCGGCCATGTTGGCGATCATGATGGAAGTATGGACCGTCTGTTTGGAGAGGGGGGCTGAGAAGGGGGGACCAGCACTCTACAGCCGATGCACGCTGCCTGCGAAATGAGCAAGATGCATGGCCGGGCCGATCTTCCGTCCGTCCGCCGGAACCGCGCCCTGTCCCACGCCGTTGATTCGGTCGGAACACGCCTCTTGTGGCATTGCCGATCCGAGGAGCACGCGACCGATGCGGACAGATTTAATGAGGCTTGGCACCGTCGCCCCCGTCGCCCTGCTCGTGGCGGCCGGGCTTCTCTGCGCCCGGCCGGCAGCGGCCCAGACGGGAGGAGCGGCGCCGGCGGGCTGCGCCGCGATGGTGGAGCAGTTCGCCGCCGACCAGGGACTGTCGACCGAACCGCCGCCGGTCGCCGTTCCCGGCACCGCTGCGCCCGGCCTGTCCGGTTCCTCGCCGCGCGACGAGCAGGGGTCGGGCGTCAGCAGCGGCGAGCTGGCGCAGTCCGGCGGCATGGTGGCGCCGCCCGCCGTCGGCGATCAGGCGGTGATCCAACCGCCGGCCATCGGCAGCAACATGCCGACCGCCCCTGCGGTCGGTCCCCAGGCCAATTCGCGCGCCAAGCCGGACAGCGGGCCGGGCGGTTCGGGCGGCGTCGACGGGATGATGGGACAGGCGGCGCGGAACGCCCAACTGGAATCGCTGGTCACCGCCGCCCGCAGCGCCGCCCGCGACGGCGACGAGTCCCGCTGCATGAGCAGCCTCGACGACGCCCGCCGCCTGTCGCGGACGGCACCCGGCGGCCATGGCGGCTGACCCGAGCCGCCGGTTCTCTGAACCGCGACCAGTTCTCTGAACTTCAAGGAGCGATGCATGACGTCTAGGCTTGGACCCTATCCGCCCGCGCCGCCGCGCGAACCGCCCGTGCCCGGCGAGCCGATGCCGGTGCCGGGCGATCCGTCGCGCCCGCCGCTGGGGGAGCCGCCGGGACCGATCCCGGTTCCGCCGCGCGAACCGCCGCCCGTGCCTGACCGTCTTATGGACCGCCTGATGGGCTGACGCCCGCCCGCACGGGCGTCACAGATGCGATTTCCCAGCCCGTCCGGCCTATTCGGAGCGGTCCCGACTTGCCAAGAGCGCCCGGACGGGCGATGTGTCAGGGGTTGGCGTCCGCCGGTCCAGAAGATGGCCGGCATGGGCGCCGCTTCTGTTTGCCGGAGTTCGGGTTTCCCATGCACAATCAGCCGCCCCGCAGCCACGTCTTTCGCCAGCCCAACGTCGTCGCCACCCAGGTGACGGCCACCGTTAAATGGTTCAACCCCGAACGCGGCTACGGCTTCGTCAAGGTCGGCGACAGCGGCAAGGACGCTTTGCTGCCGGCCTCGCTCGTCGTGCCCGCCGGCCACACCACCCTGCCGGACGGCGCCACCGTCGTCGTCGACATCGTCGAGGACCGCAAGGGCCAGCAGGTCAGCGTCCTGCATTCCGTCGACCTCTCCACCGCCGCTCCCGCCCGTCCGCAGGCGCGCGACCGTGGCTTCGGCGATCGGGGCGGCGACCGGGGCGGCGACCGCGGCTTCGGCGACCGTGGGGGTCGCGGGTTCGGCGATCGCGGGGCCGGTGATCGCGGCTTTGGGGCGCGCCGCGATGCCGGCGGTCCGCGTGAGCGCAACTTCGGTGATCGGGGCGGCGACCGCGGCGGCTTCCAGGGCCGTGGGCCGGATCGCGGCCAGGATCGGGGCTTCCAGGATAGGGGCTTCCAGGACCGTGGCGGCTTCCAGGGCCGGGGCCAGGATCGCGGCCCGCGCCCGCCGCAGGCCAGCGGCCCGACCAGCGAGGTGGGCGCGACCGTGAAGTGGTTCAACGGCGGCAAGGGCTATGGCTTCGCGCAGCCCGACGACGGCGGGCGCGACGTCTTCATCCCCGCCCGTGCGCTGGAAAGCGCCGGCCTGCGCGGCCTGGACGACGGCCAGCGCGTGCGCATGACCGTCCGCCAGGGCGAAAAGGGGATGGAAGCGGTCAGCCTCAAGATCGAGTGACCGCCTCCACCGTTTCATAACCTGCCGTCAGCTGTCCGACGGCACCGAGGACTGGCCCAGATGCGCCGCCGCTTCCCGCTGGTTGCGGGCGGCGACGTCGTCCGGGATCGCCAGCCCGGCTTCCGGGCTGTTGACATGGGGGCCGCCGGAGTTGCGGCGGTCCTCCTCCTCGATCTCGCGCACGGCCTGCGCCCAATGGTCGAGATGGCGGTGGTCGGGCCGCCCTTCCTGTTCCCAAAGCTGATAGGCCCGTTCACGGACCCGCGGGTCGTTGGGACCCAGATTGTGTTCCATGATGGTCGGCTCCAGTTGCTGAAGGGGGCCGTCAGGTCCGGTCCGGCTGGGAGGGGGAGGAAATCCGTTCCAGCGCGTCCTGAACCACACGGTCGTTCTTGGCATCGGTGGCAAGGTCGCCCAGCGAGACGATGCCGGTCAGCCGGTCGTTGCGGTCCACCACCGGCACCCGCCGGACCTGCTGCCCGGCCATCAGTTCGGCCACGCTGCCGACCGGGTCGTCCTCGTAGCAATAGCGCGGGTTGGCGGTCATCACCTCCGACACCTTGCAGCGGTCGGGCTGCTTCCCGGCGGAAATCGCCCGGACGGTGATGTCGCGGTCGGTCACCACGCCGACAAGATCCCGCCCGTCGCAGACGGGAAGGATGCCGACGTTCAACTGGTCCATCAATTGCGCGGCCCGGCGGATGCTGTCGTCGGGCCGTACCGTCTGCACGTCGCGGGTCATGATCTCGCGGATTTTCATGCGGGAGCTTCCTGGAACAGTGGCGGAGGGCACGGTGGCGGAGGGGTGCGGTACTCCTGTCCCGTCCCCAACAGATGCGCCGGTCCGCCGTCCCGCTCAACCTATCCAGTAGAGTGGATCCACCCCGAAGAGCAGGGGGTGCAGCATCAGCATGCCCCCATAGGCGGCAAGCCCGCCGGCCAGCCGCGCCGGTCCCATCTCCGCCAGTCCGCGCAAGGTCCCGCGCCAGCCCTGCGGCCCCGCCAGCGGCAGCAGCGAGGTCTCCGCCCGGAAGGCGCGGCCGCCGGGGCTGCGGCGCAGCACGATCTCGTTCTTCACCAGCGCGAACAGGGCGATGGCCGCCATGGTGCCGAACAGCAGCACGCGGCGCCCGTCGCCGGTGGCGTTCAGATGGGCCAGCGCCCACAGCAGCAGCGCCAGACTGCCCGGCGCGCGGGTCAGGCGGTAGACGCCGCGCGGCGGGTTCGGCTCGTTCTGGCTGCCGAAGCGGGTGGTGACGCGGGCGACCAGCAGCAGGAAGACGATGGGCATCACCACGGCGACCAGCGGCGCCGACCAGTCGAAGGGGGTGAACACCACTTCCCCGCCGTCGGCGGCGCGGTAGGCCAGCACGAACAGGGCCAGCGTCACCAGGGAGCCGACGGAATGGATCGTCGCGAAGCCGCCGCGGCCGAGCCGGGCGATCAGGGCGGGCCGCACCCCCGGCCAGGACGGCAGGGCATGGCTGAGGAACAGCAGGGCGGCGGCGAGGGTGAGGGATGCGGTCATGATGGAGACACCAAACCGTGGACGAACGACCCCCGCCTTGATTGGAGTCAAGAAGACGGGAAATGGGGAACGCCCGCATGGCCCGCGCGGTTCACAGGTGGAGACCGGCTCATCCCCCGACCCTTGTGGACCCCCGACCCCTGTGGACACCATGACCGAGTGGATCATCCAGATCGTGCAGCAGTTCGGCTATCTCGGCATCTTCCTGATGCTGATCCTGGCCCGCGTGCTGCCGCCGGTGCCGGCGGAGACGGTGATCCCGCTGGCCGGCATGGGCGCCGCGACGGGGGAGTTCAACCTGCTGCTGGTGGCGCTGGCCGCCGGGGCTGGATCCGCCGTCGGGGAACTGGTGTGGTATCTGCCGGCGCACTGGATGGGGCGCGAGCGGTTCGAGGCCTTCCTGCGCCGCCACGGCCATTGGCTGACGGTGAAGCCGGAGCAGGTCCATCGCGCCACCGAATGGTTCGCCCGGCGCGGCGGCCTCGCCGTGCTGCTGTGCCAGCCGCTGCCGGGGCTGCGCACGCTGATCTCCGTTCCCGCCGGGGCCTGCGGGCTGCCGATGGGGGTGTTCCTGCTCTATGCCGCCGCCGGGGCGGCGCTGTGGTCGCTGGTGCTGGCCGCCACCGGCTATCTGGTGCGGGTGGGCTTCCCCTGGGTCGCCGACTGGATGGTGCCGGCGACTCTGGTGCTGTTCATCGTCCTGCTGGGGACCTATGTGCTGCGGCTGGTGCGCCACCGCCGTGACAACCGTCGGGAGGAACGCCGGGCGGCGCGCAGCGAGCTTCCAGGCGGCGGAGGTTGAATGCCTGCGGAACCTTCTCCCCGCCTTGCGCGTTTGAGGCGCGAGACATCCCCGAAAGGACATGGCCCCAAAGGACGTTGTCCAGAAGGACATGGCCTTCCGGCCAGACCCCGGTTTCCGGCGTGAAGCCCGATCCGAAAGGAACCGATCCGATGACCCGCAAATCCGCAATGACGATCCGGTGGCGAGCCGCCGCCGTGCTGTCGGCGGCGCTCGGCATGGCCGCCTGCGCTTCCGACGTGCCGCCGCCCACCGCCCAGCTCGGCGCCGCTTCCCAGGCGGTGCAGGAGGCCGAGCGCGCCAACGCCCTGCAATATGCTCCGGTGGCGCTGCAGAGCGCCCGCGACAAGCTGGCCGCCGCCGACAAGGCGATGCGTGCCGACGAACGCACCCGTGCCCGCCGCCTGGCCGAGGAGGCCCGCGTCGATGCCGAACTGGCGGCGGTGACCGCGCAGCGCGCGGTGACGCAGCAGGCCGCCACCGCAGTCCGCAAGTCCGCGACTCCCAACGCCCCGCAGTCCGCTGCCGCGCCGAACGCGGCGCCGGTCTACAGCGGGTCGAGCTATGGCACGTCCGGTTACGGCGATTCCAACCTGAGCGGCTCCAGCTACGGGGCACCGGCCACCGTTCCGAATGCAGTTCCGCCTGCCGTTCCGCCCGCGCCGGCCGGCTCCCTCGGCACCATTGACGGCACCAGCACCGGCACCAGCTGGGGCTACAGCTATCCGGAGGTGCGTCAATGACCGCGTTCGCTCCCCGCACCATCCTCATGCTGGCCGGGCTGGGCCTCGGGCTCGCCGGTTGCGCCACCCAGCCGACCGACAGCGCCGCCCTGACCCAGGCGCGCCAGGACTACAGTCTCGCCGCCGCCAATCCGCAGGTCGCCGGCAACGCCCCCCTGCAGCTGCGCGACGCCGAGCAGGCGCTGCGCCGGGCCGAGGCGCTGCGCGACCAGGGTGCCGACGCCGCCGAGGTCGACCATCAGGCCTACATCGCCAGCCGCCGGGTGCAGATCGCCCAGGAGACGGCCGGGGTGAAGGGCGCCCAGACCGTGGTCGCCAACGCCGACACCTACCGTCTCCAGGCCCGCAACACGGAGCTTGAGCAGCAGCTGCGCGACCTGCAGGCGCAGCGGACCGAGCGCGGGCTGGTCATGACGCTGGGCGACATCCTGTTCGCCACCGGCCGGGCGGAGCTGACCCCCGGCGCCTATGACCGCATCGACCGGCTCGCCCGCTTCCTGCAGGCGCAGCCCGGCCGCACCATCCGGATCGAGGGCCACACCGACAACACCGGCAGCGACGCCACCAACCTGCGCCTGTCGGAGGCCCGCGCCAACGCCGTCCGCGACGCGCTGACCGCCCGCGGCGTCTCGCCGTCGCGCATCGTCACCCAGGGCATGGGCGAGGCGCAGCCGGTCGCCAGCAACAGCAACGACGCCGGCCGCCAGCAAAACCGCCGCGTCGAGATCGTCATCTCCGACGACGGCAGGGTCGCGGAGACGCGGTAAGGGCTCAGCGCGTCACCCTTCAGGTCCCCGCCCCCCGCGCAGGCGTCAGTCGTGCGGGGGGTGCTTTTTTGCATGCATGGCCCGGAAGACACCCCAGGCCCCGGCAGCCAGCCCGGCCGTCAGCAATGCCGCGGCGCCGGCCCGCAGGGCGGAGCGCGGCGGCGAGGGCAGGCGCTTCCACGGCGCCCAGGCCTCGTCCGGGTCGTCCGGGTCGGCGATGCGCAGGGCGGCGAAGGCCTGTTCGGTCAGGCTGGGATCGCTGGCCGGCAAATCCGCCAGCCGGCGGCCGGACGGCCGGCACAGCCGGTCGATGGCGGCCACCACGCTGCCGGTCTTCCCGATCTCCGCCTCCAGCCGGTCCTGCCCGATGCCCATATGTTCGGCCAGCAGGCGATTGCGCACGCCCTCGATGGCGACCTCCGCCCGGTCCCGCTCCGGTCCATCCTCCCGCGGCGCCTCGATGGTCAGGTCGCATTCGGTGTCGTAGCCCATCGACCGGTTGTTCAGGTTGGACGAACCGATGCGCAGCAGCCGGCCGTCGACCGCCACCACCTTGGAATGGACGATCACCGGCTGGCCTTTTTCCGTCACCGGGGTCAGGGCACGCAACCGGCCGAAGCGGTCGGCCTCGCGCAGGCAGCGCAAGGCAACCGAGCGCGGCGTGTCCATCGCCATGCGGTCGAACCAGCTCGGGCTTTCCATCGACACCACCAGCACCACCTCCGGCCCGTCGGGTTCGGCCAAGCGGCGGGCCAGCGCCTCGGCGACGCGGGCTGAGGCGAAATACTGGTTTTCCAGATAGATCGTCCGCTCCGCCGCGGCGATGGCGGCGAAGGTCAGGGCCTCGCTCTCGCGGATCGCCGGTCGCTCGGCGGTCGCCGGCACGGTGCGCGACACGCCGACCTGCGCGTCGGTGAGGATCGGGTGGGTGCAGTCGGGCAGGGGGCAGTCCGGCCAGGGATCTTGATCGGAGGAGTCCGGATCGGGGGGAGGACAGGGCTCCAGCGTCTCGCCGGTGGCGCTGCGCCAGCGCTCCCGCGCCAGTTCGCCGAGCGCGCGGGCGGCATCGCCGTCGACCATCATCATCACGTCGTGGCGCGGGCCATAGGGCTCGCCGTTCGGACAGCGGCGGCGCGGGTCGTCGTCGCGATGCTCGGACGTGTCCCAGCGGTCGAAGGAGAAGTCGATCCCGCCGCAAAAGGCCAGCGCGTCGTCGATCACCAGCAGCTTCTGGTGCTGGGCGGCGCCGACCGGCAACTCGCCGTCCAGCCGGGCTGTCAGCCGGCGGCCGGTGCTGCGGTCCAGCCGTTCCAGCGGTTCGTGCGGGTGGTCCAGCGCTATGGGAAAGGGCATGTCCCATTTCAGCGCCCGCACATGCAGGCCGGCGTTCCTGCGCATCAGCCGGGCGAGGAAGCGGCCCAGCGTCTCCCGGCTGTCGGGATCGAGGCGCATGCGCGGGTCGATGTCCCAGCCGACCAGCAGGATCGACTGCCGCGCCCGCTCCATCGCGGCGCGGGCCGCGACGAAATAGTCGGCGCCGTCGACCAGCACCGCCACCCGCCCGGCCCGCTCGGTCCGCCAGCAGGTAAGGCCGGGGCGGAGTACCGGGCCGGTTGCCGGCCGTGTTGGTCCGGGCTCGGCGGCGATGGCGGGAATGGCGGAGGGGTTGAGCTTCATCGGGGCACGTCGGGAATATGGGCGGCGGACCGTCCGCCTCGCGGCTTGAACCCCGGTGCAGGCGCGTTGTTCCCGCATGGCCGGCTGGGCTTCCGTATCTCGCCGAAGGAGACCGGTGCGGTACGCCTTTGCCGCAGGTTTCCCAAAAAAGAACAGGCGAAGACCGAAACCAAGTTCGTGCTGTCCTGTTCTAAACCGGTGAAAGACGCGAGGCACATGCCGGAAGTCGCGAAGCGGCTCAAGGCGCGACGTTAGCCTCATTTCGGAAGACGCCCGAATGCGAGGCGTTGCCACCATGAAGGAGTTCGAGGATGCGTAACCTGATGATCGGCGCCGTTTCTGCGGTTCTCCTGATGGCCGCACCGGCCATGGCCCAGACGGCTCAGTCAGAGAGCCCCGGCACCGTCAAGAGCGGCGGCGCCTACGACACCGCTCCGAGCAGCAGCGGCTACACCGGCCCGGATGGCGTCGTCCGCACCGCGCCGGGCGCCACCACCTCGCCGTCGGCCGGTTCCTCGACCGGTGGTGTGGACATGCCGGGCACGTCCGGTTCGTCCGGCACCTACAGCAACGGCTCGGGTTCTTCGATGCCGGGCGTGACCACCGCGCCGTCGGGCATGGGCAACAACACCGGCAGCACCGTCCCGCGCGACAACCAGACCGCCACCGGCACCCACTGCCCGCCGGGCACCCCGAACTGCGGCCCGGACCAGGGCGGCAGCCAGTAACCTTCCCCATCGCGGCAGTCACCGCGGGCGCCCCGGAGCCATCCCTCCGGCGGCGCCCGCGTCGTTTTGGACGCCGGCGAATGCCCGGGCAGGGCGCCGGGAAGGGTGATGCGACGCAGGCGCGCCGTCAGCCGCGCGCCGTCAGCCGGGGGCGCGAACCGAACGGCGGGGCGGAGCCTCCGCGAAATCGTCCAGCGGAGCGGTGCCGGCGGCGGTGGCGACCAGATGGCGGAACAGCGCCTGCTGGCGGTTGTCGGCGACCAGATATTCCGGATGCCATTGCACGCCGATCAGGAAGGGCTCGTTCGGCGCCTCGATGCCCTGGACGATGCCGGCCCGCTCGCGGGCGACGACGCGCATCCCGTCGCCGACACGGTCCACCGACTGGTGGTGCAGGGCGTTCACCCGGCATTCGGCGATGCCGAGGATGCGGTAGAGCCGGCTGTCCGGCTCGATCCGGATGCGCTTGCGCGGCAACACGGTGCGCATGTGCGGCGCTTCCTCGTACACTTCGTGGATGTCGATGTGGAGCGAGCCGCCGCGGTGGACGTTGATCATCTGCGAACCGCGGCAGATGCCCAGCACCGGCAGCGCGATCTTCGCGGCGCAGTCCAGCGCCCGCATCTCCAGCCGGTCGCGTTCGGGATCGATGCGGATTTGCGGGCGGGCGGATTCGCCATAGAGCGAGGCGTCGATGTCGTCGCCGCCGCCGACCACCAGCGCGTCCAGCCGGTCGATGGGAAAGGGTGACTCGGCCGTGATGCGGACCGACGAGGCACCGGCCCGCCACAGGGCCAGCCGGTTGGCCATGGCGGCGATGCGGCTGCCATGGATCGAGGCGGTGATGCCGACCAGCGGCCGGGACCTGCCGACGATGGATGCCATGGCGATCCCCTCAGTCCGCCTGACGGGCGGAGTCGTCCCGGGCGGAGTCGTCCACGGCGCCGTCCTGGCCGGCGGCTCCACCCGGCGTCGAATTGCGCAGGGTCGGATCGGCGGCGAGCAGGGCGTCGACGCGCTCGGCCCAGCCGTCCAGCTGCTGCGCCTCGGCCGCCCGGCGGTAGTCGGTGCCGAGACCGTCCAGCAGGGCGCGGTCGGCGGCCAGCCGCTCCACCGTCACCCAGCGGTTCCAGTCGGCGGCGAGCGACCAGCCGGGGTCGCTCAGCCGCGCGTTGGGCAGCCGGTAATGGAAGGTCGGACGCGGGCGGATATGGGGGTCCTGCATCGCCGCGGCCAGCCGGTCGCGGTCGAGATGGGCGAACAGCGGGAACAGGTCAAGCTCGCGGTTGCGGGTCGGGTTGTCGGCCAGATAATCGTCGATCAGCCCGCCGAGATCGGGACGGTAGGCGGGATCCACCACCTTGGCGGCATAGGGCGTCGGGAAGGCGGCGATGAAGCCCGACAGCCGCCGGGTGACGTCGACGCGGATCTCCCGCCGCAGCCAGGGGGCCAGCAGCAGGAAGGCCTTCAAGCTGTCCAGCAGGTAATCGGCGTCGGTCCGCGCCACTTCCGGATTGAAATGCAGGCCGAAGGCGAAGAGCGGGCTGGCCTCCGTCCCGGCGGCGCCCAGCGCGCGCAGGCGGGCGACCATCTCTTCCAGCTCCGGCATCTGCTCCACCGTCACCGGCGGTGCGGCGATCTCGAAGGGCATTACAAGGCTGCCGATGTTGCCCCACAGCGGACGCAACGGGTCCAGCATCGCCGCTCCCCCCTTGCCGCTGTGGGCGGAGCGCATGTCCAGCTCCACCGTGAAGTCGCCGAGCCGGGTGCCCGTCACCAGACATCGGTGCGGGTTCTCGACGGCGACCGTTCCGCCGAACAGCCTGTGCACGCAGGCCGCGGCCGACGGCGCGTCCAGGTCGGCGAATTCAAGTTCCACCCCCACGCGGCGCGGCGTGCCCTGGGGAGTGGTGCGGAGCGGGGGGAGGAGGAAGGGTGTGGTCATTGCAAGCCATCAACAGCGTATTCCGCACGCTGTTCCCTGACCGGAACCTTGGCGCAAATCCGGCGATGGGGAAAGTTGTTGATCATCGCGCAGGGGATGAATCAAGGCGGTGGAGCGGGCATACCCCTTTCGACGATAACCATCCGATGGTGGTATGTTTGGAGTTTAGATATTAATGCCGCTCGATTACCGGCACTTTAGAGAAAATCTTCCGACTTTCGTTCATGTCCTTCCGTTTATGCTGTGCCGCAGTTCTCTAAATTAACCGGCGCTTAACCATAAGTGCGTTAGCGATAGACACGCGGCACGGTGGCGCATCTGTGTTCCATCCGGTCGGCTTCGCGGAGGAGCCTCGTCTACGCCATGACCCTTCTGGCACGCCTCTTCATCCTGGTCCTGCTTGCGGTGCTTCCGGCGATCGGGATCCAGATCTACAGCGTGCTCGAACAGCGGGCGGAGCGCGAAGCCGATGTTACGCTCCAGGCGGAGCGGCTCCTGCGTCAGGTGGAAAGCGAGCATTTCCGCATCATCGACAGCGCCCGCCTGATGGTCACCGCTGTGACCGAGACGCGGTTCCTGCGCCGGGGCGAGATCGAAAACTGCCAGTCCTATCTGGAACGGCTGGCCGCGCGCTCCGCCGATTACCGGACCCTGTCGATCACCGACGCCGAAGGCCGCATCCTGTGCAGCGCCGACCCGTCGCGCATCGGCGCCTCGCTGGCCGCCCAGCCGCATTTCCGCCGGGCGATAGGCCAGGGGCGCTTTTCCGTCGGCGAATGGACGATCACCCACTCCGGCGACGCCGGCGGTGAATTGCCGGTCGCGGCTCCTTACGCCGATGCCGAAGGCCGGCGGGCCGGGGTGGTCGCGCTGTCGCTGGACGTGTCGCGGCTGGCCGCCATGTTCGCCGCCCGTCCGATGCCGGAGAACACGACCCTGACCGTCGCCGACCGGTCCGGCACCGTCCTGGTGAAGCTGCCGGGCACCCTTGGCCGCGCCGGCGAACGGCTGCCCGACAGCTATCTGACGCTGCTGTCGGAAAGGGAGACCGGCGTGGCCACGCGGCCTGGACTGGACGGCGTGTCGCGCATCCTGGCCTACTCCCCGCCGTCCGCAGGCATCCGCGACCTGTTCATCAGCGTCGGCGTCGACCGTGGCGCCGCCATGGGCGTGGTGGACCGCGCCACCCGCGACGGGCTGCTGATGACCCTGTCAGGCTTCCTGGTCGCTGCCGCCGCCGCCTGGATCGGCGGCACCCTGTTCATCCGCCGCCCGGTCGACGCGCTGGTCTCGGCTGCCCGCGACTGGAGCGAGGGCAAGACCGCCACCCGCGTCAAGCTGTCCGACCGCTCGTCGGAGATCGGACAGCTCGGCCACGCCTTCGACATGATGGCCGACCGGCTGGAAGCGCGGGAAGCCGCGCTGCGCCAGTCGGAGGGCCACATCCGCGCCGTGCTGGACGCGCTGCCGGCCTTCGTCGGCGTGCTGACGCCGGACGGGGCGGTGGCCCAGGTCAACCGCGTCGCGGCCGATGCCGCCGGGCTGCCGGCCGCGCGCATCATTGGCCGTCCCTTCGACGAGATCTGCTGGCTGTCCTTCGACGAGGCCGGGCGCGAGCGGCTGCGGCAGGCGCTGGCTCTGGGGGCGGGCGGGCGCTCCTCCCGCTTCGACGCCGGGCTGCGGCTGGCACCGGGGAGGGAGACGGCATCGCGGGAGACGGCCCAGCGCGAAATGACGGTGGACGTCAACCTGACCCCGATGGTCGACGCCGACGGCCATGTCACCCACCTGATCGCGACGGGCATCGACATCACCGAGCGCAAGCGCACCGAGGAGGCGCTGCGCGTCGCCGAGGAGCGCGTGCGTACCGGCCTGCGCAATTCCGGCGTGGTGGTGTTCAACCAGGACCAGGATTTGCGCTACACCTGGGCACATTCGGAGTGGCTCGGCGTCGCTCCCGACGCGCTGATCGGCCGCACCGACGCCGACCTGTTCGACCATGGCGAGGATGCCGATGGCATGATGGCGCTGAAGCGCCGGGTGATGGAGAGCGGTGTCGGCGCGCGGGAAGAGGTGCGCATCCGCAGCAAGGGCGAGGACCGCTTCTTCGACCTGACCGTCGATCCGCTGCGCGACCCGTCCGGCCGGGTGGAGGGCGTCACCTGCGCCGCCGTCGAGGTCACCGACCGCAAGAAGGCCGAGGCCGAGCTGCGCCGCGCGCGGGAGGAGGCCGATCAGGCCAACGAGGGCAAGTCGAAGTTCCTCGCCGCCGCCAGCCACGACCTGCGCCAGCCGGTGCAGTCGCTCTACCTCTTCACCGCGGCGCTGAGCGACCGGCTGCAGGGCAATCCGGCCCTGCCGATCCTCGACAACATCCGCCAGGGGCTGGACACGCTGAAGACCCTGCTGGACGGTCTGCTGGACATGTCGCGGCTGGAATCCGGCAAGATCGTCGCCACCCCGGTCGAGGTGCGGCTGAACCAGCTGCTCGGCCGGCTGGTCGCCGAATACGGCCCACGCGCCGCCCAGAAGGGGCTGGAACTGCGCGCCGTGCCGACCCGCGCCTGGGTCCGCACCGATCCGGCCCATCTGGAACGCATCCTGCGCAATCTGGTCGAGAACGCGCTGCGCTACACCACCAAGGGCAAGGTGCTGCTGGGCTGCCGCCGGACGCCGTCCGGCATGCGGGTGGAGGTGTGGGACACCGGCAGCGGCATCCCCGCCGACCGGCTGGAGGACATCTTCGAGGAGTTCACCCAGCTGGGCGAGCGCAGCGAACGCGGCCTCGGCCTCGGTCTGGCGATCGTCAAGCGCCTGTCGCGCCTGCTCGGCCATCCGGTGACGGTGCGCTCGTGGGAGGGCCGGGGCTCGGCCTTCGCGGTCGAGCTGCCGCGGGTGATCCTTGGCACTCCCAAGGCCAACTCCCGGAGCACGCCGCGTCCGGCCGGCGGCACCGCCGCCGCCGCGGCGACGCTGGCGCGCCACTCCGTCGCCAACGATGCGGCCACCAACGCCGCCGCCAACTCCGCCGCCAACTCCGCTGCCAACGACCGCGGGCAGGCGATCAGCGCCATCGCCAACGCCTTCGGCGGCAGGCGGAGCGGCGGCGGGGCCGCGAAGGCGGGAGCGGCGACGATCGCCGCCCCGGCGGCCACCGGGGCTACTGCGGCCAAGGGCATGGTGCTGGTGATCGACGACGAGGCGATCATCCTGCTCGGCCTCAAGGCGATCCTGGAAGGCTGGGGCTATGACGTGCTGACCGCCAAGTCGGGCGATCAGGCGCTGGAACGGCTGCGCGCCGACGGCCGCTGCCCGCAGATCGTGCTGGCCGACTACCAGCTCCAGCAGGGGCGCACCGGTCCGGAGGCGGTGAGCGCCGTCCAGACCATGCTGGGCCAGACCATTCCCGGCATCATCCTGACCGGCGACACCAGCACCGAACGCCAGGAGGAGGCCGAGCGCCGCGGTTTCCGCATCCTGCACAAGCCGGTCTTCCCCAACGACCTGCGCCGGATGATGGCGAGCGCCGGGGCGGCGTGAGGGGAGCGCGGATGTATCGTTACGTCAGCCCGCCGCGAAGGCGTCGAAGAACAGCCCCGCCGTCTCCTGGTTCGCGTGGCGGCGGGAGAGCTGGTAGCTGAGTTCGAGGATGTTCTTCGCGGGCACTTGGCAGGGCATGAACAGCTTGCGCACCAGCAGAGTGGCCGCCAATTCCTGCACCAGATGGAAATGGCTGTTCGCCCAGGCCGCTTCCTTAAAATGGACGATCTTGAAGCGGCTGAGCCGGAACGCCAGGACCCCGGCGATCTTGCCGGGTGAAATGCCGTGGGTACGGGAGCGGCGCGCCTGCATCGCCTGCACGTCGATTTCCGCCTCGTCGATGGCGAGGGCGAGCTCCTGCTGGCTGTACTCGACGCAGGACAGGGGCAGCCGGAAGACGCGGCACGCCTCGATCAGGAAGCCGACATAGTCCGTGTAGATCTGCTGTCGGATATTATCGGAAATAATGATCGGGGGAGCGGATGCCGCCGCACCGGCGCCGCCGCTCATTCCTGTTCGATACCCAACAGCCGGCGGAAGGCCGCGACGTCGACGTCGTCGGACGCGTTCCGCTCCAGCGAGCGGCGGACCAGCGCATCCAGTTCTTCCGAGGTGCGGATGCCGTGGTTCAGGCAGACCTCGCCGCGGCTGCCACGCAGGCTCATCATCGTCCTGATCGACTCCTGAAGGAGTTCGGGATTGTCGACGACGTCCTGAAGGTTTGGCATGGCGCTAACCCATGTTGTTCGCCCCGGTTCGCGCATAGCGCGGATCCGAAGGCCGGGTTCGAGGGCTTGTACACACAGGTAGGTTCCTAGCTACCTACCTATCCGATGGGGTAGGGCAACGGTCGCCTAGGGTCAAGCGCTTCTTTCGAGAGAGTGGCGCTTCCGCACCACACGCTCCGGTGTCGGAGCCAGCTGTCTCCGGGCTGCCGGCCGGGAAAGCTGTTCCCAGCCGGCAGTTTATCGGCGCACAGCCTTACTTCGCCAGATTCCGCAGCACGAAGTTCAGCACGCCGCCGTTCCTGTAATACTCGACCTCGTCCAGCGTATCGATGCGCAGCAGGAGCGGGTAGGTCTCCACCGTGCCGCTGGCGCGGGTCAGGGTCAGCGTGACGTCCTTGCGCGGGCGCAGGTCCTGTTCGATGCCGGCGATGTCGAAGGTCTCCGATCCGTCCAGCTTCAGGTCGGCGCGGGTGACGCCGTCCTTGAACTGCAGGGGAAGGATGCCCATCCCGACGAGATTGGAGCGGTGGATGCGCTCGAAGCTCTCGGCGATCACCGCGCGGATGCCCAGCAGGCGGGTGCCCTTCGCCGCCCAGTCGCGGCTCGACCCCGTGCCGTATTCCTTGCCGGCGACCACCACCAGCGGCACGCCCTCGTCGGCGTAGCGCATGGCGGCGGTGTAGATCGGCAGCCGCTCGCCCGACGGGTAGTGCTTGGTCTCGCCGCCTTCCACGCCGGGGATCAGCTCGTTGCGGATGCGGATGTTGGCGAAGGTGCCGCGCATCATGACTTCATGGTTGCCGCGGCGGGCGCCGTAGCTGTTGAAGTCGCTGGGCCGCACCTGATAGCTCAGCAGATACTCGCCGGCCGGACTGGTTTTCTTGATCGAGCCGGCGGGGGAGATGTGGTCGGTGGTGATCGAATCGCCCAGCACCGCCAGCGCCCGCGCGCCGCGCACGTCCGACACCGGGTCCGGCGTCTTGGTCAGGCCGGTGAAGAAGGGCGGCAGCTTCACGTAGGTGGAGCCTTCCTGCCACTGGTAGGTCTGGCCTTCCGCCGTGGCGATGGCCTGCCACTGTTCCGGACCCTTGAACACGTCGGAATAGCGGCTGCGGAACATCTCGGCGGTCAGCGAGGCGTCGATGGCGTCCTGCACCTCGCGGTTGCTCGGCCAGATGTCCTTCAGATAGACCGGGCCGTCGGTGCCGGTGCCGAGAGGCTCCTTGGTCAGGTCGATGTTCAGGTTGCCGGCCAGCGCATAGGCGACGCAGAGCGGCGGCGAGGCCAGATAGTTGGCGCGGGTGTGCGGGTTGACGCGGCCTTCGAAGTTGCGGTTGCCCGACAGCACGGCGCCGACCACGAGGTTGCCCTCCTCCACCGCCGCGGCGATCGGCTCCGGCAGCGGGCCGGAATTGCCGATGCAGGTGGTGCAGCCATAACCGACGATGTTGAAGCCGATGCGGTCGAGGTAAGGCTGCAGCCCGGCCTTGGCGAGATAATCGGTGACCACCTGCGATCCCGGTGCCAGCGAGGTCTTGACCCACGGCTTCTGCTTCAGCCCCTTTTCCACCGCCTTCTTGGCCAGCAGGCCGGCGGCGACCAGCACCGCCGGGTTGGAGGTGTTGGTGCAGGAGGTGATGGCGGCGATGACGACGGCCCCCTGTTCCAGGCTGTAGTCGGCGCCCTGGACCGGAACCGCCTTGTTCGGATCGTCGGCCTTGTAGGCGTCGATCATGTCCTTGGCGAAGCCCTGGGCGATGCCCGACAGGGCGACGCGGTCCTGCGGACGCTTGGGGCCGGCCAGCGACGGCTCCACCGTCGCCATGTCCAGTTCCAGCACCTCGGTGAAGACCGGATCGGGGCTGCCCGGCTCGCGCCACATGCCCTGGGCCTTGGCATAGGCCTCGACCAGCGCCACGCGGTCGGGGTCGCGGCCGGTGAAGGTCAGGTAGCGGATGGTCTCGGCATCGATCGGGAAGATACCGCAGGTGGCGCCATATTCCGGCGCCATGTTGCCGATGGTGGCGCGGTCGGGCAGCGTCATGCTGTCCAGACCCGGCCCGAAGAACTCCACGAACTTGCCGACCACGCCCTTCTTGCGCAGCATCTGGGTGACGGTCAGCACGAGGTCGGTGGCGGTCATGCCCTCCTTCATCCGGCCGGTCAGCTTGAAGCCGACGACCTCCGGGATCAGCATGGAGATCGGCTGGCCCAGCATCGCGGCCTCCGCCTCGATGCCGCCGACGCCCCAGCCAAGGACGGACAGGCCGTTGACCATGGTGGTGTGGCTGTCGGTGCCGACCAGCGTGTCGGGATAGGCCACCGGCTTGCCCGACGGGTCGGCGTCGGTCCACACCACCTGCGACAGGTATTCGGTGTTGACCTGATGGCAGATGCCGGTGCCCGGCGGCACGACGCGGAAATTGTCGAAGGCCTTCTGGCCCCAGCGCAGGAAGGCGTAGCGTTCCAGGTTGCGCTCGAACTCCAGGTCGACGTTCTTCTGGAAGGCGTCGGCGCCGCCGAAATAGTCGACCATCACCGAATGGTCGATGACGAGATCGACCGGTACCAGCGGGTTGATCCTCGTCGGGTCGCCGCCCAGCGACGCCATCGCCTCGCGCATCGCCGCCAGATCGCAGACCGCGGGCACGCCGGTGAAGTCCTGCATCAGCACGCGCGCCGGGCGATAGGCGATTTCACGGTCGGACCGCTTGTCGACCAGCCATTGGGCCACCGCCTTCACGTCGTCGACGGAGACGGTGCGCCCGTCCTCGAACCGCAGCAGGTTTTCCAGCAGCACCTTCATCGAGAACGGCAGCCGCGACAGATCGCCGAGACCCGCCTCCTCGGCGGCCTTCAGGCTGAAATAGTCGTAGCTCTTGCTGCCGGCGGTAAGGGAGCGGCGGGTCTTGAGCGAATCTTGGCCGGTGAAGGTGGTCACGGGAAAGACTCCTTGGCTTCTGTGGCTTTTGGATCCGGCCGTCCGGATCGTGGCTTTTGGTTCGGGCGGGCACCTGGAACGATGCCTGTGAAGATGCTTCTCGTCGGATGGACTGGAAGGCCGCCGGACAGGACGCGCCATACAGCCAAGATGTAGGGCGCAAGGCCGGTCTATCAACGCGCCACATGACCCCCGCCGCAAGACAAAGGAGGCAGTCCTGCCCAGGGGCCGAGACTTGATATGCGCTTCGGTATTGGAAACGGTTACGGCGCGGTGGTCTATACATTACAAAGTTTTAGGCTATCCGGAATTGAATATGCCTTTCAGCGATTTCGTTGCCGGTCTAGTCTGCTGCGCGTGAGCCGGTACGGACAGGGGGGCAGGCGATGCAGGGCAAGGGTGGTCTTTGGGATACGATCCGCACGGTGGCGGTCGCGGGACTGGTCGCCCTCGGCGCCCGTTCGGTGGTGGCGCAGCCCTTCCACGTCCCGTCGGGATCGATGGAGCCGACGCTGGAGGTCGGCGACTTCCTGTTGGCCAGCAAATTCCCCTACGGATACAGCCGCTACTCCTTCCCGCTCGATGCGTTTCCGATCGCCGGGCGGGTGCTGGGCCATGCGCCGGAGCGCGGCGACATCGTGGTGTTCCGCTTGCCGCGCGACCCGGCGCAGACCTATGTGAAGCGGCTGGTCGGGCTGCCGGGCGATGTCGTGCAGATGCGGGGCGGCGTTCTGTATGTGAACGGCCAGCCGGCGGCGCTGGAGCGGGTGGAGGATTTCGTCGAGACGGCGGCCGACGGCGGGCGCCGGACCATTCCGCAATTTGTGGAGCATCTGCCGGGTGGGCCGGCACACCGGGTTCTGCATGCGGCCGGGCGCGATGGTCTTGACGACACCCCGCCGCTGCGGGTGCCGGACGGCCATTATTTCATGCTGGGCGACAACCGCAGCAATTCGCTGGACAGCCGGGTGGCGGCGTCGGCCGGCGGCGTCGGCTTCGTCCCCGCCGAAAACCTCGTCGGACGGGCCGATCTGCGGCATTTTTCCGTCGATCCTTCGGCATTGGACGAACCGACCCGCTGGCCGGCCGCCCTGCGGCTCGACCGCATCGGGCTGATCCGATGACGGTCGCGGCCTATCACGCCGGCTTCATCGCCACGTAGCGGACGAAGCGCAGGCCGCTGCCCAGCACCCGCAGCCGCGCCCACCACAGCGCAAGCTCCCGCTTCAGTGCCGCCAGCACCGGTGCCGGCGGGGGGACGGCGTTTGCCAGCGTGTCGGCCAGCGTCCGCACGCGGTCGATGATGTGGCGGCGGTGCAGCTGGGTCAGATCCTCCGAAATGCGGAGGTCGAGGTTGCGCTGGGTCAGCTCGTCGGCCATGCGGGTGGCGGTCCAGGGATAGACCTCCATCGGCTCCTCCTCCCGCCAGCCGTTCCAGGCGTCCCAGGAACCGGGGGTGCCGTCGATCACGTAATCGAACAGGGCGATGCCGCCCTTGGGCTTCACGCAGTCGCCGACGCGGTCGAGGAACAGCTCCTTGTCGCGCAGCCGGTGGACGATGCGGTCGGCCATCACGAGGTCGAAGCTGCCGGCCTGGTTGAAATGCTCCGGGTCGTAATGGGCGATGGGCGCCTTCTTCGACAGGCCCAGCGCCTTCGACCGGTCCATCGCCAGCTTCGCCAGCAGCGGCGACGGCTCCAGCCCGGTCACCCAGGTGTCGCAGCTCTCCACCAGCGCGCGGGCGGTGCCGCCGAGGCCGGCCGACAGATCCAGCACGCTCTTGGCCGGGTTCAGCCCGAAGGAGCGGACGGAGTCGACCATCCACGCCGCCTCTTCCGGCCCGGTCATGTCCTGGCCCCACAGAAGCTGCGCTCCCTCGCTGCGCGCCGGCGACCAGACGGGTTCGCCGTGACGGTCGAGCTGCATCAGCGCCAGCCGGTCCAGTTCCGGATTGCCGCCGGCCGTTGGCGGGTCGGACGATGCCGCGGGCAGGGTGGCGGTACCGACCGCATCCACCGGTCCGGGCTGGCGCAGCTCCGCCAAGTTACGCAGGTCAGCCCGGTGCGAGACGCGGGGCAGGCGGGACAGGTCATAACCCTCCCACCAGGCGGCCAAACGGATGCGCCAGTCGGGGTTACGCCACCGCTCCAAATCCTGCGGACTGATCTGCGGAACCACGCATCTGTCCTTTCCAGGTCAACGGGCGCCCTACCATACCAACCCTTCTGAGGCATGACATAGACATTCGGCGCTGTGATTTAGAAGTAGGTGTGACCGATTTGTCTGTCAAGAAACCAATATTTAACGATTTCGACTTTGTTTTTCTCAATTGTTCGAAAATTTTACAGGTTTTTGTCTGTGAGCCTGCTGAGTGCGGGCATTGCGGCAGAGGTGCTGCCTCACTATACTCCGGTCGCAACCGACGAAGGGGGCTTCGCGTGCCGATCGAAACCGGTGAGTCCACCGGCAATCCGTGGACCGTGCTGACCAGCACGACGAAATACGAGAACGCCTGGATGGAGGTGGTCGAACACAAGGTTCTGACCCCGAAAGGCGCCCCGGGCATCTACGGTGTCGTCCACCCCCGCAGCATCGCCACCGGCGTCGTGCCGATCCATGACGACGGCACGGTGACGCTGGTCGGCCAGTACCGCTTCCCGTTGAAGCAATACAGCTGGGAAATCCCCGAAGGCGGCGGGCGCAAGGGGTTGGAGCCGCAGGAATCCGCGGCGCGCGAACTGCGCGAGGAGACCGGCCTGACGGCGCGGCGCTGGATGCCGCTGATGAAGCTGCACCTGTCCAACTGCATCACCGACGAGGTGGCTTATACTTTCGTCGCCTGGAGCCTGGAGCAGGGCGAGTCCGCTCCCGACGAGACCGAGGTTCTGGCGGTGCGCCGCCTGCCTTTCGCCGATGTGATCGACATGGTGCTGGACGGTGCCATCACCGACGCCATGGCGGTCGCCAGCCTGCTGAAGCTGCGGGTTCTGGCGGCGGAAGACGGGCTGCCCGAAGATCTCGCAAGCATTCTGCGCCTGTGACCTGCTTGCTCATCGGATCTCAATGACCGTCGTTTCCGGCCACGCCGTCGCCATCGATTTCGAAACCGCCAACGAGACCCGCACCAGCGCCTGCTCAATCGGCGTCGCCTGGATCGAGGACGGTCGCGTGACCAGGA
Organism: Azospirillum sp. Sh1; assembly: GCF_008365135.1. Lineage (NCBI taxonomy): Bacteria > Pseudomonadati > Pseudomonadota > Alphaproteobacteria > Rhodospirillales > Azospirillaceae > Azospirillum > Azospirillum sp. Sh1. The sequence goes on along the minus strand of NZ_VTTK01000002.1, from coordinate 228,147 downwards.
CGGAGGAGCATCTGATCCGCCCGCGCGAGCTGCGCTTCAACTCCTTCAACAGCGCCATCCACGGCATCCGGGAAGAGGACGTGGCCGACGCCCCCGAATTCCCGGAGGTGTGGGCGACCTTGCGCGAACGGGTGCAGGGCCGGCTGATCCTGGCCCACAACGCCGCCTTCGACATCAGCGTGCTGCGCCACACCCTGACCGATTACGGTCTGGACTGGCCGGCCTGCGACTATCTCTGCACCGTCGTGATGGCGCGGCGTGCCTGGCCGACGCTGACGGCGCACCGGCTCAACCATCTGGCCGACTTCCTGGGCATCGCGCTGGACCACCATCATGCCGGCAGCGACGCCGAGGCCTGCGGCCGCATCGCGCTGGCCGCCGCGGCGGAAATGGGGCTGCGCGGCTTTGGCGAGATTTCCCGCACCGGGATCAATCCGGGCCGCATCGCCCCCGGCGGCTATTCACCGTGCAAGGGTGGCAAGGCGCCGCCACGGCGTCCGCGCGTCGTGGTGTGACGATTCAGCCGAGGCTTCCCCGCGGCTGGCCCCTGCGCTAGGCTCCCGCTCCACCGTATGAAGGAGCGAGCCGCATGCTGTTCATGTTCCATTGCGTCGACAAGGCGGGTGCCGCCGATATCCGCGCCGCCAACCGTGCCGAGCATCTTGCCTATCTGGAGGCCAACGCCGACCGCATCTTCGTCGCCGGCCCGCTGCTGTCGGACGACCAGAGCGGCATGGTCGGCAGCCTGTTGATCGTCGAGTGTGCCGATGCCGCCGCGGCACAGGACTTCGCCTCCGGCGACCCCTATGCCAAGGCCGGCCTGTTCGACAGCGTGGCGATCCGGCCCTGGCGCCGCGTCTATCCCAAGGCCTGAGCGGGAGAGCGCCGGCGATGGCCTATTGGCTGGTGAAATCCGAGCCGTTCAAATATTCCTGGGACCGCATGGTCGCCGACGGCCGGACCCATTGGGACGGGGTGCGCAATTACCAGGCGTCCAACAATCTGAAGGCGATGGAGGTGGGCGACCGCGCCTTCTTCTATCACTCCAACGAAGGGCTGGAGATCGTCGGCATCGTCGAGATCGTCCGCACCTATTACCCGGACCCCAGCGACGAGTCCGGCCGCTTCGGCATGGTCGACGTGGCCCCGGTGATGCCGGTGAAGACGCCCGTCACGCTGAAGCAGATCAAGGCCGACCCGCTGCTGCAGTCGATGGCCCTGGTCCGCCAGTCCCGCCTGTCGGTCTGCCCGGTCAGCGATGATGAGTGGGCGCGGGTGTGCGATCTGGCGGGGGTGGGTGTGCCGGCTTGAGGGGGGTGCTGCCGCATGCCCCCTCCCTAACCCTCCCCCGCCTTTGGCGGTGGAGGGGACTACCGCCGCTTCGCAGAAGGCACCCTCTCCCGCCTTAGCGGGGGAGGGTCGGGGAGGGGGCAAACGCCGACACGCTCCCCACTCAATCGAAACAACTGCTACTCAGCCGCGTCCTGCATCGCCGCGCGGAAGTCGGTGGTGGCCTGCAGCATGCGCCGGGCGACGTCGGCCATGCCGGCGGCGGAGGTGGCGGTGAGGGGCGCGCCCAGGGCGCGCAGCGTGGCGTCGATGGCCGTCATGCTGGTGCGGTCGGCCAGACCGGTCAGGCGGCCGGCGGTGTCGCCCGCTTCGGGAAGATCGTCCGCGTTGGTGGTGCTGGCCATTGCGATCCTTGCCGCCGATGATCGTTACCGTGATGCAGCAACTCTATAGCTGTCAGTCGGTTAAGGTCGGGTTAAGCAAGGGATCGTTCGTTAGGGCGCGGACATGGCGCATGCTGCACCGCGGCGCGGCGGATGGTCGCGGCACCCGGTCCCCCCTGTTTCCGGTCCGAACGGTGCCGGAACCTGCGTGCCTTGGTATGCTTGAGGAAGAAACAGTCTCGCGCTGCAAAATCAGCGACACAATCCTCCTTTGGTCGGGGGGCCTGCGGGGGCCGATTTGCTTGTTCGTCCCGCAACTTGTGTGGATAATGCCGCTCAATTCCGGGCGGCGGCCCGCCGCCCTGCAACATCTTCCGGCCAATTCGGAAGCAACGGGGGAATCGCACTCATGACCGACAACAGCTTCTTTCCGGTGAAGCCCGAGATCGCGGCGACCGCCCACGTGAACGCGGAAGCCTATGCCCGCATGTACGAGCAGTCGGTCAAGGACCCCGAGGCGTTCTGGGGCGAGCAGGGCAAGCGGCTCGACTGGATCAAGCCCTACAGCAAGGTGAAGGACGTCAACTTCAACGACGACGTCCACATCCGCTGGTTCCACGACGGCACGCTGAACGTTTCCGCCAACTGCATCGACCGTCACCTGGCGACCCGCGGCGACCAGACCGCGATCCTGTTCGAAGGCGACGACCCCGGCGTTTCCAAGGCCATCACCTATAAGGAACTGCACGAGAAGGTCAGCCGTCTCGCCAACGTCCTGAAGAAGAACGGCGTCAAGAAGGGCGACCGCGTCACCATCTACCTGCCGATGATCCCGGAGGCCGCCTATGCGATGCTGGCCTGCACCCGCATCGGCGCCATCCACTCCATCGTCTTCGGCGGCTTCTCGCCCGACAGCCTGAAGGACCGCATCGTCGACTGCGACAGCCACTTCGTCATCACGTCGGACGAGGGCCTGCGCGGTGGCCGCAAGGTGCCGCTGAAGGCCAACGCCGACAAGGCCGTGGCCGGCGCGCCGATGGTCAAGCATGTGCTGGTCGTCAAGCACACCGGTGGCGACGTCGCCTGGACCGAGGGCCGCGACCTCTGGTACCACGAGGAGATGGAGAGCGTCTCGGCCGACTGCCCGCCAGAAGAGATGAGCGCCGAGGATCCCCTGTTCATCCTCTACACCTCCGGGTCGACCGGCAAGCCGAAGGGCGTGCTGCACACCACCGGCGGCTATCTCGTCTATGCGTCGATGACCCACCAGTATGTCTTCGACTACAAGGACGGCGAGGTCTACTGGTGCACGGCCGACGTGGGTTGGGTCACCGGCCACAGCTACATCGTCTATGGTCCGCTCGCCAACGGCGCCACCACGCTGATGTTCGAAGGCGTGCCGACCTATCCGGACGTCTCGCGCTTCTGGCAGGTCATCGACAAGCACAAGGTCAACATCTTCTACACCGCGCCGACCGCCATCCGCTCGCTGATGCGCGAGGGTGAGGGCCCGGTCAAGAAGACCTCGCGCGCCAGCCTGCGCGTGCTGGGTTCGGTCGGCGAGCCGATCAATCCGGAAGCGTGGCTGTGGTACTACAATGTGGTCGGCGACGCCCGCTGCCCGATCGTCGACACCTGGTGGCAGACCGAGACCGGCGGCATCCTGATCACCCCGCTGGTCGGCGCCATCGGCCAGAAGCCGGGCTCGGCGACCAAGCCCTTCTTCGGCGTCCAGCCGGTCGTCGTCGACAACGAAGGCCAGATCCTGGAAGGCGAGACCGAGGGCAACCTCTGCATCGCCGATGCGTGGCCGGGCATGATGCGCACGGTCTACGGCGACCACGAGCGCTTCGTCCAGACCTACTTCTCGACCTTCCCGGGCAAGTACTTCACCGGTGACGGCTGCCGCCGCGATGCCGACGGCTATTACTGGATCACCGGCCGCGTCGACGACGTCATCAACGTGTCCGGCCACCGCATGGGCACCGCCGAGGTCGAAAGCGCGCTGGTCGCCCATCCGAAGGTCGCCGAGGCCGCGGTCGTCGGCTATCCGCACGACCTGAAGGGCCAGGGCATCTATGCCTACGTCACCCTGAACGCCGGCGAGACCCCGACGGAAGAACTGCGCAAGGAGCTGGTGAACTGGGTCCGCAAGGAGATCGGCCCGATCGCCTCGCCCGACCTGATCCAGTGGGCCCCCGGCCTGCCGAAGACCCGTTCGGGCAAGATCATGCGCCGCATCCTGCGCAAGATCGCCGCGAACGAGCATGACAGCCTGGGCGACACCTCGACGCTGGCCGATCCGGGTGTCGTGACCGACCTGATCGACAACCGCATGAACAACGGCTGATCGGCGGTAGCTTGATGGGAAGAGGGGGCGCTCCGGTTGGGGCGCCCCTTTTTCTATTGGAGGTGTTGGCTTTTTGCCCCCTCCCTAACCCTCCCCCACCTTCGGTGGGAGAGGGAATTCCGCCGCTCTCGCGCTTAACTCCCTCTTTCGCGTTAGCGGGCGAGGGCTGGGGAGGGGGCAATCGCCAGCCAACCACTCCCCAAACCGCGAACGCCCTCAGCCCTCCGGCAGCACCAGCGGGGCGGCAGGGGAGATGGAGAAGGAGGTGGGGGAGGGGTGGCGTTCGGCGATCCGTTTCCGCGCGTCCTCCGCACTCTCGGCGGCGACGGCATAGGTTCGCACGCCCGTCCAAGGGGCGGCGGCGTCCAGCGCCTCCACCGCGACATACCACAGTGGACCGGCGGAGCGGGCGACGCGGTCGACGCAATGGAACTCCATCGGCGCCAGGGCGGAATCGGCGGTCACGGCGGACTGCAGGGACAGGATCTCGCCCTCGACCTCCGCCACCTCGCGGCGCAGGCCGGCCAGCATCTCTTCCGCCTCCACCCGGCGGACGGCGGCGAGCTTGGCATAGTTGGCGTAGACGTCCAGCCGTTCCCTCAGGGCGGCCAGTTTCTCCGACTGGCGGCGGGCGCGGATGCCGAGGATCCGTTCGCCTAGCATGCCGACGCCAAGGCTGGTGACCGCGCCCAGCAGCCAGACGATGGTCATGGCGCGACGGCTCCGGCAACTGCCTCTTCGTCCGCACCCTCGCTGGAAACGGTCACGCCCACCCCGTCGTGGAAAATGTTGCGGGTCAGCATCTGGGCGGCGGCGAAATCGCCGGCCCAGACCTGCGCCTCGTTCTCGAAGCGCCAGATGGCGGGATGGACCACCGCCTTGGCATCGGGGCGTGCGGTGAAGCCGGGCGCCATCGCCAGCCGGAAGACGAAGCGGTTGCGTCCCGGCTCATGCCGGCCGATCTCGTGGATGAAGTGGCGCGCGGTGTCGGCGCGCTTGCCGCCGCGACGGTTGAGGATCAGCTTTTCGGTCGATAGCTCGACCAGCTTCGCCTTCATCGCCCCGATCTCGGCCTGCATGGCCTCAAGCTCGTTGGCCTTGCTTTCCAGTGCATCGCGTTCGGCGGTCAGGGTGGCGCCGCAACGGCGGATCTGCTGGTCGGCCCGCAGGATCAAGGCACGGCGGATGCCCAGGAACAGCAGGGTGGCGCCGATGCAGAACAGCGCCAGCAGCATCTCCGACGTCATAGGCGCCCGCTCCGCAAACCATCCGGCTAGTTGAGGGAGTTGTAGCGCAATCCGCGCGGGTACGCATCACAAGCAAGTGCTTAGCGGCCATGAAAAACGGCGCCCCGAAGGGCGCCGTCATTCCTTGCACCGGCGAAGGTGAGGATCACTTCCGCGCGGCGATGGCGGATTGCGCCGCCTTCACCAGATCGGGGCCGATCTGCTTGGTCCACTTGTCGAAGACCGGCTGGGTGGCGGTCTGGAAGGCCTTCTGCTCGTCCGGCGTCAGGCGCACCACCTCGACGCCCTGGGCGGTGATCTCCTTCAGCAGGCTGTCGTCCTCGGCGGTGATGCCCTTGCGGGAGATCGCGACCTCTTCCGCCGCGGCCTGCACGGCGGCGGCGCGCACCGCCTCCTGGTCTTCCTTCGACCAGCTGGCCCAGACTTCCTTGTTGACGACGAAGATCAGCGGGTCGGCGACATAGCCCCACAGGGTCAGGTTCTTCTGCCCCAGCGTGGCGAGCTTGGCGGCGACGAAGATTGCCAGCGGGTTCTCCTGCCCGTCGACCGCGCCGGTGGACAGCGCCGGCTGCGCGTCGGCCCAGCTCATCTGCGTCGGGTTGGCGCCCAGCGCGGTGAAGGTGTCGAGATAGAGCGGCGAGCCGACAACGCGGATCTTCATCCCCTTCAGGTCGGCCGGCGTGCGGATCGGGTGCTTGGAATTGGAGATCTCGCGGAAGCCGTTCTCACCCCAGGCCAGCGGCACGACGTCCTTGGTGGCGAGCAGGTCGAACAGCGTCTTGCCCACCTCGCCCTGGGTCAGGGCGTCGAGCGCCTTGTGGTCGGGCATCAGGAAGGGCAGGGAGAAGAGGTTCAGCTCCTTCACCTGCGGCGACCAGTTGATGGTGGAACCGACCGCCATGTCGATGGTGCCCTGGCGGAGCGCGGTGAATTCCTTGGTCTGGTCGCCGTTCACCAGCGAGGTGCCGGGATACATCTTGATGTTGATGCGGCCGCCGGTCTTCTCCTTGACCAGCTCGGCCCAGCGGTCGCCGCCGACGCCCCAGGGGAAGGGCTTGCCCAGAACGGTGGAAAGCTTGTACTCCGCCTTGTAGTCGGCAGCGTTCGCCGCACCGGCAACCAAGGCCGGAACCGTCAGCGCGGCCAGCGCGATGCCGGCGAGCAGAGCCTTCAGCGATTTCATACTTGTTTCCTCCCAAGCGCCCTATACGAAAGATACGGAGCGGGATCGTACAGATGCACGCAGGACTGTTCCACGAGCAATTTGACACGACCGTCCGCGGTCCGAACAATGCGGCCATGCGGCTGGGCCTGATGCTCGGTGCTTGCGTCTGGCTGGTCCTGCCGGTCGCGACAGGCGCCCAGGGGTTGCAAAATCCGGCGATGCCGATGGGGCCGAATCCCAGCGAATGCGAGATCGAGGCGGCGCTGCTCGGCACCACCGGCCCCAATTGCCCGCCGGTGGCGATGCAGAGGCCGGCCGTGCCGCCGCCGGCCACTCCCCCGGCTTCACCTCCGACCGGGCGGCCGGCGCCGGTGACGGTGCCGCCCCTGCCGGGACCGGCGGCGATGCCGGCGCCGGAGCTGCGCGCCGCCTTCCGGGTGGAGTTCGATTTCAATTCCGCCCGCATCCGCCCGGAATCGCGGACGATCCTCGACAAGGTAGCAACGGTGATGGCGGCGGCCGGCAACACCCGCTTCCGCATCGTCGGCCACACCGACGCCGTCGGCGGCGACGCGGCGAACCTCGCCCTGTCCAAGAAGCGGGCGGCGGCGGTGGTCGAGTATCTGGTATCCAAGCACCAGATCCGCCGCGACCGGCTGGAGGCGTCGGGCATGGGCGCGCGGGAGCTGCTCCTGCCCGATCAGCCCAAGGCGGCGGCCAACCGGCGGGTGGAGATCGTCAATCTGGGCGGCTGAAAATTTTCGGATCCGAATTTTCGCACCGGGGGGAACCTTCGGCGCCGTGAGGTGTTGCGCAGGTGCGCCAGCGGGCCGTGGCCCCGCGCGCACCGACCCTCCACCCTCCAACCGGGAGAGCCGATGCCCGACCACACCCCCATCCCCATCGACAGCCGCCGCATCGCCGACGACGAGGTCGGCAAGCCGGCGGTCTTCGGCGCCATCCTGTCCGGCCAGCCGCTGGAGATTCACCGCAACATTTTCGAAGGCGACTATGGCCGCTTCCGGTCGGGGGTGTGGCAGTGCACGCCGGGCTTGGTGGCGATGAAGGACTGGCCCTATCACGAGTTCTGCCTGCTGCTGTCCGGCCGGGTCATCATCACGCCGGAAGGCGGGGTCCCGCGGGAATACAAGGCCGGCGACGCGCTGGTTCTGCCGATGGGCTTCACCGGCACCTGGGAAATCCTGGAGACGGTGCGCAAATACTATGCGGTGCAGGCGCGCCAGCCGCTGATGCGCCGGGTGAAGGAGCGGGTGAAGGGCTGGCTGCGGCCCGGCGCCAAGGGCGGGCGGACCACCGATGCGCAGGCCGGGGCCGCGTTCTGACGCCTCGCCATCCGCTGGACGCCCGTGTTAGGGTCCGCCGCGCCGTCCGTCAGGACGGCCCGTGAAGAGTCCGTCCGCAGGGGCGGCCCGTGAAGACCCTGACACCGGTGTTCCGACCATGACCAAGCACCCCATGACCCTCACCGAGATCGCCGAAGCGCTGGGCGCCGCGGTCGAAGGCGACGGCTCCCTCACCATCCGCCGCGCCGTCCATCCGTCGGAAGCGGAGGGGCCGGAGGATCTGGCGCTGGCGATGGACAAGGACCTGCTGGCCCTGCTACCCGGCAGCAAGGCGGTCGCCGCCGTGGTCGCCGAAGGGGTCGAGGTGCCGGACACGATCAGGGGCCGCATCGTGGTGAAGCGTCCGCGCTATGCCATGGCCGGGATGCTCGACATCTTCGAAAAGCCGGTCCATGCCGAACCGGGCGTGTCGCCGCAGGCCTATGTGGCGCCCGACGCCGTGGTGGCGCCCGACGCCTCCATCGCCCCCTTCGCCTATGTCGGCCCGCGTGCCCGCATCGGTGCCGGGGTCGTCATCCTGCCGCACGTCACCGTCGGCGCCGACGCGGTGATCGGCGAGGGCTGCCTGCTGCATCCCGGTGCGCGCATCGGCGAGCGGGTGGAGATGGGCGCGCGCTGCATCATCCATCCCAACGCCGCGGTCGGAAACGACGGCTTCAGCTTCGTCACGCCGGAGCCGGGCAGCGTCGAATCGGCCAAGACCACCGGCCGTGTCGTCGGCACCAACGTGCTGATCCGCCGGGTGAACTCCATCGGTACGGTGATCCTGGGCGACGATGTCGAAATCGGCGCCGGCGCCACCATCGACCGCGGCACGGTGACCGCCACCCGCATCGGCAACGGCACCAAGATCGACAACCTCGTCCAGATCGGCCACAACGTCCAGGTCGGCACCAACTGCATGCTGTGCGGCCATGTCGGCATCGCCGGCAGCACGATCATCGGCGACCGCGTGGTGCTGGCCGGCAAGGTCGGCGTGGCCGACCATGTGAAGATCGGCAGCGACGCGGTGGTGGCCGCCAATTCCGGCGTCGGCATGGACATCCCGCCGAAGTCGGTGTGGATGGGCTATCCCGCCGTGCCGCGCGCCCGCGCCTTCGAACAATACAAGGGCCTCGCCCGCCTGAAGCGCCTGTATGCCGACGTCTCCGACCTGAAGAAGCGCCTGACCGCCATCGACGGCGGCCCGGTGAAGGTCGAGGCGCCGGAGACGGAGCAGCAGGAATAGGCGGGGCGCGGGTCCGGATTGCCCCCTCCCTCCCACGGCTTCGCCGCGGGTCCCTCCCTCCCCCGCTTCGCGGGAGAGGGAGGAGCTTGCGAGGCGGCGGCAGTTCCCTCTCCCTCGAAGAGGGAGAGGGTTAGGGAGGGGGCCTCAGCACTTCACCTCAAACGAACTTACGTCCAATGACCTCCGGCCAGAATCCCACCCGTGAGTCCATCCTTGGCGGCCCCGCCGTCATCCTGGTGCAGCCGCAGCTCGGCGAGAACATCGGTGCCTGCGCGCGCGCGATGCTGAATTGCGGGCTGACCGACCTGCGCCTCGTCAAGCCGCGCGACGGCTGGCCGAACGCGAAGGCCAGTGCGGCGGCGTCCGGCGCCGACCTCGTCATCGACAACGCGAAGATCTTCGAGACGACGGCCGAGGCGGTCGCCGATCTGGAGGCGGTCTACGCCACCACGGTGCGCACCCGCGACATGATCCAGCGCTTCGTCACCCCGCGCGTCGCGGCCGGCGAGATGCGCGAACGCTATGCCGCCGGTCAGAAGGTCGGCGTCATGTTCGGGCCGGAGCGCACCGGGCTGGTCAACGACGACCTGACCTTCGCCCAGACGCTGGTGACGGTGCCGCTGAACCCGGCCTTCTCCTCGCTCAACCTGGCGCAGGCGGTGCTGCTGATCGGCTACGAGTGGTTCCAGGCCGGCGACCGCACGCCCGACCGCTTCCTGCACACCGGCCAGACCCGCCCGGCGACGATGGCGGAGCGGGTGAACTTCTTCGAACGGCTGGAGGCGGCGCTGGACCGCACCGGCTTCTTCACCAGCGAGGAGAAGCGGCCGTCGATGGTCCGCACCCTGCGCAACGCCTTCGAGCGGATGGAGATGACCGAGCAGGAGGTGCGCACCTTCCATGGCGTCGTCGCCGCCCTGGTCCAGGGTGACCGGCGGAAAGGCGAGAGTTAAGGGCCAAGCGCGGCTATAGTGGGCATCCATGGACTATGCGTTGCAGAACATGGATGTCGGGCTGGTGCTGCTGGACGGCGCGCGGCGGGTGCTGGCGCTGAACCCGGCGGCGGTGCGGCTGCTGGGAGAACGGGCGGCCGGGCTGGTCGGCGCCTATCTGCACGACCTGCACCCGCCCTCGCACCGCGCCAAGGTGGAATTGCTGCTGGCCGCGGCGGGCGATCCGTCCGCCCCGGCGTCCGCCTGTTCGATAATGGTGGCGTTGCCCGGCCGGGTGCTGGTGGTCAAGGCCACCGCGCTGGCGCCCGCCGCGGCGGTGGCGGAGGGAAGCGCCGTCACCGCCCTGATGCTGATGGAAGGCGGGCGGCCGGCGGCGGCCGATGCCCAGGCCGTTCCGGTCCCGCCGCCTGAACCGCTGGTCAAGCTGCCGGTGGAGAAGGGGCAGGGCATCGTGCTGCTCGACCCGGCCGATGCCGTCTATCTGCAGGCCGACGGCCATTACACCACCGTCCACACCGCCGACGGCGCCTTCTTCTGCGGCCTGCCTTTGTCGGAGCTGGAGGCGCGGCTCGACGCCCGGTCCTTCGTGCGCACCCATCGCGGCTACATCGTCAACCTGCGCCATGCCCGCGCGGTGGAACGGCAGGATGGCCGCGCCGCCTTCGTCATGGCCGCCCCCGGCGCCCCCCGCGTGCCGGTCAGCCGCAACCGGGCCGAGGCGCTGAAGAAGCGGCTGGCGCTGTAGGGTCGCGCCATTCGTGCGGCGATCCGGCCATTCGCGCGAGCCGGATGCTGCTGGTGCGGCGCGGCTTGATGGCGGGGTCGCGGGCGGGGGAGCATCGGCGTCATGTTCCCCGCCTTCGGCAACCGGCATGAGGAGACCGCTTCCGTGGACAGCATCGACGCGCCCGACCGTTACGTATCGTTCAAGGGAATCGACTGCGACGGCAACAGCCGCCGCATCATCGACCGGCTGTACATGCACATCGACGATCCCGCCAAGACCAACGCCTTCTGGGAGCGGTTCCGGGCCAAGCTGGCCGTCGCCGAGGACCCGCTGAAGCGACAGGCCGACGGACTGTGCCTGCTCTGCGCCAACATCTATTACATCGCCGACCTGTTCGAGGAACATGACGACGAGGACGGCCTGGCAATGCTGCGCCAGCTGGAGGACGAGTGCTGCTGAGCGGTCAGCGCTCAACAGTCAGCGCTTGGGGCCCGCCGCCGGCTCCTTCTCCGTTTCCTTGTCCGCCGCGGCGTAGGCGACGCGCCAGACCGAGCCGGAGGCGTCCTCGGCGATCAGCAGGGCGCCGTCGGCGGTCACCGCCAGACCGCTCGGCCGGCCCCAGACCTTCGGTGTCTCGTCGCCCTCGGCGGCGCTTCCGGTGGCGGTGCCGGCGGGGCTGGTCACGCGGAAGCCGGTGACGAAGGTCTCGTAGGTGCCGGTCGGCTTGCTCTTGTCGAACGGCGCGGTGTCGAAGGGCACGAAGGCGACGGCATAGCCGGTGGGGCGGGACCGGTTCCAGGAGCCGTGCAGCGAGACGAAGGCGCCCATGCGGTAGCGTTCCGGGAAATGGGTGGCGTCGCCGAAAGCCAGCCCGATCGGCGCCGAATGCGCCTGGAACAGCAGGCCCGGCACCAGCGCCGCCTTCACCAGATCGGGCCGCCGATCGGCGAAGTCCGGCTGCGGGTTGTCGCCGATGTAGGAATAGGGCCAGCCATAGAAGCCGCCCGGCTTCACCGCCGTCAGGAAATCGGGCACCAGCTGGTCGCCCAGCCCGTCACGCTCGTTCACCACGGCATAGAGGTCGCCGGTGCCGGGCTTGAAGGCGAGGCCGACCGGGTTGCGCAGGCCCGCGGCGTAGGTGCGCTGGCCGCTGCCGTCCATGCGGAATTCCTGGATGGTGGCGCGCGGTTCGGCCTCCATCCCGATGTTCGATTCCGAACCGATCCCGACATAGAAATGCCGTCCGTCGGGCGCCACCGCGATGGAGCGCGTGTTGTGGCCGCCGCGCCGGCCGAAGGCACCCTCGGCCGTCAGCCGCCGCCGTTCCCCCGCCTGGACGGTCCCGGCGGTCCAGGGCAGGCGCCACACCCCCGCCAGATCGCCGACCAGCACCGCCCCGTCATGGAAGGCGAGACCGAAAGGATGGTCGAAGCCGTCGGCCCAGACCTGGGCCATCTCCGCCCGGCCGTCGCCGTCGGCATCGCGCAGCAGGGTCAGGCTGCCCGGCCGCTGCTGTGCCACCAGCACATCGCCGTTGGGCAGGACCAGCAGGTTGCGGGCATTCTCCACATGGTCGCGGAACAGGGTGACGGTGAAACCGCGCGGGGCGCGCAACGGCTGGTCCTCGGGACGCGGCACCTGCACCGCCTGGTTGGCGACGGCGGGGGTGGCGTAGGGCTTCGGCAGCGTTTCGATCCGGACATGGACCTCGGCGCCGACCGTCTGCATCGGATCGGAACGCACCGGACCGGTCATCGCCGCCTGGGCCAGGGCGGTGGCCGGCAGCATGGACAGGGCGAGGGCGGAACCGGCGGCCAGTGCGAGTAGGCCGACCAGAAGATGCTTGAGCGACGGGGTAGGGCGGTCGGCCATCGGACGGGCGCTTTCACGGCGAAACGGAGGATCGGATAACGAAGGATCGGACGGGGGATGAGACAAATGTCGGACTTAATTATGGGGACGATGCCGCAGGCCGCACGGAAAGGCAGGCGGTGCAAGGGGGGCTGTACCGGAGGGGTCCCCCACAAGCGCCGGGTGTCGCCAACGTCATCGTTGCACCCATCAACTTGCTTGCGGTCGCCACCGGCGCAAGACCATACTCCGACCGATCTAGGCGGAAGGGCCGGCGGGCGGCGATGATTCGGCAATGATGGACAGACACGGGATCGACGCTGCGGTTCTCACGCTATCGCCCACGCGGACCCGCCTGCTGCTGGCCGCCGCCTTCGCCCTGATCGCGCTGATGGGCGCCGGCTTCTGGGGCTATGTCGTCTGGGCCGACCGGGAAGAGACTCTGCGCCACAGCCGGGAGCAGGCCCAATCCACCGCCCGCCTGCTGCAGGAGCATGTGCGGCGAACGGTCGCAACCGCCGACCTCGCCATCGGCCGCGCGCAGGATCTGATCCATCACCACGGCATGGTCGGCCTGGACACCAACCGCGAGGCCTGGATCACCATCCGCGACATGGTGGAAGACCTGCCGGAGATTGCGGCGCTGTGGGTGCATGGCCCGACCGGCGACAATATCCTGTCCAGCCGCCAGTTCCCGGCGCCGACCGGCAACGCGTCCAACCGCGCCTATTTCCAAGCCCACCGGGACGGCGCCGATTTCCATGTCGGCGAGCGGATCACCGGCCGGATGACCGGCGCCCAGTCCTTCACCGTCAGCCGGTCCATCCTGCAGGACGGCCGATTCCTGGGCGTCATCCACGCCAACATCGAGATCGATTACTATCGGATGCTGTTCGAGGGGCTGGATCTCGGCCACGGATCGGCCATCGCGCTCTACCGCACAGACGGCAAGTCGGTGCTGCGTTTCCCCTCCACCGAACCGCTGGATGGGCCGGAAGGGCCGACGGTGCTTAGCCACGCGGCGGAGGCCGCGACCGAGGTCTTCGAGGTGGACGGGCCGGCGGGCCGGCGCATCCTGTCCTACCAGCGGGTGCCGACCCTGCCGTTGGTCGTCTTCGTCGCCTTGTCGGAGCGGACGGAGCTGGCGCCCTGGCGGGAGCGGACGTTCCGCGGCAGCATCCTGGTCGGGCTGGCGGTTCTGGCCTGCGCCGGGCTGGCCTATGCCGCGTTGCGCAGCCTGGAACGCGAGGTCGCCGGCCGCCGGGAACTGGCCGACACCAATGCCGAGCTGGACGCCAAGAAGCGCGAGCTGGAGACCGCCAACGAGGCCTTCGCCAGCGCCAACCGCCGGCTGAACCTGATCCTGCATTCGGCGTCCGACAGCATCTGCGGCGTCGACCGCGACGGGCTGATCACCTTCGCCAACCCCGCCACCTCCGCGCTGACCGGCTATGACAACGAGGAGCTGCTGGGCGGCAATCTGCATCTGCTGATCCACTCCCGCCGCGCCGACGGCAGCCATTTCCCGGCGCTGGAATGCCCGGTGACCGAGGTGCTGCTGAGCGGGGAGAGCCGCCGCGGATTGGAGGACACATACTGGAGCAAGGACGGCAAGCCGTTCCTGGTCGAATACACGGCCTCGCCCATGCTGGCCGACGGCAAGGTGGAAGGCGCCGTGGTGGTCTTCCACGAGATCGCCGAGCGCAAGCGGGCGGAGGCGGCGATGCAGCGCGCCCGTCTGGCGGCGGAGGCGGCGAGCCGCGCCAAGAGCGAGTTCCTGGCCAACATGAGCCACGAGATCCGCACGCCGATGAACGCGATCCTCGGGCTGATCCACCTGCTGCAGCAGACGGAGCTGACCGGACGGCAGGCGGACTATGTGCAGAAGGTGCGGGTTTCGGCGCAATCGCTGCTGGGCATCCTGAACGACATCCTCGACTTCTCCAAGGTGGAGGCCGGCAAGCTGGAGCTGGAACGGGTCGATTTCCGCCTGGACGACCTGCTGCAGACGCTGGCGGTGATCGTCGGGTCGGCCGCGCAGGAGAAGGACATCGACGTCCTGTTCTCCGTCGCGCCGGATGTGCCGCTGGATTTGATCGGCGATCCGCTGCGCCTTCAGCAAATCCTGATCAACCTGACCGGCAACGCCATCAAGTTCACCGAGGCCGGCGAGGTCGTGGTGTCGGTCCGGGTGCGGTCGCTGAGCAACGAGCGCGCCGTGCTGGACTTCGCCGTGCGCGACACCGGCATCGGCATCGCGCCGGAGCAGCGCGAGCGGCTGTTCCAGGCCTTCAGCCAGGGCGACAGCTCCACCACGCGGCGCTTCGGCGGCACCGGTCTGGGGCTGGCGATCTGCGCGCGGCTGGTCCGGCTGATGAACGGCGCCATGGATGTGGAGAGCGAACCCGGCAAGGGCAGCGTCTTCCGCTTCCAGGCGGAATTCGGCCTCCAGCGCGGCGCGGCGGGACGGCCCGCCCTGCCGTTGCGCCCGGTGCCGCGCGACCTGGCGGTGCTGGTGGTCGACGACAACCCCACCGCGCGCGAAGTGCTGGGCGAGATCGCCACCGCCTTCGGCTGGACCGTCAGCGCCTGCTGCGACGGGCAGTCCGCCATCGCCGAGCTGGAGCGCGCCGCCGGCGCCGGCCATGCCTACGACGTGGTGCTGATGGACTGGAAGATGCCGGGGATGGACGGCATCGAGGCGGCGCGCCGCATCCGCGCCGATGCCGAGTCCGGCACGCCGATGATCATCGTCATCAGCGGCTATGGCCGCGAGCGGCTGGGCAGTCGGTTCGAGGAGGCCGGGATCTCCGGTTTCCTGGTGAAGCCGGTCACCGCCTCCACCCTGCTCGACGCCGTCACCGTCGCCTATGCGCAAGGTGGCCATGCCCAGGGTGGTCAGGTCCCGGCCGGCCCGGACGACGCCGGCTCGAACGGCGGCGGTCTCCGCCTGCCGGTCCCGGTCCCGGCGCCTGCCGGGGAGCCGGGGGGCGGATCGCCCGGCGGCCTGTGGGGGCCGGTCTGGGATGCCAGCCGGGGGCTGCATGGCCGTCGCCTGCTGCTGGCCGACGACAACGCCATCAACCGTCAGGTGGCGCGGGAGATCCTCGAACGCGCCGGGGCGAGCGTCACCACGGTCGGCACCGGACGGCAGGCGGTGGAATGCGTGCGGATCGCGGAGCAGCCCTTCGACGCCGTGTTGCTGGACGTGCAGATGCCGGACATGGACGGCTTCGCGGCCACGGCGGCCATCCGTGCGCTGCCGGGCGGACGGCAACTGCCGATCATCGCCATGACCGCGAGCGCCCTGCCGGCCGATCGGCAGCGCTGCCTCGACAATGGAATGGACGCCCATGTGCCGAAGCCGCTCGACCTGCCGCAGCTGTTCGCCACGCTGGCCCGCTGGATCGGCCCGCCGCTGGTGGCTGTCCGGCCCTCCACGCCCTGCGGTGCCGGGCCGATCCCGCCCCGGGGGGAAGCCATGCTGACAGCCGCCGGCGCTTCCGCATCGGGCATCGCCGCCGCTTCGCCCGCGCGGGCCGGCCAAGGGACAGGTTTGCCCGACGAGCTGCCGGGCATCGACCTTGCCGACGCGCTCAACCGGCTGGACGGCGACGCCGGCCTGTTCCGCCGCTTCATCGGCCAGTTCGCCGGGAGCTATGGCGATGTCGTCGAACGGATCGCCGGAGCGCTGGAGGTCGGCGACCTGTCGGCGGCGAAATCCATCGCGCATGAGCTGAAAAGCGTCGCCGGCAACGTCGGTGCCCGCCGGCTGTCGGAGTCCGCCGATGCGGTGCAGATCGCGGCCCAGCGCGGGGATGCCGCGGCGGCGGCGGCCGAGGTGCCGGTGCTGCGCGCCGAGCTGGCGCTGGTGCTGGACAGCGCACGCCGCCTCGCGGCGGAGGGCGCCGGCGGAGGAGCGGCGGACGGAGGGGCGGCAGAACCGGCCATGCCCGCCCGGTCGGCGGAAAGCCGGCGGCTGCTGGCCGGGCAACTCCCGCAATTCGCAACTTTGTTGCAGGACAGCAACTTCGCAGCGGCGGAAGAGTTCGCTATGCTGGCGCCGTTGCTGACGGATTGGATCGAGCCTTCGACTATGAAGGGGCTGTCCGCCGCCATCGACGCTCTGGATTTCACCAAGGCGCTTGGGATTGTGCAGCGGATCGCACGCGACCTCGGCCTTTCGTTACCGACGGTCTGAACGCGCCCATGGCCGATCCCCGCCCTAAGATACTGGTGGTTGACGATATCCCGTCCAACGTCCATGTGCTCAGCCGCATCCTGAAGGACGATTACGACATCTATTTCGCCACCGACGGCGAAAAGGCGTTGGATCTGGTCCAGTCGCGGATGCCCGACCTCGTCCTGCTCGACATCATGATGCCGGGGATGGACGGGTTCGAGGTGTGCCGCCGCATCAAGGACGATCCCACCACCCACGACATCCCCGTCATCTTCATCTCCGCCAAGAGCGAAGTGGAGGACGAGACCCGCGGGCTGGAGGTGGGAGCCATCGACTTCATCACCAAGCCGATCAGCCCGCCCATCGTGAAGGCGCGGGTGCGCAACCATCTGCTGCTGAAACGGCAGACCGACCTGCTGCGCAGCCTGTCCTTCCTGGACGGGCTGACCGGCATCGCCAACCGCCGCCGCTTCGACGAGACGATGGCGCGCGAATGGCGGCGCTGCGCCCGGTCGCATCTGCCGCTGTCGCTCGTCATCCTCGATGTCGACCATTTCAAGGCCTACAACGACCAGTACGGCCATCAGGCCGGCGACGAATGCCTGCGCATCGTGGCCGAGGTGCTGGCGGAGCGGGCAAGGCGGCCGAGCGACCTCGTCGCCCGCTATGGCGGCGAGGAGTTCGTCTGCCTGCTGCCGGAGACGGACGGTCCCGGCGCCGCCCGCGTGGCCGAGGGGTTCCGGGCCGCCGTCGCCGAGCGCCGCATCCCGCACGCCCAGTCGCCGGTCGCCCCCTATGTCACCATCAGCCTGGGCGTCGCCACCGTGATCCCGTCCCTCGACAGCAGCCCCGAAAAGCTGGCGGAGATGGCCGACCAGCTGCTCTACCGCGCCAAGCGCACCGGCCGGAACCGCGTGCAGGACGCCACGGTGCCGGCGCTGTGACGGCCCGGCCGCCTCCGCCGCCCGTCCATGACGTCCGCGGGCGCGGATTCACCCGCCGCGCCCCGCTGACGGAGGCCTGGGACTGGGTCGACGCCAGGATTGCCCCGCCGCCTGCAAGGATTCTGCCCCTGGCGGCGTGTTCCGGGTTGCGGCTGGCCGATGCGGTCGCGGCGGCGGGCGACTGGCCGCCGGCCGACCGGGCGGCGGTGGACGGCTATGGCGTGGCGGCGGCCGACACGCTGGGGGCCGGCTCCTACAACCCGGTGTCGCTGACGGCGGCGGTGGCGGTGAGTGCCGGCGATCCGCTGCCGCCGGGATGCGACGCGGTGATCCCGTACGAGGCGGCGCAGGCCGTCGGCCCCTTCATCGAGGCGATCGACGCGGTGGCGCCCGGCAGCGGGGTGGAGCGCCGCGGCGCCTGGACCGTCGCCGGAAGCCCGCTGCTGCCGGCCGGGCGGCGCCTGCGCCCCGCCGATCTCGGCCTGCTCGCCGCCGCCGGTCACAGCGCCGTGCCGGCCCAGCCGGCGCCGCGGGTGCGCATCCTGATTGCCGGCGGACCCAAGGCCGGCGCGCCGGAGCAACTCGGCGCGATGCTGGCTGCGCTGGTCGGGCGCGACGGCGGTGTGGTCGAGGCGGTCGAGGAGCTGCCTGCCGACCTCGCCGCCCTGGCCGACGCCTTCGCCCGGCCGGGCGCCGACCTGATCCTGTCGGCCGGGCGCACCGGAACCGGTCCCGACGACGTGGCGCCGCCCGCCCTGGCGCAGGCTGGCAGCCTCGACCTGCACGGCATCGCCATGCGGCCGGGCGGTAGCGCCGGGCTCGGGCTTGCGGGCGGTCCTGCCGGCGGCGTTCCGGTCCTGCTGCTGCCGGGCGAGCCGATGGCGGCGCTGGCGGCCTATGAACTGCTGGCCGGGCGCGCGGTGCGTCGTGCCGCCGGCTTGCCGGCCGCATTGCCCCATGCGACGGTCGAGGCGGTGACCGCGCGCAAGCTGGTGTCGGAGATCGGCAGCTTCGACCTGCACCGGGTGCGGCTGGACGAGGGCGGCAGGGTGGAGCCGGTGGCCTCGCCCGGCTGGCCGGGACTGGCGGCGGCGGCGCGGGCCGACGGCTTCGTCCTGATCGGGGCGGACAGCGAAGGCGTGCCGGACGGCGCCGCAGTCATTATGTATCGTTTCGCCTGATCTTCTTCCGCCCTGATCTTCTTCCGTAAGGGTTTGCCGCGTGCACAGCTCCGACCGCAGCCGTGAGGACATCCGCCGTTTCGTCGCCCAGGCCGCCCGCCAGGACCAGTTCCTGGAGGTGGTCAGCGGGGAGGAGGCGCGCGCTCGTTTCCACCGCCATCTCGACCTGTCGCCGCGGGGGGAGGAGCGGGTGCCGCTGGCAGCATCCCTCGGCCGCGTGCTGTCCGCCGATGTGGTGGCGGAGGTGGACGTTCCCGGCTTCGACCGCTCGGTGGTCGACGGCTTCGCCGTGCGCGCCGCCGATACGGTCGGCGCGGCGGAGGACCGTCCGGTCGCCCTGCGCCTGAACGACGAGGTGCTGGCCGCCGGCCATGCCCCCGAACTGACGGTGGAACCCGGCACCGCCACCGTGATCGCCACCGGCGGCATGCTGCCGCGCGGGGCCGACGCCGTGGTGATGGTGGAGACGACCGAGGCGGTGGAACGGCCCGACGGGCTCTTCGTCACCCTGACCCGCCCGGCGACGCCCGGCGCCTTCGTCGCCGCCGCCGGCTCCGACATCGGCCGGGGCGAGGTGGTGCTGCGCAAGGGCCAAGCCCTGACCTCGCGCGAGATCGGCGTGCTGGCCGCCATCGGGCTGGCCGAGGTGCCGGTGGTGCGCCGGCCGCGCGTCGCCATCCTGTCGACCGGCGACGAGATCGTGGCGCCGGGCCAGCCGATCCGCACCGGGGCGGTCTATGACAGCAACGGCGCCATCCTGGCCGCCGCGGTTTCCGAACTGGGCGGCGAGCCGGTGCCGCTGGGCATCGCCCCGGACGAGGACGCGGCGCTGGAACGGCTGGTCGCCCAGGGGCTGGAGTGCGATGCGCTGCTGCTGTCGGGCGGCACGTCGAAGGGAGCCGGCGACCGCTCCCACCGCATCGTGGCGCAGCTGTCCGATCCCGGCATCGTCGCCCATGGCGTGGCGCTGAAGCCGGGCAAGCCGCTGTGCCTCGCGGTGACCGGCGGCAAGCCGGTGGTGATCCTGCCGGGCTTCCCGACCTCGGCCATGTTCACCTTCCACAGCTTCGTGGCTCCGGTGATCCGCGCGCTGGCCGGCCTGCCGCCGGCGCTGGCGGAGGAGGTGCCGGCCACCCTGCCGGTGCGGCTGGGGTCGGAACGCGGGCGCACCGAATATGTGATGGTCTCGCTGGTCCATGGAGCCAACGAGGACGAACTGGCGGCTTATCCGCTGTCCAAGGGGTCGGGCGCCGTCACCGCCTTCAGCCATGCCGATGGCTTCCTGGCCATCGATGCCCAGGCGGAGGCGATGGAAGCCGGCACGCCGGTGTCGGTCCAGCTGCTCGGCCGCGCGCTGGCTCCCGCCGACCTGATCGTGGTCGGCAGCCAGTGCATCGGCCTCAACGCCGTGCTCGGCCGCCTGATCGGCGAGGGGATGAGTGTCAAGGCGCTGAATGTCGGCTCGATGGGCGGGTTGGCGGCGGCGCGGCGCGGGGAGTGCGACATCGCCCCCGTCCATCTGATGGACCCCGCCACCGGCGCCTACAACACGCCCTTCCTGGCGCCGGGTCTGGAGTTGGTGACTGGCTACCGCCGCATGCAGGGCATCGTCTTCCGCCGCGGCGACCCGCGGTTCGAGGGCAGGACGGCGGCGGAGGCGGTCGCCGCGGTCGCCGGTCTGGCCGACTGCATCCTGATCAACCGCAATGCCGGCAGCGGCACCCGCATCCTGACCGACCGTCTGCTGGGCGCGGCGCGGCCGACTGGCTACTGGACGCAGGCCAAGTCGCACAATGCGGTGGCCGTCGCGGTGGCGCAGAACCGCGCCGACTGGGGCGTCGCCATCGAAACCGCGGCGAACCTCTACGGGCTGGGGTTCCTGCCGCTGCAGGAGGAGCATTACGACTTCGTCATCCCCACCGCCCGCCGCGACCGCCCGGCCGTCCGCCGCTTCGTCGAGGCGCTGGAGACGCCTGAGGTGGCGGAGGCCCTGCGCGCCATGGGCTTCGTCAGATAGAGTCTGACCAATTCGTCAGGCAAATCCGAACAAAATGCCGCGGGTCGGGTTTTTTCGTGATCCAACGGCCGGGTGGTTGCGTACCGAAGGTCACGATGCGACATACAGCCCGGCGTGTTCGGCGGTGATGTGCAGGATTGACGCAGAGTCCTTGAAAAAGGGGGCGCTGCCGCGATTTCCGGGAATGGGTGCCATCCCCGGCTTGTGCGGCGGCCGATGTTCCCCTTGAATGGGACCATGCAGGACCAGCACACCCCCGCGGCCGACACGGCCCCCAGTCTGGAAACCCTGCTCGTCGCCGTCGGGCGCGAGCGGGACAAACAGGCGTTCGGGGTGCTGTTCGGCCACTTCGCGCCGCGGCTGAAGACGTATCTGCGCCGGTTGGGATGCGATTCCGGTGCGGCGGAAGAGCTTGTTCAGGAGGTCATGCTGTTGGTCTGGCGTCGTGCCGAAACCTACGATCCGAGGCACGCCTCGGCCGGCACCTGGGTGTTCACCATCGCCCGCAACAAGCGAATCGATGTGCTGCGCCGCGAACAGCGGCCGGAGATCGACCCCGACGATCCTGCCCTGGTGCCCGAACCCGACGAGTCCGCCGACCGCCGGATCGAGGCGAAGGAAAGCAGCGGGCGCCTGCGCGCCGCGCTGAAGGATCTGCCGCCGGAACAGGCCGAGCTTCTGCGCATGGCTTATTTCGAGGACAAGCCGCACAGCGTCATTTCCGCGGAGCACGGCATCCCGCTCGGCACCGTCAAATCGCGCCTGCGTCTGGCGATGGAACGCCTGCGCCGGTCGCTGAAGGATGTCGGATGAGGCATTTCCGATGAACCGGCCGAGCCACCACCCAGGCGACACCCTGCTGATCGACTATGCCGGCGGCGCCCTGTGCGAAGGCGCGTCGCTGGCCGTCGCCACTCACATGGCCTTCTGTCCCGCCTGCCGTCATGCGGTGACGGAAATGGAGGCGATCGGCGGCGCCCTGCTGGATGATCTGGAGCCGGAACCGCTGTCCGACGGTTGCCTGGAAGCGCTGATGGCCCGCCTGGACCACGAGCGGCCGGCGCCCTGCCGCCCGGCGGTCAAGCCGTCGCCTGAGAAATCGCGCTATCCGGAACCGTTGCGCAGCTATCTGCGCGGGCGGCTCGACGGCGAGGGGCGGATCGGGGAGGGCGGCTGGCGCTTTCTTCAGCCGGGCATGCGCTGCATGGATTTGCTGTCGGGTCCGAACGGGACGACGCGGCTGATCAGCATGAAGGGCGGGGTCGGCGTGCCGCAGCACACCCATGGCGGCATCGAGCTGACCGTGGTGCTGGAGGGCGGCTTCTCCGACGAGTTCGGCGCGTTCCTGCCCGGCGATATCGCCATCGGCGATCCGTCGCTGGTCCACCGGCCGGTGTCGGACCCGGAAGGCTGCCTGTGCCTCGCCACCACCATTGGCGGGCTGAGGCTGACCGGGCCGTTGGGGCGGTGGTTCAACCGGTTCGTGAAGTTCTGAGAGGGATGGGCGCCGGAGCGCCCATCGCACGCGTCTTGCTGGCCCGCTCGCCTTACTGGAACGCGATCTTCGCGTGGTCGCCGGGATCGGGCGACTGGCCGGTCAGCTTCGCCTTCACATAGCCATAGGCGTAGACCATGGTGCTGGACGGGCTGTCCCAGTATTCGGCCTGATCGACCGAAACCTTCAGCAGCGCCACCTCCGGATCGTCCGGACCCTGGGGAAACCAGGTGCTCATGATGTCGCGCCACAGGAACCGGATCTTGTCGCGGTCGCGCACCACTTCGGCGACGCCGGAGACGGACACGTAATCCTGCTTGTCGGGATTGGCGTAGGCGAGGTTGACGCGCCAGTGGCGGTCGATCTCCGCCACCTTTTCGGAATGGGCGCGGGTGAAGAACCACAAGGTGCCGTCTTCGAACCCCGCATGGGACAGCGTCGCCATCGGACGGGAGTTCATCCGGCCGTTGTCGTCCAGCGTCGTCATCATTGCGACCTGGACGCCCTTCATCATTTCCCAGAGCTTCTTGACTTCGCCCTGGTCGGGGTTATGGCCGGCGGTGGTGCTATGGACCATGGTCTGCCTCTCGTTCGGTAGCCCAACGGAGACTGGGGAACGCCTGCCGCGGTCAGAAAGTTCCGACCTGTTGATTCACTCCCCCGACAGACCAGGATCCCGTCCCGGTGTGGTGGTGGTCGATCCGGGTCAGCGACCAGGGGTCGATCCGCAGCCGCAACGCCGCTTCCGGCGTGAGATCCAGCGCCAATGCCAGCGCCCCCCGGATGCTGCCGGCATGGATCACCGCAACCAAATCGCGCCCGGCATGGAGGTCGGTCAGCCGCCGTAGCGCCGCCGCCGTGCGCTCCATCACCGTGGCGAAGCTTTCGCCGCCGGGCGGGGCGTTACGGGCCGGGTTTCGCCAGAAGCGCGCCGCCGCCTCTGCATCGCGCAGGGCCGCGGTGTCGTGGCTGATGCCCTCCCAATCCCCGAAATCCTGCTCGGCCAGTGCCGGCTCCACCACGGCGGTGTCGGCAAGCCGTGGGTTCCGGCTCCACAGCGCCTGGGCGGTCTGGCGGCTGCGGCGGAGCGGGCTGGTCAGCCACAGGGCGTCGGCGGGAAGGCCGGCTGCGAGCGCCGCCGCCGCGGCGCGGTTGCCGGTGTCGGCCTCGCGGTCGCTCGACCCGCAGATCAGGTTGTCGGGGTTGTGGACCGGCGCATGGCGGATCAGCCACCAGCGGGTGACGGTCAGGGGGGTGAGGCTCGCCGCGCTCATGCCACTGCTCCCAAGAAAGCGGAGAGGGTCAGCAGCACCGCGGCCTCCGCCACCTGCTGCGCGGCGCCGAAGACGTCGCCGGTGTGCCCGCCGATCTGCCGCCGGGCCAGCGCCGCCACCGCGACCACCGCCAGAAGCGAGGCGGCCAGCGCGGGCAGGGCCAAGCCGCCAAGGGCGACCGCCGCCACCGCCGTGCCGGAGACGAGCGCCAGCAGCACCGTCGCCGTCGCCGGACGGCCCTGTGCCGCCGCCAGCCCGTCGCGCCGCGCAGGGGACAGGGCGCGCGCCATCGCCGCCAGCCCGCAGCGCGACAGGGCGCCGGCCGCCACCAGCCCTGCCACCGCCGCCGGCACCGGCAGGGCGGCCAGCGCCGCGGCACGGATGCCGATGGAGAAGACCAGCGCCAGCACGCCGTAGCTGCCGACCCTGCTGTCGCGCATGATCTCCAGCTTGCGGGCCAGGTCACGTCCGCCGCCGAAGCCGTCGGCGACATCGGCCGCGCCGTCCTCGTGCAGTCCGCCGGTCAGCCGCACCGTCGCCGCCAGGGCCAGCAGCGCGCCCGCCAGCGGCGGCAGGTGCAGCGCCGCCGCTGCCGCGAAGACGGCACCGCCCGCCAGCCCGACCAGTGCGCCGACCAGCGGGAACCACCCCATCGCCCGCGCCGACGCGCCCTCGGCCAGCGGGCCGTTGAGCGGACCCAGCGGAGGGAAGGGCAGGCGGGTCAGGAACACCAGCGCCAGGGCGGCATCCTGGGTCCAGCGCGGCGGGGGAGCGGGGGCGGTGGTCGCGTCGGGCATGATCGGCATCGACTACGCCCAAGCGGCGTCCGGCGCAACCTCCTCCACTCCCTCTCCCGCCCCGGGAGAGGGAAGGGGCCCATGCGGAGCATGGGAAGGGTGAGGGGCATTCCAAGAAACCATGCGCTTCCGGATTCTTGGGTTACCCCTCACCCTCCCCACGCCTACGGCGCGGGTCCCCTCCCTCTCCCGGGGCGGGAGAGGGCATGAAGCAGCGCATGGCTGCTTCGCTCCCTCAGGCCCGATTCCTTGACCAAAACACTCGGTCCGCCTACTTTGTCCGTTTGAACTCCCCCTACCAGCATCGAGCACCCATGGCCCGTCTTCCGATCCTCGTCGCCCCGCATCCGATCCTGAAGCGCAAGGCGCAACCCGTCGCCGAAGTGGATGCGCGCGTCGTCAAGCTGATGGACGACATGGTGGAGACCATGTACGACGCCAACGGCATCGGTCTGGCCGCCCCGCAGGTCGGCGTGCTCGACCGCGTCATCGTCGTCGACGTCCACGAGAAGGGTGAGCCGGCGAACCCGATGCGCCTCGCCAACCCGGAGATCGTCTGGTCCTCCGACGAGAAGTCGGTGTGCGAGGAAGGCTGCCTGTCGGTGCCGGAGCAGTATGCCGAGGTCACCCGGCCCCAGCGCATCCGCGTCCGCTATCTTGACGAGAAGAACCAGCAGCAGGAGATCGAGGCCGACGGTATGCTCGCCACCTGCATCCAGCATGAGATCGACCATCTGAACGGCGTTCTGTTCGTCGATTACCTGTCGATGCTGAAGCGGAACATCCTGCTGAAGAAGGTCCAGAAGATGCAGAAGGCGACGGCCTGACCCGCCTCGATTGGAAATTGATGACTCCGCTCCGTCTCGTCTTCATGGGCACGCCGGATTTCGCCGTGCCCAGCCTTGCCGCGCTGATCGAGGCGGGGCATCAGGTCGTCTGCGCCTACAGCCAGCCACCGCGCCCGGCCGGCCGTGGCCAGCAGGTGCAGAAATCGCCCGTCCACCGCTTCGCCGAGGAGCACGGCATCCCCGTCCGCACGCCGAAGAGCCTGCGCAACGCCGAGGCCCAGGCGGAGTTCGCCGACCTCAAGGCCGACGCCGCGGTGGTCGCCGCCTATGGCCTGATCCTGCCGCAGCCGATCCTCGACGCGGCGCGGCTGGGTTGCGTCAACGTGCATGGCTCGCTGCTGCCGCGCTGGCGCGGGGCGGCGCCGATCCAGCGTTCCATCCTGGCCGGCGACGCCGAGACCGGGATCACCATCATGCAGATGGACATCGGCCTCGACACCGGCGCCATGCTGTCGAAAGAGGCGGTGGCGATCACCCCCGCCACCACCGCCATCAGCCTGCATGACGAGTTGGCGGCGCTCGGCGCCCGCATGATCGTTCCGGCGCTGGACGGTCTGGCCGCCGGCACGCTGGCCGCCGTGCCGCAGCCGGAAGAGGGCGTCACCTACGCCGCCAAGCTGACGCGCGAGGATGGCCGGCTCGACTGGACACAGCCCGCGGACTACGTCGAGCGGCAGGTCCGCGCGCTGACGCCGTGGCCGGGCTGCTGGTTCGATGCGGCCAATGGCGAGCGCATCAAGGTGCTGGCCGCCGAACCCGCGACCGGCACGGGCACGCCCGGCACGCTGCTCGACGACCGGCTGACGGTCGCCTGCGCCGATGGTGCGGTGCGGTTGATCAAGGTGCAGCGGCCGGGCAAGGCGCCGGTGGACGGCGCGGCCTTCCTGCGCGGATTCGCGCTGGCGGTCGGGCAGCCGGTCTCCGCCGAAACCGTTGCGGACTGACCGCCGTGCAGCGCTGGAAACTGACCGTCGAGTATGACGGCCGTCCCTTCGTCGGCTGGCAGCGCCAGGACAACGGCCCCTCCGTCCAGCAGAGCCTGGAGGAGGCGGTGCAGCGCCTGTCCGGCGAGGTGGTACGGGTCCATGGCTCCGGCCGCACCGACGCCGGCGTGCATGCGCTGGGGCAGGTCTGCCATTTCGACCTGGAGAAGCCCTTCACCGGCCTGAAGCTGCGCGACGCCCTGAACTTCCACCTGAAGCCGGCCCCCATCGCGGTGCTGGAGGTGGAGGCGGTGGCCGAGGACTTCCACGCGCGGCTGACCTCCACCGGCCGCGCCTATGTCTACCGCATCGTCAACCGCCGGGCGCCGCTGGCTCTCGACGCCGGCCGGGCGTGGCACGTCACCCGGCCGCTGGACGCGGAGGCGATGCACGCGGCGGCTCAGGTGCTGGTCGGCCAGCATGACTTCACCAGCTTCCGCGCCGCGCTGTGTCAGGCCAAGTCGCCGGTGAAGACGCTCGACCGGCTGGATGTGGAGCGTCAGGGCGAGGAAATCCGCGTCCACGCCGCCGCGCGCTCCTTCCTGCACCATCAGGTCCGTAACATGGTCGGCACGCTGGAACTGGTCGGCGCCGGCAAATGGAGCGTGGACGATGTCCGCCGCGCGCTGGAGGCCCGCAACCGCGCCAAGGCCGGGCCGACCTGCCCGCCGGACGGGCTCTATTTCATGGCGGCGCGATATTAGGTGCCGGGAAAACTACAGATCTCAAGTAGTGTTGCTATACACTAAAATAAATTTCAATATAAGCTGAGATATTTTTTGAGTATTGTATAGTCATCCGAAAATATAAGTTGATAGATTTATTTGAGAATTTGCGTGATTTTATGTGTGGCGTTATCTATATGTCTTGTGATTATTCAGAGAACTTCTCCAATTATTTGATTGTAAATGTATTGTTTGTGTACGATTAATGAAATCGCAAGCGTGCAAGCTGTGTGGCATGTTGATATACTGAACTCTTTTTCATATTATCTGAGAGAATTTTTGTATTTCCTGATATGAATGCGCGAGAAATACATCGCGGACGTATTGAGAGAAGGTGGAGATGATGGCAAATATTACTCAGCATAATCAGGAATTGGCTCGTGGAATAAAAGAGCTATTCCATCAAAGGGACCAATTTATTGTTATTGGATTGACTGGAAGAACGGGGAGCGGGTGCAGTGCTGCTGCGGATATTCTTGCTAGCGATGCCTCATCCATTAACCTTCCGTCTCCGGCTTGCCCAATGAAAAGTAATGAGCAAAGAAAGTATGGTATAATTTATGAATGGGCAAAGAGCAACTGGTCAAGATTTAAGGTGATTAGTGTAAGCAGCATCATATTCTTTAAGATTTCACGTCTCGACGACGAACAAATTCGATCAATTCTTGAGAAATTCTGTTCCGATGATTGTCTTAATCGAGCGTTGAGTATTTTTAACGATGTAAAGAATATATCCAATAGTTATAAAATTCAGTCTATCATCAATGAGCAAGAGACATCTAATGAGATCATAGAAGGGGCTTATAACTTCTATTTCAATATTCTAAAGGATCGAGCTTGTGAGTTCAAAAAGGTATTTTCAAGCCATGGTCTTCAGAATTATACAAAATTGATGCAGGCAGTTGGAAATAACATTAGACGTTCTGGGGATTCTTCAAAAGACAGTCCTGATCCTGAAAATATATTTGCGTTGCCAAAGTTTATAAATTCTCTTTTGAAACTTGGGCGTAGATATAGTGAAATTAAAGACGAGCCTGGATATTTTGTTATTGATGCAATCAGAAACCCTTTTGAAGTTCAATTCTTCCGCGGGCGCTATTCTGCATTTTATTTATTTGCAATTACAACGGATGAGGTCTCTCGGCGAGCAAGGTTGCACAAGCATAATTTTACAAATGACGCAATAAAAGATTTATCGGAAAAAGAATATCCGAAGAAAGATAATCTCACGAACTACGATATGCTCGTTTCTCAGCATATAGGGAAATGTTTGGAGCTTGCGGATATTATCGTCGAGAATCCGCAAGATGAAGCTGATATTGAGCGTAGTGTCCTTAGGAAGTCGCTTATTAAATATGTATCGCTCATACAACATCCCGGCTTGGTGCCTCCAAATCAGCTAGAAAGATGTATGCAGGTTGCTATAACGGCAAAACTCAATTCAGGATGCATCTCAAGACAAGTTGGTGCTGTTGTCACCGACGACAGTTACTCTATTCGTGCAGTGGGTTGGAATAGCGTGGCCGAGGGACAAGTCCCTTGCGTCTTAAGAAATGTAAAAAGAATAAAAGATCAGAGTGATGTCGAAGCTTTTAGCGACTTTGAGCGAGATCCAAACGATATGAGATTTAAGAATGGCTTTGATAAGCTGTCCCAATTTAGTCAGGAAGGTTACTCTATACAAGGAAGACCGCTATTTTATTGTTTTAAATCGACTTACAATAAAGCTATAAATGAGAAGAACCAAGTCCATACTCGAGCGTTGCATGCAGAGGAAAATGCTTTTTTACAAATTACAAAGTATGGCGGGCAAGGCATTAAAAGGGGTGCTCTTTTTACTACTGCGAGCCCATGCGAACTTTGCTCAAAGAAGGCTTACCAGTTGGGGGTTTCAGAGATATACTATATTGATCCATACCCTGGCATCGCAGGTGAGCACATCTTATCTTGCGGTAATGCCCGTCCAAAGTTGAACTTATTTACAGGAGCTGTTGGAAGGGCATACGTACAGCTCTACCAACCTCTAGTTCCGCTGAAAGACGAGCTTGATATTCTGATGAGTAGCTCATGATTATTGGATATTTAGATCGTCTAGAAAACAGGAAAAGCGCGCTAGATTTTCTACTGGGCGAAAATGTCGAGAATAGCGACGTACAGTGTATGCTGAAAGCTGTGGTCGCGCCAACGACTCTTATACTGGAGGATCCTGTGATGGTATTATCAAGCGTAGCTTAACTTGTGATGATTCCCGCCAGCCGCTCCTTCTCGGCGGTGAACACCGCCACCAGATGCTCGATCACCGCCCGTACCCGCGGCACTTCGCGGCGGTCGCGGTGGACCAGCAGCCACGCCTCGCGAGTCAATGGTGGACCGGGGAGGGCAAGACGCTCCAGCCCCGGCACGCCGTCCGCCAGCATGCAGGGCAGGAAGGCGGTGCCGAAGCCGGCGACCGCCGCGGCAAGCTGCCCCTGCACGCTGTTGGAACGGAAGGCGACGCGCCGGCCGCCGCCATGGCGGTCCAGCCACAAGGCCTCCGGCAGGTCCGCCATCGACTCGTCGTAGGCGATCAGCGTGTCGGGCGCGTCCGGCGCCGCGTACAGCCCATAGCCCAGCGTCGCCAGCCGCCGTCCGACCAGATCGCCGCGTTGCGGCCGGGCCAGCCGGATCGCCAGATCGGCCTCCCGCCGGGCGAGGCTGAGGGTGCGGTTGTCGACCACGATCTCCAAATCCAGGGCGGGGTTGGCCACCCGCAGCGGCCCAAGCCGGGGGATCAGGAAGACGTCGGCCAGCCCCTGGGTCATGGTCAGACGCACGGTGCCGGTCAGGCCCGCCGCATCTCCCTCGCGCCGGCGGATCGCCTGCGCCCGCTCGTCCATCGCCTCGGCCAGGGCGCGGACGCTCTCGCCCTCCGCGGTCAGGACATAGCCGTCGGGGCGGCGCTCCATCAGGCTGCGGCCGAGCGTTGCCTCCAGCGCGGCCAGCCGGCGGCCGACCGTGGCATGGCTCAGCCGCAGGCCGCGTGCCGCCGCCGACAGGCTGCCGGCGCGGGCCAGTTCCAGGAAGACGCGCAGATCGTCCCAGTCGAGCGGGCCTGTGAATTTCTGAACAGTCATCGTGCAAGGATAGCGGATGGCCGCGCATCGGTGAACGGGGCAGCATGGCCCCCATCAACGCTCAAACGACAGCGGAGCATTTCCCGATGACGACTCTTCCCGCCCGGACCCTGCGCCAGATCGTCGGCGCGCCGAGCACTCCCGCCCCGCTCGACAAGGCGGTTCTGGTGCTGATCGACCTTCAGCGCGAATACACCGACGGCGCCGTGCGGCTGTCCGGCGTCGATGCGGCGGTGGAGCAGGCGGCGGAGTTGCTGGGCCTTGCCCGCGCCAATGGCGTGCCGGTGATCCACATCGTCCATCACACTGCGGCGGGCGCGCCGGTGTTCGACCCGACCGGGCCGATGGCGGAGATCGTCCCGGCGGTCGCCCCGCGCGAGGACGAACCGGTGATCGTCAAGAAGCTCGCCAACGCCTTCGCCGGGACGGATCTGCAGACGGTGGCGCGCGATACCGGACGGACGGAGATGATCGTCGCCGGCTTCATGACCCACAACTGCGTCAGCAGCACCGCGCGGTCGGCGGTGGATCATGGCTGGCGGGTGACGGTCGTGGCGTCGGCCACCGCCACCCGCGACCTGCCGGACGGCAAGGGCGGCGTGGTGCCGGCGGCCGACATCCAGCGCGGCGTGCTGACCGGCCTGTCCGACAGCCTCGCCACCGTGGTCGAGGACGCGCGGGCCTGGGGGTGAGACGGGAGGGGGCGCGGTCGGCGCCCCCGCCGCATTCTTACTTCTTCTCGGCCTTCCAGTAGTAGTTGGTGTCGAAGCTCGGCCCCCAGACGAGGCCGGTGACGTCCTTGCGCTCCGCCACCATCTCGGTCTGCTGGAACATGATGACGAAGGGCGAATCGGCCAGGACCGAGCGCTGCAGCTCCTCGTACATCTTGGCGCGCTTGGCGCTGTCGCGTTCCTCGACCGCGGCGGCGGTCTTCTTGGTCAGCTCCGGAATGTCCCAGGCGTTGCGCCAGGCCAGCGGCTTGGACTTGGCGTCGTCGCTGTTGTCGGGGTTGGAGGCGAAGGTGTCGGCGTTGGAGTTCGGATCCTGGTAATCCGCGCCCCACTGCTGGATCATCAGTTCATGGTTGCGGGCGCGGAACTTGGTCAGCACCTGCTTGCCGTCGCCGGGGATGATCTCGATCTTCACGCCGGCCTTGGCGGCACTGGCCTGGATCGCCTGGGCCATGTCCTGGGTCGGGTTGGTGTTGCGCACGTCCATGCTGACGGTGAAGCCGTCGGGATAGCCGGCCTTCGCCAGCAGTTCCTTCGCCTTGGCCGGATCGTACTTGTAGGGGTTGTCGTTGACGGCGCCCAGGAAGCCCTTGGGCAGGAAGGCCTGATGGACGGCGCCGATGCCGTTCATGATGGAGCCGGCCATGCCGTCGTAATCGACCAGATACTTGAAGGCCTCGCGCACCTCGGGCTTGGCCAGGGCGGGGACCTTCTGGTTCAGGCTGAGATACCACAGCGTGCCCTTCGGCGCCTGGACCAGACGGATGGCGTCGCTGGACTTCAGCGGTTCGAACTGCTCCGGCTTCAGGTTGCGTGCGACGTCGACGTCGCCCTTCTCCAGCAGCAGGCGCTGGGTCGCCGGTTCCGCGATGTGGCGGATCAGCACGCGCTTCAGCTTCGGCGCGCCGCGCCAGTATTTCGTGTTGGCTTCGAAGGTCAGCAGTTCGCTCGGCTTCCACTGCTTCAGGATGAAGGGGCCGGAGCCGGCGGAGTTGGTCTTCAGCCAGCCGGCGCCGAAATCGCCGTCCTTCTCCTTGCTCTTCACCAGCTTGGAATCGACGACCGACGCGACGTCGGCGGTCAGGCAGTAGAGCACGAAGGTCGGGGCATAGGCCTTGTCGGTGGTGAAGACCAGCGTCTTCGGATCGGTGGCGCGCACCATCTGGTCGACATTGGCCGGGGTCAGGCCGAACTGGGTCAGGATGAAGGCCGGACCCTTGTTCATCTTCACCGCGCGGGCGAAGGACCATGCCACGTCGTCGGCGGTCAGCGGGTTGCCGGAATGGAAATTGATGCCGTCGCGGATCTTGAAGGTGAAGGTCTTGCCGTCGGGCGACACGGTCCAGCTTTCGGCGACCTCGCCCTCGATCTTGCTGACGTCGTTGACGTCGAAATGGATCAGGCGGTCATAGACCTGTGCGCTGTATTCCGCGCCCGACAGCTCGAAGATCTCACCGGGGTCGAGGCTGACGATGTCGTCGAACTGCCACGCCATCACCAGCGAATCCTTCGGCGTGGCGGCGATGGCCGGGGCGGCGAGGCTGACGAGGGCGAGAGCGGCGGCGCCGAGAACGGTCTGGGCAATAAGGCCGCGCTTGAAGCTGGTCATCCGTGAAGTCTCCCTGGAGGCCCGTTCGGGCACTGTTGAAGAGTGAATCTTCCTGCTGCCTTCCCCGGTATGTCAACCCGGCAGGTTGGCCGGTTCCGCCCCGCCTGTTTCCAGCCCGCCGTTTCCAGCCGGGACGGGTTGCAATTCGTGGGGAAAGCGCCTAGCTCCTATCGCCCCCCGGCACCATTCTTGTATTCGCGGACATTCGGCAGAAGGAATCCACCGTCATGGGCTATACCGTCGCGGTCATCGGCGCCACCGGCAATGTCGGGCGCGAGATCCTGCAAACGCTGGCCGAGCGGAAGTTCCCGGCCGACAAGGTCATCGCGCTCGCCTCCGAAAAGTCGATCGGCCAGGAGGTGTCCTATGGCGAGGACGACATCCTCAAGGTCCAGGACCTCAACAAGTTCGACTTCCATGGCGTGGACATCGTGCTGTCGTCGCCCGGCGCCAAGGTGTCGGCCGTCCATGTGCCGCGCGCCGCCGCCGCCGGTGCCATGGTGATCGACAACACCTCGCACTTCCGCATGGACCCCGACGTGCCGCTGGTGGTGCCGGAGGTGAACCCGGAGGCGCTGGCCGGCTATCGCAAGCGCGGCATCATCGCCAACCCCAACTGCTCCACCATCCAGATGGTGGTGGCGCTGAAGCCGCTGCACGACCGCTACAAAATCCGCCGCGTCGTGGTATCGACCTACCAGTCGGTGTCGGGCGCCGGCAAGGAGGCGATGGACGAGCTGTTCACCCAGACCCGCGCCATCTTCGTCAACGACCCCATCGCCAAGAGCGTCTTCCCCAAGCAGATCGCCTTCAACGTCATCCCCCAGATCGACGCCTTCATGGAGGACGGTTCCACCAAGGAAGAGTGGAAGATGATGGTGGAGACCAAGAAGATCCTCGATCCCAAGATCAAGGTCGCCGCCACCTGCGTCCGCGTTCCCACCTTCATCGGCCATGCCCTGTCGATCAACATCGAGACGGAGGAGCCGATCAGCGCCGAGGAGGCCCGCGTCATCCTGCGCGCCGCCCCCGGTGTGTCGGTGGTCGATCAGCAGACCACCGACGGCTATGTCACGCCGGTCGAAGTCGCCGGCGACAATCCGGTCTTCGTCAGCCGCATCCGCGACGACTTCACGGTGGAGAACGGCCTGTCCTTCTGGTGCGTCGCCGACAACCTGCGCAAGGGCGCGGCGCTGAACGCCGTGCAGATCGCCGAGCTGCTGGTGCGGGATTACATGGTGGAGTGAAGGGACGGGTGTAGCTGGCCCCCTCCCTAACCCTCCCCCGCCTTCGGCGGGAGAGGGGACTGCCGCCGCTTTGGCATATACATCACGCCGACAAGCATTCTGCCCCCTCTCCCTCGAAGAGGGGGAGGGATGGGGAGGGGGCACCCGCGCAACCACTCTCTCACCTTCCCACCCTTCCAAATTGTCGGTAGGCTGAACCATCCCACCTGACCGGGCGGTTCCGTGCCTCGCATCCTGCCGCTGTTGTGCCTTGTCCTGCTGCTGCTCACCGGGTGCGGCGTCGATGCCGACCAGGACGCGCTGTGCCGGAAGCTGATCCCGGCCTTCGACGACGGTCCCGTCACCGACCTGTCCACCCGCTCATACGCCGAGGACAAGCGGGTGCTGCGTGTCGATTACCGCAGCGGCGGGCAGGCGCATTGGATCGCCTGCCGCTTCGCCGGCACGTCGATGGAGGAGGGACGGCGCACCCTGGCGGCGGTCGCCACCGACCGCAGCGGCTGGCTGACCGGGATCCGTTTCGCCATGCTGCAGCAATGGCTGCGCATCAGGCCGCCGCGCGATGCCGTGGGCGGCGTGGTGGAGGTGGAACGGGCGCCGCCGACGCGCTGGACGCCTGTCCTGTTCCTGGTCCAGCAAATCATCAATGCCGCCACCGTCGCCTGCGTCTATGGGCTGCTGGCGCTGGGCTACACCCTGGTCTACGCCATCCTCGGCCAGATCAATCTGGCGATGGGGGAACTGACGATGCTGGGCGCCATGCTGACGGCGATGGCGGCGGCCGGTCTGGGCATGGCCGGCTGGGCGACCTGGCCGCCGGCCCTGCTCGGCGTTCTGGTGCTGGTGATGGGCTTTACCGCGGTGCAGGGCTGGACGATGGACCGGCTTGTCTTTCGCCGCCTGCGCGGGGTGCGCAGCCACACGCCGCTGATCGTCGCGGTGGGGCTGTCCATCGCCTATCAGGAGGGGGTGCGGCTGCTGCATGGCGCCCGCGACTGGTGGCCGGCGCCGGTGCTGACCGGGCGGTACGACCTGCTGAGCGACGGGGCCTTCACCGTCACCGCGCTGACCGCGCAGCTGGCGATCCTGGCGCTGACCGGCGGTCTCTATGCCTTGCTATGGGGAATCATGCAGCGCACCGCCTATGGGCGGGCGCATCGCGCCTGCACCGACGACATCGCGGCGGCGGAACTGGTGGGGGTGGACGTCAACCGGACGGTGGCGGCGACCTTCGCCATCGGCGGCGGACTGGCCGCGGCGGCGGGGGCGGTGATCGCGCTGTATTATGGCGGGGTGAACTTCTTCACCGGCTACCTGATCGGCTTCAAGGCGCTGGCCGCGGCGGTGGTCGGCGGCATCGGCTCGGTGCCGGGGGCGATGCTGGGCGGCGCCCTGCTGGGGCTGGTGGAGACCTTCTGGTCGGCCTATTTCGCGCTCGCCTACAAGGACATCGTCGCGTTCGGACTGCTGACGCTGTTCCTGATCTACCGGCCGCAGGGATTGATGGGGCAGGCGCGGGGGAGGGGCGATTAGGCGGGAGGTGCCGGCCGGCGACTATTCGGCCCCGGCCGGCACCGTGAGCCTCCTTACCCCACCTTCACCAGTGCATGCCGCTTCTTGCCGGCGCTGAGCTTGACCACGCCGTCGGCGTTCAGGTCCGCCGCAGTCGCCTTCGCCGTCTCGTCGGCGATCGGCCCGTCGTTCAGCTTGGCCCCGCCGCCCTTGATGAGGCGACGCGCCTCGCCCTTCGACGCCGCCAGACCGGCCGACACCAGCAAATCGACCACCGGCAGACCGGCCTCCAGATCGGCGCGGGAGACCTCGATGCTGGGCAGCCCCTCGGCCGCGGCGCCCTCCTCGAAGGCGCGGCGCGCGGTCTCGGCGGCCTCCAATGCGGCCTCCTCGCCATGGGCGAGCCTGGTCACCTCGTTGGCGAGGATCTTCTTGGCCTCGTTGATCTCGGCGCCCTGCAGGCTTTCCAGCCGGGCGACCTCGTCCAGCGGCAGTTCGGTGTAGAGGCGCAGGAAGCGGCCGACGTCGGCATCCTCGGTGTTGCGCCAGTACTGCCAGAAATCATAGCTGCCGAGCTTGTCGGCGGTCAGCCACACCGCGCCGGCAGCCGTCTTGCCCATCTTGGCGCCGGAGGACGTGGTCAGCAGCGGCGTGGTCAGGCCGAACAGCTCCGCCCCATCGGTGCGGCGGCCGAGTTCGACGCCGTTGACGATGTTGCCCCACTGGTCCGACCCGCCCATCTGCAGCGTGCAGCCATAGCGACGCTTCAGTTCCACGAAATCGTAGGCCTGGAGGATCATGTAGTTGAATTCGAGGAAGGTCAGCGGCTGCTCGCGGTCCAGACGCAGCTTGACCGACTCGAAGCTCATCATCCGGTTGATGGTGAAATGCCGGCCGATGTCGCGCAGCAGCGGGATGTATTTCAGCTCGTCCAGCCAGTCGGCGTTGTTCGCCATCACCGCGTCGGTCGGCCCGTTCCCGAAGGTCAGGTAACGGCCGAAGATGCGCTTGATGCCCGCCATGTTGTTGCCGATGACCTCGTCGGTCAGCAGCTGGCGCGCCTCGTCCTTGCCCGACGGGTCGCCGATCTTGGTGGTGCCGCCGCCCATCAGGACGATCGGCTTGTGGCCGGTCTTCTGCAGCCAGCGCAGCATCATGATCGGAAGCAGGCTGCCGACATGCAAGCTGTCGGCGGTGCAGTCGAAGCCGATATAGGCGACGATCGGCCCCTTTTGCGCCCGCTCGTCCAGCGTGGCGAGGTCGGTGCACTGGTGGATGAACCCGCGCTCCTGAAGGGTGCGCAGGAACTCCGAGGCGGGGGCCGAGGGGGTGGTCGTCGTCATGGCCGCAATCCGGCTGTCGTTGAAATGAAGGGCGGGCAGGGTCGCAGAATTCCCGCGGTCTGTTACCACGGAACGGCCCCTGCCTCAATGCGGCGGCCGGATCGGCGCCGGATCGGCGGGGTGGGAACCGACGCGGCTGCCCGCCGGTTCTCCGGCTCAAGCATCGCTGCACCGCCGCAAGTCAAATCCCACAAGTTATGCTGGGGAATTCCCCGGATTCCGTCCTTATCGCAATTGACATTGATTCGCAAAACAGACATCCCGCCCTGACTGTATTTTGTGCAGCCCGCGACCGACCCAAATGATAGTGACTATCAACTACATTTATGTTTCTACAGGAGATTTTTATTGTGCGAGTCCTTCGTCTGTGACAAGGTGCGTCAAATTGTCCATTTCGGAGCATTCCATCATGCAAGGCGATCAAGGGGTCCTGGACCGTTTGAACAAGCTGCTCACCGGCGAGCTGAGCGCGGCCGACCAGTATCTGTCCCACGCGCGCAGCATGGAGGACATGGGCCTCAAGGCGCTGAGCGAGCGCATCTCGCACGAGCGGGTGGAGGAACTGGAGCATGCCGACAAGCTGATCCGCCGCATCCTGTTCCTGGAAGGCACGCCCGACGTCGCCAGCCGCGACCCGATTCACATCGGCAAGACCGTTCCGGAGATGATGCGGAACGACCTGAACCTGGAATATGAGGTGGTGGCCGCCCTGAAGGAGGCAATCGCCTATTGCGAGCAGGTGAAGGATTACGACACCCGCCGCATCCTGCTGGAACTGCTGGTCGACACCGAAGAAGACCACGCCCACTGGCTGGAACAGCAGCTTGGCCTGATCGACATGCTCGGCGTGCAGAATTACCTGCAGTCGGCCATGGGCGGCTTCCCCACCTGAGCGGAGGACGGACCATGAAAGGCAACAGCGACGTCATCGCCCAGCTTCAGATCGTCCTGAAGGACCAGCTGACGCAGATCAACCAGTATTTCCTGCACGCCCGCATGCTGAAGAACTGGGGCGTCAAGGCCCTGGGCAAGTGGGAGTATCACGCCTCCATCGAGGTGATGAAGAGCGCGGACGAGATCATCGAACGCATCCTGTTCATCGAGGCGATCCCCAACCTCCAGGACCTCGGCAAGCTTCACATCGGCGAGGACGTGCCGGAGATCCTCTCCAGCGATCTCGCCGCCGAGCGTGAGGCTCGCGACCGCATCGCCAACGCCATCGCCGTGTGCGAGGAAAAGGCCGACTACGTGTCGCGCGACGAGCTGTCCGAACTGCTGGAAGAGTCGGAAGAGCGCATCGACTATCTGGAAACCCAGCTGAGCCTGATCGACGACATCGGCCTGCCGAACTACATCCAGTCGGCGATGGGCGAGTTCAAGGACTGAGGGGGATTGGGGGGCGAGAGCAGCTTGCCCCCTCAAACCCGCTCCAAAATCTCCTCCGCCAGCGCCTGCATCTCCGCCGCCGCCTGGGTCTTGCGCGCGGCCTCCGTCACCGACAGGCCGGTCATCAGCGTGCCGGCATAGGCGGTGCGGTTGCCGACCTGCGCCGTCGCCAGGTCCACCGCCGGCGGATCGACCAGTTCATGCACCTTGGCGATCAGTTCGTCGGCGATTCGGGCGCGCGGCGGCACGCGGTTCAGCACCAGTAGCAGCCGGCGCTTCTCCTGCGCCGCCAGATCGATGGTCGGATGCACCGCCCACAGGTCCATCGGGCTCGGCTGCACCGGGGCGATCACCAGCGTGGCGGCACGGACGGCGATGCGCGCCTCCGTCTGGGCGTGCGGCGGGCTGTCGATCACCACGATGTCGTGGGCACGCGCCAGCTTCTCCACCTCGGCCTGGGTGCGCCAGCCGGTGATCTGCACATGGGTGAAGCCGGGCTGCCCGCCGGTCGCCTCCGACCGCACGGCGTGCCAGCGGGTCAGGCTGCCCTGCGGGTCGATGTCAACGGTGGCGACGCGGTATCCAAGCTGCGCCCAGGCGATGGCGAGGTGGGCCGCCAGCGTGGTCTTGCCGGCGCCGCCTTTCTGCTGCGCCACGGTGAAGACCTTGCCCGTCATGCCCGTACCCATCATGTTGTGTTCGGTGATTGCGCACTCCCCTCATAACCTTGGGCATGGCACCGGTGCAACCGCGCGAATTGACACCGGTGCTGCACGGGCTAGAAAGACGCCGTGACCGACCATTCCGCACCCGATACCGGTGAAAAGCGCCCGGCGCTGATCCCGGCCACCCCCACCGGCATCGCCCGCGCGGCCGAACTGCTGCGCGCCGGCCGTCTCGTCGCCTTCCCGACCGAGACGGTCTATGGCCTGGGCGCCGACGCCACCGACGACCGCGCCGTGGCGGCCATCTTCGCCGCCAAGGGCCGGCCGCAGTTCAACCCGCTGATCGTCCATGTGCCCGATCTGGTCGCCGCCCACTCCTGGGGCCTGTTCGACGACCGCGCCCACGATCTGGCGACGCAGTTCTGGCCCGGTCCCCTGACCATGGTCGTGCCGCGCCCGGCCAACTCCGCCCTGTCGCTGCTGGTCAGCGCCGGGCTGGACAGCATCGCCATCCGCGTGCCCAACCACCCGGTGGCCCAGGCCATCCTGCGCGCCGCCGGAAAGCCGATCGCCGCCCCCAGCGCCAACCGATCCGGCGCCGTCAGCCCGACCACGCCGCACCATGTGCTGGAAAGCCTGGGCGACCGGGTCGACGCCATCGTCACCGGCGGCAAATGCATGGTCGGCCTCGAGTCCACCGTCATCGACCTGACCGGGCCCGAGGCGGTGCTGCTGCGCCCCGGCGCCGTGCTGCCCGACGAGATGGAGCGGCTGATCGGCCCGGTCCGCCTGTCGGCCGGCGACCCGACCGCGCCGAAATCGCCCGGCCAGCTGGAAAGCCACTACGCCCCGAATGCGGCGGTGCGCCTCAACGCCTCTTCGGCGGAGGAGGACGAGGCGTTCCTGACCTTCGGCCCCGACCGCTTCGTCTTCGGCGGCATCACCCGCCTGAACCTGAGCCTGGAAGGCGACCTGAACGAGGCGGCGGCCAACCTGTTCTCGCATCTGCGCAGCCTGGACCAGAGCGGGGCCAAGCGCATCGCCGTGATGCCGATCCCGGAGGTGGGGCTGGGCATGGCGATCAACGACCGCCTGCGCCGCGCCGCCGCCCCGCGGAGCTAAACGCCCAAAGAGCCAAAAGCTGGCGTGGCGGCTGGTCTGCGCAACAGTTGCATGGAAATGAGGGCGGCTAGATTGTAGAAGTGTCGCGTTTCGATGCGACCACCTCCACCTGCCGGACCCCGCGCCATGACCAACATCGCCGCTGCTCTCGACCAGATCCGCGCCATCGTCGGCCCGTCCGGCATCCTCACCGATGCCGCCGACATGGCCCCCTACCTGTCGGAGTGGCGCGGGCGCTTCAAGGGCAACAGCCCGGCGGTGGTCCGCCCGGCCAGCACCGAGGAGGTCGCGGCGGTCGTCAAGGTCTGCGCCGAGGCCGGCATCCCCATCGTGCCCCAGGGCGGCAACACCAGCCTCGTCGGCGGCTCCATCCCCTACGAGGAGGGGCGCGAGATCGTGCTCAGCCTGTCGCGCATGAACCGCATCCGCGACATCGACACGCTGAACTACACCATGACGGTGGAGGCCGGCGTGGTGCTGACCAGCATCCAGGAGGCCGCGGCCGACGCCGACCGCCTGTTCCCGCTGAGCCTGGGGGCGGAGGGCACGGCGCAGATCGGCGGCCTGATCTCCACCAACGCCGGCGGCATCAACGTCCTGCGCTATGGCAACACCCGCGACCTCGTGTTGGGACTGGAGGTGGTTCTGGCCGATGGGCGCGTCTGGGACGGTATGCGCCGCCTGCGCAAGAACAACACCGGCTACGACCTGAAGAACCTGTTCGTCGGCGCCGAAGGCACGCTGGGCATCGTCACCGCCGCCGTGCTGAAGCTGTTCCCGCGCCCGCGCCAGTCGATCACCGCCTTCGTCGCCGTGCCGAGCCCGGCGGCGGCCATCGAGCTGCTGGCCCGCCTGCGCGCCGCCTCCGGCGATGCCGTGTCGGCTTTCGAGCTGATGTCGCGCCGCTGCCTGGATTTCGCCCTGAAACACGTCGCCGGCACCATCGACCCGCTGTCGGAGCCGTCGCCCTGGTATGTCCTGACCGAGCTGACCGCCGGCACCCGGTCCGACGCCTTCCAGGAGACGGTGGAGACCGCGCTGGGCGAGGCGTTCGAGGCGGAACTGGCGACCGACGCCACGCTGGCCCAGTCGGACGCCCAGGCCAAGCAGTTGTGGTTCATCCGCGAGGCCATCGTCGAGGCGCAGAAATTCGAAGGCGGCTCGATCAAGAACGACGTGTCGATCCCGGTTTCCCGCGTCGCCGAGTTCATCGAACTGGCCGAAGCCGCGGTGGCGAAGGCCTGCCCCGGCATCCGTCCGACCCCCTTCGGCCATGTCGGCGACGGCAACATCCACTTCAACCTCAGCCAGCCCGAGGGCACCGACACCAAGGCCTATCTCGACCGCTGGGACGAGATCTGCCACGTCGTCAATGAGGTGATCTTCAAGCTCGACGGTTCCATCTCCGCCGAGCATGGCGTCGGCCGCTTCAAGAAGGACGAGATGCCGGTCATCAAGGGGCCGGTGGAGTTCGACATGTTGCGCGCCATCAAGGTGACGCTCGACCCCAAGGGCCTGCTGAATCCGGGCAAGATGCTGCCCTGAACACCTCTTCAACGGCCGCCCGCGTCATAATATTGCGGGGGACAGGCTTGCGGCGAAAGACGTATGGCCGCGCTTGTCCCCGGCGCGACACAAGGCTATGGTGCGGCCTCCGATTGTTCTGCGCCTGTCGTACCGCGAGAGAGAGTTTTTCCGATGTCCAAGCCGCGCACTCTGTTCGACAAGATTTGGGACAGCCACGTCGTGCATCGCCAGGACGACGGCACCTGCATCCTCTACATCGACCGCCATCTGGTCCATGAAGTGACCAGCCCCCAGGCGTTCGAAGGACTGCGCGTCGCCGGCCGCAAGGTGCGGCGTCCGGAAGCAACTCTCGCCGTGCCCGACCACAACGTCCCCACCACCGACCGCTCCAAGGGCATCGTCGAGGAGGAGAGCCGGATCCAGGTGGAGACGCTGGACAAGAACGCCCGCGACTTCGGCGTCCGCTACTTCCCGATGGACGACGTCCGCCAGGGCATCGTGCACATCGTCGGCCCGGAACAGGGCTTCACCCTGCCCGGCGCCACCATCGTCTGCGGCGACAGCCACACCGCCACCCACGGTGCGTTCGGTGCGCTGGCCTTCGGCATCGGCACGTCGGAGGTTGAGCATGTGCTGGCCACCCAGACCCTGCTGCAGAAGCCGGCCAAGAACATGCTGATCCGCGTGGACGGCAAGGTGAATCCGGGCGTTACCGCCAAGGACATCGTGCTGGCCATCATCGGCAAGATCGGCACCGCCGGCGGCACCGGTTACGTCATCGAATTCGCGGGCGAAGCCATCCGCGACCTGTCGATGGAAGGCCGCATGACCGTCTGCAACATGGCGATCGAAGGCGGCGCCCGCGCCGGCCTGATCGCCCCGGACGAGAAGACCTTCGCCTATGTCCAGGGCCGCGCCCTGGCGCCGAAGGCCGGCGCCTGGGAACAGGCCGTCCAGTATTGGAAGACGCTGCCGTCGGACGAGGGTGCGGTCTATGACGCCACCGTCGTGCTGAACGCCGCCGACATCGTCCCGCAGGTCACCTGGGGCACCAGCCCGGAAGACGTGCTGCCGATCACCGCGACCGTGCCGAACCCGGCCGAGATCGCCGATGCCGGCAAGCGCGCCGCCGTCGAGCGCTCGCTCGCCTACATGGGCCTGACCCCCGGCCAGCCGCTGACCGAGGTGAAGGTCGACACCGTCTTCATCGGCTCCTG
The DNA here is from genome assembly GCF_008365135.1 of Azospirillum sp. Sh1. Classification (NCBI taxonomy): domain Bacteria; kingdom Pseudomonadati; phylum Pseudomonadota; class Alphaproteobacteria; order Rhodospirillales; family Azospirillaceae; genus Azospirillum; species Azospirillum sp. Sh1. The sequence goes on along the minus strand of NZ_VTTK01000002.1, from coordinate 185,670 downwards.
CACCAACGGCCGCATCGAAGACCTGCGCGCCGCCGCCGAGGTCGCCAAGGGCCGCAAGGTCGCGGAGGGCGTGCGCGCCCTGGTGGTTCCGGGCTCGGGTCTGGTCAAGGAGCAGGCCGAGGAAGAGGGTCTGGACAAGATCTTCACCGAGGCCGGCTTCGAGTGGCGCGAGCCCGGCTGCTCCATGTGCCTGGCGATGAACGCCGATCGTCTGGCTCCCGGCGAGCGCAGCGCCTCGACCTCCAACCGCAACTTCGAAGGCCGTCAGGGCCGCGGCGGCCGCACCCACCTCGTCAGCCCGGCGATGGCCGTGGCGGCGGCGGTGACCGGCCATCTGGCCGACGTCCGCGCGCTGTAAGACTGTAAGGTTTGGTTGTTGAAGGGGCAGGATCGGGGTTTCCCCCGTTCCTGCCCCTTTTGCTTGGAACGTCGCTTCGTACCGGTACGGTGGGCTGACGCCTCACCGCGTATGCGCCTCCGGCGGCGCCTTGGTGTCGGGCATCGGCGTGCCGTCGCCGCCCAGGAAGAACAGGTTGCGTAGGAAACCCGGCGCCAGCACGGCCAGCGGGTTGACCGACACGTCCGGGTCGGACAGCGGTCCCTGCACATGCCAGGTGGCGGAGAAGATGCCCTGGCCCTCGCCGCCGCTCAGGATGTCGCCCAGCAGCGGGATCTGGCCGATCAGCCGGTTCAGGCCATAGACCGGGACGATGGTGCCCTGCAGGTTGGCGGTTTCCGTCTCCAGGTCGATCTGCCCTTCCAGCGTCAGGCCGAGCGCCGAGCCCGAGGTGCGCAGGTCCTTCAGCGTCAGCAGCCGGCCCTCCTTGCGGAAATCCGCCACCATCCGACCGAAATTGACACCTTTGCCGCCGCCCAGCAGTTCAGCAAACCCTGATGGCGAGATGGCGTTCAGGATGCGGGCCAGTGCCGGAACGTCGATCAGCGTGTAATCGCGGATCTCGGCCTTGCCGACGATGGCGGCATCGGCCCGCGGCTCGGCAGAGCGGCCGGTCAGGGTCAGCCGGCCGCCGCGCATGCGGTCGTTCAGGTCCATCGCCTGCAGGGCGGAACCCAGATCCTCGGCATTGATCGCAAGGTCGTAGACGCCCTGCGGACCCGGCCGCCATTTCAGCGACACGCCGCCGCCTTCGCTGCGGCCGGTGAGGTCCAGCAGGGTCCATGCGGCGGCGTTCCGCCGCATGGTTCCCGAGACCTGCCGCAGCCGCCGTCCCTCGCCGAACACCACCGAATCGAACTTGATGGTGACGTCAAGCGGCGTCTTGCGGCCATCGTCGGTGGGGGAGGGCGGCTTCTTGGGCGGCGGAGTGACGGCGCCCTCGCCGGACGGCGTCTTGCCGGTCAGGCCGCGGGCGTCCAGGCTGGCGCCGGTGATGGTGCCGGCATAGCCGCCGGACGGGCCGCCGGGCTTGGCGGGAGGCAGAACGGTCAGGTCGGCGCGCAGGTCGGTCTGGCCCAGCTTGAAGCTGGGGGTCTGCACCCGCGCCACCCGTTTGCCGCCGTCGGCCAGCTCCAGGTTGGTGACGCTTTTCAGCCCGCCGGCGTCGATGGTCAGGTTGCTGATGCGGGTGGGACGGTCCTTGTCGAACTCCAGCGTCAGCTTGCCGGTGCCGGGTTTGCCGGGGGGCTTGGCCCAACCCAGTTCCTCGATCGACAGCCGGGTCTTCTCCAGGTTCAGGTTGCCGGTCAGCAGCAGCTTGTGCTTGCGGTCCACCGTGAACAGGATGTCGGCGCCGAAGGGACCCTGCACCCGGTCCTCCAGATCGATGCCGTGGGCGCGCAGATCGTCGGCGGTGGCGTCGCCCTTCACCGCGATGCGGGTGCGCGGCCCCTTGGCGGCGCTGTCGAAGGACTCGTTCCAGTCGACGGTGACGGGAATGCCGTCCAGCTTGGTGGCGCCCTTGATCTGCATCGCCTTGAGGTCGAGGGCCAGCGACAGCTCGCCGTCGGTGGCGTTCAGCCCGGCCGCGACCTTCTCCACCGCCACCTTGTGCAGCTTGCCGGTCACGTCCAGTTCCAGCTGCTCCACCTTCAGGTCGGCCAGCAGGGGGAAGGCGAAATGCAGCTGCGCCTCGGCGGTGCCCTGGGTGCGCTTCGGGTCCATCTCCAGCTTGGTCGGATAGCCCAGCGGCGGCATGTCGATCAGGGTCAGGATGGAGCGTACCGGACCCTGGACCGGCAGGCGGATGTCCATCGTCTCCTTGCCGATGTCCAGCCCGCCGATCACCACCTTGCCGTCGCCGATCTCGATGTCGCCCGATTTGGGGTCGGCGATCCGGCCGCCCTTGGTCAGGACGGTGAAGGTCTTGCCGTCGGTCGTCGCCTCCAGCCCGGCGCCGGTGACCGGCGTCAGGTCATGGAAATAGCGGACGCTGATGTCCTGCCCGGCCATGGTGGCGAGGAAGCGCGTCTGTTCGGGCGGTCCCGACCCGTCGAGTGGTACCGAGAGGTCCACCTCCGCCCGCGCCTCCGTCACCGTCCCGTGCGACAGGTTCCGGGTCACCCATTCCCGCGCGTTGCGACCGGCGACGGTCGGCCAGTAGCGATGCAACTCGTCCAGCGCGACGCCGCGGGCCGCCGCCTGCGCCTCCACCGCCATGCGGTCGCCCTGGCGGAGCGCGGTGCCGCTGGCCTCGACCTTCGGCTGCGGCCCGCCGGTCTCGCCCAGCACGGCGCTCAGCCCATCCAGCTCGATGCGGTCGCGGTCGCCATGCAGCCGCAGCCGGGCCGATTCGATCGGCAGCGGTCCTTCGAACAGGTCGGGGCGGAGCAACTGCCCGCGTCCGGCGGTGATGTCGGCCTTGCCGCCGGTCGGCTGCAGCGACGGGTCGAAGGCGACCTCCACCGTTCCCGACAGCGGCAGGTCGGCGGCCTTCAGCGGTTCCAGCGGCGGGGCGAGGCCGGCGACGGCGGCGGGGGTGAAGCCGGTCAGCCGCGCGGTGGCCCGGCCATCCTTGTCCGGCCCCTGCCGTCCCGACAGCTCCAGCCCGGCGGTCCGGCCGCCGGCGGTCAGCGACAGGCTGGCCTGGAGGGCACGCTCGCCATCGGTATCCACCAGTTCGCCCCGGCCGCTCAGGCCCAGCGCTTCGCCGCCATCCGCCGCCGCCAGCGACAGATCGTCGATCCGCAGCCGCCGGCCCGGCACATCCAGGCTGCCGCGCAGCTCCAGGCTCCGCACCGTGAGCGGCTCCGGCCGCAGGGCGGCGGGCAGGGCGACGCTGCCGCTGCCGCCGCGCAGGTTCAGATCGACCGTCGAGGGTTCGAAGCGCGGGTCCAGCCGCGCCGAGACCGTGCCGGACAGCGGCAGCTTCACCGCCGACAGCGGCGCCATTGCCGGCCCGACCTCCGCCAGCGCCGCCGGCTCCAGCCCGTCGACCGACAGGGTCAGGTCGGTGGTGGCGTCGGCGATGTTGTAATGGCCGGCGGCGGCGACGGTCACCGCCTGGGGCGTCGCTCCACTGCCGCCATTGCCCAAATCCAGCGTGACGCGGGCGCGGCCCTGGGCGCCCTGGGAGTCGCGGGTCAGCACGACGTCGGCGCGCGTGGCGTGCCAGGACAGATCGAGCATGCGGTTCTCGACCCGCAGGTCGGCACCCACCACCGACAGACGGCGCAGCAGACCCAGCGGCCGGTCGATGTCGGGCGGGCGGCGCAGGCTGTCCAGCGCCTCGTCCATCAGGTCGGGGCCGCTATTCTCGGAACTTCCGGCGGACTCGGCGTCTGCCCGCACGTCGAAGGCGAGGCTGCCGTCGGCGCGGCGCAGCACGGTCAGGCGCGGCCGGACCAGATCCAGGCGCGTCGGCGACAATGTGCCGCGGAACAGGGCCGGAATGGAGAAGCCGATGCCCATCTCAGGCACCGCCGCCAGTTCCGCCCCTCCGGCATTCAGGGCCTGCACCCGGCGGGCGCGCAGGTCCAGACGCCGTCCGCCGGTGTTCTCAAGCCCGTCCTCGTCCTCCAGCGACAGCACCAGTTCGCCGATGTCGATGTGGAAGCGGCCGTCACGGTCGCTCAGCGCCTGCTCGACATAGGGGATCAGCGGATCGAGCGCGATCGGCCCCTGCGACAGCCGCCACGCGAACAATCCGCCGGCGGCAAGCGCCACGGCGCCGACCCCGGTCAGCGTCAGGCCGAGGATCTTCGCGGTACGGCGGATCATCGGGCACCGTTGGAAATAGAAGGAGAATCGGTCCGATTGACCTTCGCGCCCGACACGTGCAGCTTTCTGCCCATGATTTGAGCAGGAAAGACGGTTGCCATGCCCAGCCCCATCGCGTTCTCAAGCCCCTTGCCGAAGCCCTTCGATGCCGCGCAGGCGTCGTTGGGGATGGAGCGCTGGCGCCAGCAGGCCGCCGCGGCGGAGCCGGAGACCCGCGCCTGGGCGGAGGCCTTCGCCGATTCGGAGCCCGGCCGGGCGCTGATCGAGGCGGTGTGCGGCAACAGCCCGTATCTCGGCCACAGCCTGACGCGGGAGCTGCCCTTCGTCGCCCGGACGGTGCGGGACGGCTTCGACGACACCTTCGCCGCCCTGATCGCCTCGCTCCACGCCGAGCATGGCGAGGAAAAGTCGATGGACCGGCTGATGGCGGGCTTGCGGGTGGCAAAAAGGCGGGCGGCGCTGCTGATCGCGCTGGCCGACATCGCAGGGGCATGGCCGCTGTTCCGCGTCACCGGCGCACTGTCGGAATTGGCGGAGACGGGGGTGCAGCTGGCCGCGAATTTCCTGCTGCGCCGCGCCGGGGAGGCGGGGACGCTGACGCTGCCGGATCCGCAGCGACCGTGGGTCGGTTCGGGCCTGATCGTTTTGGGCATGGGTAAGCTTGGCGGGCGCGAACTCAACTATTCCAGCGACATCGACCTGATCGTCCTGTACGACGACGCTGTTGTGCAGACGCCCCAGCCGGACAACCTCGCGCGAACCTTCATCAGGCTCGCACGCGATCTTGTCCGCATTATGGATGAACGGACCAAGGACGGCTACGTCTTCCGCACCGACCTTCGGCTTAGGCCGGATCCGGGCGCCACGCCGCTGGCGGTTTCCGTCTCCGCGGCCGAAATTTATTACGGCAGCGTCGGCCAGAACTGGGAACGCGCGGCGATGATCAAGGCCCGCCCCATCGCCGGCGATCCGGAGGCGGGGGCCGCCTTCCTCCGCTTCCTGGAGCCCTTCGTCTGGCGCCGCAACCTGGATTTCGCCGCCATCCAGGACATCCATTCGATCAAGCGCCAGATCAACGCCCACAAGGGCCACCGCGAGGTGACGGTCAACGGCCATGACATCAAGGTCGGCCGCGGCGGCATCCGCGAGATCGAGTTCTTCGCCCAGACCCAGCAGCTGATCTTCGGCGGTCGCGACCCGCGCGTGCGCATCGCCCCGACCCTGATGGCGAACGAGGCGCTGCGCGACGTCGGCCGCGTGCCGCCGCAGACGGTGGAGGAGCTTGCCGGGGCCTATCATTTCCTGCGCCGTGTCGAACACCGCATCCAGATGATCGACGACCAGCAGACCCACCGTATTCCCGCCGACGATGCCGGGGTGGCGCATCTGGCGACCTTCCTCGGCTACGGCGACCCCGCCGCCTTCCGGGCGGAGCTGCTGGCGACGCTGGGGCAGGTCGAAGACCGCTATGCCGAGCTGTTCGAGGAGGCGCCGTCGCTCTCCGGCCCCGGCAATCTGGTCTTCACCGGCACCGACCCCGATCCCGGCACGGTGGAGACGCTGAGCGGCATGGGCTTCGCCGATCCGGCGCGCGTCATCAGCGTGGTGTCGGCCTGGCACCGCGGCCGTTACCGCGCCACCCGGTCGGGACGCGCGCGGGAACTGCTGACCGAGATGACGCCGGCCCTGCTGAGCGCGCTGGCCAAGACGCCGGCCCCCGATTCGGCGTTGATGAACTTCGACGATTTCCTTGGAAAGCTGCCGGCCGGCGTCGGGCTGTTCTCCCTGTTCGTCGCCAATCCCTGGTTGCTGGAGCTGGAGGCGGAGATCATGGGCATCGCGCCGCAGATGGCGCAGACCCTGTCGCGCAACCCGTCGCTGCTGGACGCCGTGCTGTCGCCGGACTTCTTCGATCCTCTGCCGGGCAAGGCGGACGGGCTGGCCGACGACCATGCCCGGGTGATGGCGCCGGCCCGCGACTTCGAGGATGCGCTGACGCTGGCCCGGCGCTGGACCAATGACCAGCGCTTCCGCGCCGGGGTGCATATCCTGCGCGGCATCACCGACGGCGACCGCTGCGGTGCCTTCCTGGCCGATCTGGCCGACATCGTCGTCCCCGACCTCGCCCGCCGGGTGGAGGAGGAGTTCGCCCAGCGCCATGGCCGCATCCCCGGCGGCGCCTGGGTGGTGGTGGCGATGGGCAAGCTGGGCAGCCGGCAGCTGACCATCACGTCGGACATCGACCTGATCGTCATCTATGACGTGGCGCCGGGCCAAGGGAGCGGCGGGGGGCCGCGCCTGTCCGACGGCACGAAGCCGCTGTCGCCCAACGAATATTACATCAAGCTGACCCAGCGCCTGACCAACGCCATCACCGCGCCGATGGGCGACGGGCGGCTCTACGAGGTCGACATGCGGCTGCGCCCCTCGGGCAATGCCGGACCGCTCGCCACCTCGCTGGACGCCTTCGTCAAGTATCAGGCCGCCGACGCCTGGACCTGGGAGCATATGGCCCTGACCCGCGCCCGCGTGATCGGCGGCGATCCGGAACTGGGGGGCCGCGTCCAGGCGGCGATCCGGTCGGTGCTGACCGCGCCGCGCGATGCCGACCGGCTGCTGTGGGATGTCGCCGACATGCGGCGGCGAATCGAGAAGGAGTTCGGGACGACCAATGTCTGGAACGTCAAATACGCCCGCGGCGGCCTGATCGACATCGAGTTCATCGCCCAGTACCTGCAACTGCGCCATGGGCACGAGCGGCCGGACATCCTGCATATCGGCACCGCCAAGGCGCTGCGATGCGCCGCCCGGACCGGCGCGCTGGACCCGGAGGTGGCGGAGGATCTGGAAACGACTCTGCGGCTGTGGCGGCGGGTGCAGGGCTTCCTGCGGCTGACCACCGCCGGGGTGCTCGACCCCAATCAGGTGTCGCCCAGCCTGCTGGCCGGGCTGGTCCGCACGGCCTTTCCTGACGAGCGTGAGCCTGACGGTGTTGACTTCCCGGAACTGGACCACAGAATCCGTGCCGTCGCCGCCCGCGCCCACGGCCATTTCAAGGCCCTGGTCGAGGAACCGGCGGGCCGTCTGGCCCCACCCACCACCACGCCCCCGGCCTGAGGGTTTCCGATCCCCGCCGGCAGGAAGAAGGATAGTCGAGCAGCCATGACCGTAGACGTCGGATCGCCCGCCCCGGATTTCACCATGCCGACCGACGGCGGGGGCAGCGTCACGCTGTCGGCCCTGCGCGGCAAGCCGGTGGTGCTGTATTTCTACCCGAAGGACGACACGTCGGGCTGCACGTCGGAGGCCTGCGGCTTCCGCGACCAGCTGCCCGACTTCTCCGCCGTCGACGCCGTGGTGATCGGCGTCTCCAAGGACAGCGTCGCCAGCCACGACAAGTTCAAGGCCAAGCACGAACTGACCTTCACGCTGGTGTCGGACACCGACGGCGCCGTGTGCGAAGCCTATGGCACCTGGGTTGAAAAGAGCATGTACGGGCGCAAGTACATGGGTATCGACCGCGCCACCTTCCTGATCGACAAGGACGGCATCGTCCGCAACGTCTGGCGCAAGGTGAAGGTCACCGGTCATGTCGCCGCGGTTCTGAAGGGCGTGCAGGCGCTGTAACCTTCAACGGGAAGGTGGGGCGCCTTTTTCTCCCGGCATGGTCCGGACGGGAAGGGCGCCCTGCCGGCCCGGCTATTCCCCCGGCGTGTGGGCGTACGCCCGAAGGGTATTTTTAGAATCGCCCCAAACAAGCCTACACTTCGTGCATTCCCGCACCAGAGGCCGCGCAACCCACCGCGGTTTTGGTCCTTCGGCTGCCCCAGGGATGCACACGCCATGAACGTTGCGAACATTGCCCGGCGCCTCGTCGCCGGAGAGCTTCACTATGCGCTGGGCCGGTTCGAATCGGTGCGGCGCGGCTACAGTGCTCTGCGTCGCCTGTCTCCCCGGTCGCGCCAGCGGGCGCCGGCCGGCCCGCCCATATCGCTGCCTCCGCTTCCGGTCAGCCTGTTCCCCGGCCAGACCATCGACCGCGCGTTGGCCGACCTGCGGCGCGACTCGATCGCGCTCGGTTTCGATCTGCCCTGGCCGATGGTGGAGGAGATGGTGGAGTTCGCCACCCACTCCCCCCTGCAGCGGCGGCTGCGCGACGACCGCGTGTTCTATCGCCACACTGTCCGCAAGGGCCGGCTGGAGGATGGGTCGCCCGCGGTGATGGGCATCGTCCCCGATCCGCTGGACTGCCCGGCGGTGCGCCGGGTCTGCCGCGATCCGCTGCTGATGCAATGCGCCGGGGCGTTCCTGGGCTTCCCCGCCACCAAGATCATCCCGCGCCTGTTCTGGAGCTTCGTCACCGATGCCACCGACGAGGAGCGGCGGCAGCTGGGCCAGACCATCGACTGGCATTACGACGTCCACGACTTCCATTTCTGCTCGGCTCAGTTCTATCTGACCGATGTCGGGCCGGGGTCGGGGGAGCATGCGCTGGTCCGTGGCAGCCATCACGGCAAGTCGCTGCGCATGCTGCTGGGCTCCGCCAATGCCCGCGACGATGAGCTGTTCACCCGCTTCGCCCGCGACCGCATCCTGGTGGTGGAGGGACCGGCCGGCACCGGCTTCCTGGAGGACACCTCCTGCTACCACCGCGCCACCCCGCCGGCCAGCCGCGAGCGGCTGATGCTGCAGCTGTGGATCAGCTGAGCTAGACTGGTCCGCATCGTCACTGGGGAATGCGGATCGGATGATGGAAGCGAAGGACGGGCTGCGCACGGTCGTCGGCCTGATGAGCGGCACCTCGATGGACGGCATCGACGCCGCCCTGCTGCGCACCGATGGCCGCGACCGGGTGGATGCGCTGAACTTCCTGACGATCCCCTATGACGACGGCTTCCGTGCCCGTCTGCGCGGCTGTCTGGGACGCACGGACAATGGCGAGACGGTCGCGGCAGTGGAGCGCGACCTGACCGACGCCCATGCCGACGCGGTGCGCCGCCTGCTCGACAAGGCGGGCGTCGCGGCGGCGGCGGTCGATCTGATCGGCTTCCACGGCCACACCATCCACCACGATCCGGACCGGCGCATCACCCGCCAGATCGGCGACGGCGCCCGGCTGGCGGCGGCGACCGGCATCGCCGTGGTCAATGACTTCCGCAGCGCCGATGTCGCCGCGGGCGGGCAGGGGGCGCCGTTGGTCCCGCTGTTCCACCGGGCGCTGGCGCATGGGCTGCCGCGTCCGCTCGCCGTCCTCAACATCGGCGGCGTCGCCAATGTCAGCTGGATCGGCCCCGAATCTGCGGACGGGGAAGCCGATGTCGTCGCCTGCGATACCGGTCCCGGCAACGCCCTGATCGACGACTGGGTGCTGCGCCACGGGATCGGCCGTTTCGATGCCGGCGGCGCACTGGCGGCGTCGGGGCGGGTGGATGACGCGGCGCTGGCCCAACTGATGGCCCACCCCTATTTCGGCCGTCCGGCGCCCAAGTCGCTGGACCGCGACGCCTTCGATCCGGCGCCGGTGGCGGCATTGTCGCCCGAGGACGGCGCCGCCACCCTGACCGCCTTCACCGCCCTGTCGGTCGCCCGCGTCGTGCCCCACCTGCCGGCCGCGCCGGTGCGCTGGCTGGTCTGCGGCGGCGGGCGGCACAACGCCACGCTGATGGCGATGCTGGCCGACCGGCTGGGCGTGCCCGTCGAGTCGGCCGATCTCGTCGGCTGGGATGGCGACGCGCTGGAAGCGCAGGCCTTCGGCTATCTGGCGGTGCGCAGCCGGCTGGGACTGCCGCTCAGCCTGCCGGCGACCACCGGCGTGCCGGCGCCCATGCCGGGCGGGGTGTTCCACCCGAAGCCCTAATCGGCGGCCGACCCCAGCAGGTCCGCCAGCGCCGACCGCTGGTCGACGCCGCGGAAGTCGGTCTTGCGCTCCATCGCGGCGGCGAGGCGGCGGCGGTAGTCGGTGCGTGGGATCTCGATGGCGCCGAATCGGCTCAGATGCTCGGTCACGAACTGGGTGTCGAGCAGGGCGAAGCCGGCGGCGCGCAGCCGGGCGACCAGATGGACCAGCGCCACCTTGCTGGCCCCGGTTTCGCGGCTGAACATGCTCTCGCCGAAATAGGCGCCGCCGATCGACACCCCGTACAGCCCGCCGACCAGCCGGCCGTCGCGCCAGCATTCCACGCTGTGGGCGAATCCGCTGTCGAACAGGTCGCCGTAGAGGCGGACGATGTCGTCGTTGATCCAGGTCTTCGGCCTGTCCTCCGTCGCTTCGGCGCAGCCCTCGATCACCGCGCGGAAGGCGCTGTCGAAGCGCAGTTCGAACGGGCAGCGCCGCAGCGTCTTGCGCAGGCTGCGCGGCACATGGAAACCGTCCAGCGGCAGGATGCCGCGGAGTTCCGGGTCGAACCAGTGAAGCTCCCGCGATTCGGCGCTTTCGGCCATCGGGAAGATGCCGGCGGCGTAGGCACGCAGCAAGATCGGTGCGGACAGGGTGAACATGCCGGTCACTATACCCGCTGATGGGGCGGAACGCGCAAACGTTCGGCCGAAGTTTGGCTGAGTGATACTGGTGTCGAGACCCCGCGACAGCAATCTCCTTCCATGGTATGCAACGCAGGGAAGCACATCCGTGGGGAAGACTGTCATGCGAAGCGCCGTCGCCGCCATCCTGTCCGTCATGGTTGCCGGACTGCTCGCCGCAAGCCCCTCCTGGGCGCAGAGACGGGCGGAGCCGGGCAACTTCGACTATTACCTTCTGTCGCTGTCCTGGACGCCGACCTATTGCGCCCGCGACAAGAACGGCCCCGATCCCGACCAGTGCGGCGACCGCAAGTACGGCTTCGTCGTCCATGGCCTGTGGCCGCAATACAATGACGGCAGCTATCCCGCCACCTGCACCCGCGACCGCAACCTGCCCAAGGCGGTGGTGGACCAGACCATGCCGGTGATGCCCAGCGTCGGGCTGATGATGCATGAATGGCGCAAGCACGGGACCTGCTCCGGCCTGAACGCAACCGACTATTTCGCCAAGCTGCGCGCCGCGGCGTCCAAGGTGGCGATCCCGGAGCAGCTGAAGGTTCCCGGCCCGACCGTGCCGGCGACGCAGGTGGAACGCCTGTTCCTGGAGGCCAATCCCGGCCTGACGGCGGAGGGGGTGGCGGTCGTCTGCTCCCGCCGCGACGTGGCCGAGGTGCGGGTCTGCCTGAACAAGGATCTGGGTTTCGTCGCCTGCGGCCAGAAGGTGGTCGACCGCTGCCGCGACCGCGACGCCGCCCTGTCGCCCGACGTGGTCCCGGCCCAGCCGCGCCGCAGCGCCACCCCGCCCGCCGCCCCGGCCCTGCCGCCGGCGCCTGCTGCGGCACCCGCCCCGGCGCAGTGAGGCTCAGCCGCCCGTCCCCTCCGCCAGCGACGCCATCACCGCCGGGATTTCCGCCAGCAATTCGCGGGCGAGGAATCCCAGCGGGCCGATCCGGCTGCTCAGCCGGTTGCCGGCCTCGCCATGCAGGTAGACCCCCCAGATGGCGGCCTGTTCGGGACTGGCGCCGCGGGCCAGCAGGCCGGTGACGATCCCGGCCAGCGTGTCGCCCGAACCGGAGGTCGCCAGCCCGACCGTGCCGTCGCGATAGGCCCAGGCGCGGCCGTCCGGCGCGACGATGCGGGTGCAGCCTCCCTTCAGCGCCACCACCGCCTTCAGCCGGGCCGCCGCCTGCCTTGCGCTGCCGAGCGGGTCGGCATCCACTTGTTCGCGCGGGCAGCCCAGCAGGCCGGCCATTTCGCCGGCATGGGGGGTGACGACCACGCGGCCTTCGTGCCGGTGCAGCGGCGCCGGGTCCTGCGCCAGCCCGGCCAGCGCCCCGGCATCCAATACGAATCGTGGGCCGTCCCCACCCGGGTCCAGCCGCCTCAGCAGGTCGGCGGTCAGGGCCGCCGTTGCCGGTTCGTCCATCATGCCGGGGCCGATCAGCACCGTGTCGCAGCGTGAGGCCCGCTCGGCCAACGCCTGGGCCGACTCGGCGGCGATCCCGCCCTCCGGCGTCTCACGCAGGCCGGCGACCAGGGCTTCCGGCAGGGCGAGGCCCAGATGCGCAGCGACGCTGGCCACGGTGGCGATCTGTAGCTTGCCGGCCCCCGCCCGCAGCACGCCGATCCCGGCCAGCAGGGCGCCGCCCGGCACCGGCACGCTGCCGGCCACCACAAGCGCCCGGCCACGGGTTTCCTTGTCGCCGTCGCCATCCGGCTGGGGCAGGGGCATGCCGCGCAGAAGCCCGGCGGTGATGGGGATCTCGGCGTCCAATCGGCTCTCCTCGGCGGGCGGCCCTCTGCGGGCGGCGATTTATCGGGCGGCGACTGCGGCATCCGGCTCGGCGGTGACCGGGGCGCCGGCCTCCTCCAGCGGGGCGACGAAGTTGTAGCGGTGCAGCAGCAGTCCGCCGCGCGGCCCGGCCTGGGCATCGAAGCGGTATTCGGTGACGGAGCAGTTGGCGACGTCGCCGGTCGCGTCGATGGCCAGGATTTCCTCCTCCGTCATGTTTTCCAGCAGATAGCGCAGGCACAGCACCACCACCTGGTGCCCGACGATCAGCACCCGGCGGCCGCCGTGATGCAGGCTGACGGTGTCGAGCGCGCTGCGCAGCCGCAGGATCACGTCGCACCAGCTCTCACCACCGGGCGGGCGGTGATAGAACTTGCCGAGCAGGCGGCGGAATTCGGCCTGTTCCGGGAATTCCTGGCGGATGCCGGCGCTGGTCAGCCGGTCGAGCACGCCGAACTCCTTCTCGCGCAGCCGCTCGTCGATCACGAAATCGGCCGGGTCGATCGGCAGCCCGCCCGACTGGTGCAGCCGTTCCGCCGTGCGCAGCGCCCGGCGATAGGGCGAGGTCAGCACCACGTCGGGCCGCTCCACCGCCGGCATGGCGGCGAACCAGCGGCCGAGCGCATCCGACTGCCGCTCGCCCAGCGGGCTGAGCGGCACGTCGACGTCGCGTTCGTCGATGTCGATCCGGACATGTCCGGCGGCGTGGGCGGCGTCGCGCGCGACGTTCCCGGCGCTCTCGCCATGGCGGACGATCCACAATCGGTCGGGCCAGCGCTGTTGCATCGGCGATCCCATTCCCTGGCAGGCGAAACTGTCGGAAATAACCGCCCGGCGGGCCGAAAGGTCCCTCCGCCGTGCAGGGCACGGTATGGCAGCCATGCTGCCCGTTCCGCCGCTATGGCGACGCGGCGCCTTGCCGGTGGCGCCGGCCGGGCCACACTTTCCTGTCCAGTTTCCAACCAGCAGCCAGTCTTCAATCATACAGGATGGATCGGACATGACGGACAGCCAGGACGCGGCCCCCCTGTTCCAGCCGGTGACGGTCGGGCGCCTTACCCTGCCCAACCGCATCGCCATGGCGCCGCTGACCCGCAGCCGCACCGACAACGCCACCGGCGTGCCGACCGCGATGAACGCCGAATATTACGCCCAGCGCGCCAGCGCCGGCCTGATCATCGCCGAGGCGACGCAGATCTCGCCGCAGGGCAAGGGTTATGCCTACACCCCCGGCATCCACAGCGCCGAACAGGTGGCGGGCTGGAAGCTGGTGACCGACGCGGTCCACGCCAAGGGCGGGCACATGTGCCTGCAGCTCTGGCATGTCGGCCGCATCTCCCACCCCGATCTGCAGCCGGGCGGCGCCCTGCCGGTGGCGCCGTCCGCCGTCAAGCCGGAGATGAAGGCCTTCACCGTCGACGGCTTCAAGGACATCCCGGCCCCGCGCGCGCTGGAACTGTCGGAACTGCCGGGCATCGTCGAGGATTACCGCCGCGCCACCAGAAACGCGCTGGCCGCCGGGTTCGACATGGTGGAGGTGCATGCCGCCAACGGTTACCTGATCGACCAGTTCCTGCGCGACGGCACCAACAGGCGCACCGACGCCTATGGCGGCTCGGTCGAGAATCGGGCCCGCTTCCTGTTCGAAGTGCTGGACGCCGTGGTGGCGGAGGCCGGGGCCGACCGCGTCGGCATCCGCCTGTCGCCGCTGAGCCCGGCCAACGACGCCCAGGAAAGCGACCCGGTCGGCACCTTCAGCCCGGTGATTCGCCGCCTGAATGATTACGGCCTTGCCTATCTGCACATGATCGAAGGGGTGACCCGCGGTCCGCATCCCGGATTCGGCGGCGATCTCGCCGAGCTGCGCGCGCTCTACAAGGGCCGCTACATGGCCAACAACGTCTATGACCGCGCCATGGCGATCCAGGCGACCGCGAGCGGCCATGCCGACATGATCGCCTTCGGCCGGCCCTTCATCGCCAACCCGGACCTGGTGGAGCGGCTGCGAATCGACGCCCCGCTGGCCGAGCCGGACCCCAAGACCTTCTATGGCGGCGACCGCCACGGCTACACCGACTATCCGACGATGAGCCGGTCGGTCGCCTGATCCGGCGCCGCACGGCCTGCGTGCAAAAGCCCTTCCGAGTCGCGCCGGGGCCGGCAGGCCGGGGGTGCCGGACAGGGGTGGCGAAGCGGCACTTCGGTGCCGCTTCGGGCGGTCGCAAGCACCGGGGATGCCGCAAGCGTGAGCCAGGGGTGAGGCATTTAAAGGCGATTTGGTCATCTTTCCTTTGGAAGGCTTGACCTGGGACCGGATCCCTGTGACAAAAGACATTCGGCACACTCTATGAGCTTGAAGACACATGTTCGACCGCCCGCCCCGCCAGGGCTTCCGCGCTCCCGAGATCACCAAGTCCAACGTCACCGCCACCGTGAAGTGGTTCAACCCCACCAAGGGGTTCGGCTTCGTGTCGCCTGAGGACGGTTCGCCCGATGCCTTCCTGCACGTCTCTGCGGTTCAGGCCGCCGGCTACGACGCGCTGGACGAAGGCACCACCATCACCTGTGACCTGGCCCGTGGGCCGAAGGGTCCGCAGGTGGCCTCCATCCACTCGGTCGATGCGTCGACCGCTCAGCGTTCGGCCCGTCCGCGGACCGGCGGCTTCGACCGTGGCGGTTTCGACCGCGGCGGCTACGATGCCGGCGGCGCCGGTGGCGAAGAAGTCGACGGCACCGTGAAGTGGTTCAATGCCGACAAGGGCTTTGGCTTCATCACGCCCAGCACCGGTGGCAAGGACGTCTTCGTCCACGTCAACGTGCTGCGCCGTTCGGGCATGCAGACCCTTCAGGAAGGCGATCAGGTGCGCGTCACCGTTCGCCAGGGCCAGAAGGGTCCGGAAGCGGGCAAGGTCGAGTACCTGTAAGGCTCCGGGAACTCCGGGCCTCGGCCGCGCGGCGTTCGTCCTTTCCGGACGCGCGCCATACCGGCCGGCTCCGCTTGGCTGAATAGCCTCTTGAGGTCCTGAGCCGTACCGGCTGCGGGCCTCCCGGTGAGAATCCGGACTTTCAGCGCACGGCGCCTCCCTTCGGGGGCGCGCCGTGCGTTCCTGTCTTTTATGCTGCTGCTTTTGCGGTCCTGGCTCGTGAGTGATCCGGCCGTGGCTCTGTTCGGCCCGGCTGTTCGTTGCGTGTGTCTTCCGCTCTTTCTTTTGTTCCTGCTTTTTTCGTGACGCCTGTTCTCCTGCGCCGCCCTCCGGGGCGGCCGGCGCCACGTCTCCCCGCTGTTGTCCCCCTTGCTGCCAAAGGTCCGATCCGGCATGAGCGAGGTGTTGACCGACTTAGTCGCCGTCTTGACAGGTGGGGGGGCCGGTGGGGAAGGGGTGGCGGGCGGTGGATGGTCCGCGGCCCAGCTGATCGGTTTCTGCGGCACCGTCGGCGGCATGCTCTGGCCGTTCTTCCGCAGCCGGACCGGCATGCTGCTGGTGCAGCTGGTGCCCTGCCTGTGCTTCGCCGTGCATTACGCCCTGGTGGGCGCCCCGACAGCGTCGGCGCTGAACGGGCTTGCGGCGCTGCAGGTGGTGGCGGCGCTGGCGATCGGCGCGCGGCCGGCCTTTCGACTCGTCTATCTGGCAATCCTTCCGGTGATCGCCGCGGTAATGGCCTTCACCTGGACCGGGCTGCCGTCCGTCTTCGCGGCGGGGGGCATGGCGCTGATCAGCCTTGCCCGTTACCAGACGCGGGTCGCACCCTTCCGCGGCATCATGCTGGTGGCATTGCCCTGTTGGTTCGTGCACAACAGTCTGGTGGGGTCGGTGCCGGCAATGATCTCGGACGTGACCGGAATCGCCGTCAATGCCTGGATGCTGCTGCGCGGCACCGGACTGACGCCGCCCTCACCAACACCAATGCCACCGGCTGCTGCAGCAATGCCGCCGGCGGCCGGGGAGGCGAAGCTGTCATGACCGTCAACCATTCCAATCTGTCGGCGGAAGACGCCGCCGCACTGCGCGCGATTCCGCTTTTCGCCAAGCTGACCGACCGGGCGGTGTCGCTGCTGGGCGGGGTCGCCATCGTGCGCCCGGTGTCACGCGGCACCACCCTGTTCCTGCAGGACGAGACGGCTGATCGCTTCTTCGTCCTGCTCGACGGCTGGGTGAAGCTGTACCGCCTGACCCGCGATGGGACGGAGGCGGTGGTGCATGTCATCGGTCCGGCCGAAAGCTTCGCCGAAGCCGCCATGTTCGCCGACGGCAAATTTCCGGTTTGCGCCGAGGCGGTGACCGATGCCCGCGTCCTGACGCTGACCGCCGACGGATTCGCCCGCTGCCTGCGCGAGGACGACCGCATCGCCTTCGGCATGCTGGGTTCACTGTCGGTCCGCCTGCGCCATCTGGTGACGCAGATCGAACAGCTCCAGGTCCAGCCGGCGCCGCAGCGGGTCGCCGCCTTCCTTATGCGCGTCTGCCCGCCGGGCGACGGGCCGGCGCAATTCCAGCTTCCCTTCGACAAGGCGCTGATCGCGCGGCGCCTGGGCATGCAGCCGGAAACCCTGTCGCGGGCTCTGGCCAAGCTGCGCGCAGTCGGGGTGGAAACCCAGGGGCTGACCGTCAGCGTCGCCGAACGTGCTTCCCTGCGCGCCATGGCCGAGGCCGGCGAGGAGGAGTGACGGGGATGGTGCGCCGACGATGCTTGTGACAGCGTCGGCGGAGCGGTTCAGACCCGATTGACGGCGGTGTCCCCCCGTGCGAGTTTGCACCCCTCCCGGTACCGCATTTGTTCAGGATTTCGAGGCAGCGATGGGCGACAGCAAGACGGTGGCGACGGCATCGGATCCGGCGCAGGATCTGGTGGCCTTCGCCGGTGACCGGCGCTTCGCCACCGTGATGGCGGACCCGCCCTGGCGCTTCGTCAACCGCACCGGCAAGATGGCGCCGGAGCATCGCCGCCTGTCGCGCTACGGCACCATGACGGTGGAGGACATCTGCGCCCTGCCGGTCGCCGACATCGCCGCCCCCACCGCGCACCTCTATCTCTGGGTTCCCAACGCCCTGCTGCCGGAAGGGCTGCAGGTGATGCGCAGCTGGGGGTTCGAGTACAAGACCAACCTGATCTGGCACAAGGTGCGCAAGGATGGCGGGTCCGATGGGCGTGGCGTCGGCTTCTATTTCCGCAACGTCACCGAACTGATCCTGTTCGGCGTGCGCGGCAAGAAGGCCCGCACGCTGCCGCCCGGCCGCACCCAGGTCAACCTGATCGAGAGCCGCAAGCGTGAGCACAGCCGCAAACCCGATGAGCAGTATGAACTGATCGAGTCCTGCAGCCCCGGCCCCTATCTGGAGATGTTCGCCCGCGGCGCCCGGCCCAACTGGTCGGTCTGGGGCAATCAGGCCGACGACGGCTACGAGCCGACCTGGAAGACCTACGCGTTCAATTCCGCGACGGATCGTGAGGCTGCGGCGGAGTAGGGGGGCCGCATCAAAGCAGCCCCACTGCCTCCAGATCGCGCCGCAGCGCCTCGGCGCCCAGGAACAGGTGCGCCGACATGCCCACCGACCTTGCCGTCTCGACATTGTCGGGATTGTCGTCGATGAAGTAGCAGTCTTTCGGTTCGAGACCGTAACGATCCATCAGCAGCCGATAGATCGCCGGGTCCGGCTTCACCAGTCGTTCCTGACCCGAAACGATGATCCCGTCGAAGCCGTTCAGGAAATCGAAGCGCTTGCGCGTCAACTCGAACTTGTCGACCGAGAAGTTGGTGATGGCGTAGACGGGGACGCCGCGGGCCTTCAGCTCGGCCAGGATTTCCGGGGTGCCGGGGATCGGGCCGGGCACCATGCGTTCCCACATGTCGTCATAGGCGCGGATCAGCTCGGCGCAGTCCGGATGCTCCTCGGTCAGCAGGGCGACCGCGTCCGACCAGGGACGGCCGCGGTCCTGTTCCAGGTTCCAGGTCGGAGTGCAGACCCGGTCGAGGAAATCCTCCATCAGATCTTCGTAACCGTCGAACAGTTCGCGGTAGAGATGCCGCGGATCCCATTCGATCAGCACCTGCCCGACATCGAAGACGACGACGGACGGCTTCCCCTGCTCGGTCATTCCGGTCATGAAACAGTCCGCCTCAGCCCTTGGCGCGGGCGGCTTCGGTCAGCCGCTTCATGTCGTCCAGCCGGATGGCGCCGGGCACCAGCTCGTCGCCGAAGATGAAGGCGGGGGTACCGCGGATGTTCAGCTTTTCGGCCAGTGCCTGGTTGGCGGCGATCACCTTCAGCACGTCCGGCGACTCCATGTCCTTCTTCAATCGGTCGGTGTCAAGCCCGACCGACTTGGCGAGGCGCATGATGACGGCCTCGTCCAGCTGGCCGCGCTGCGCCATCAGGGCATTGTGGAACTCCATGTACTTGCCCTGTGCGCGGGAGGCCAGCGCCGCCTTGGAGGCAACCACGGAGGCCGGCCCCAGGATCGGGAATTCCTTCAGGACGAAGCGCAGCTTGGGATCGCCCTTGATCAGCGACTGGGTGTCGGCCTGCACCGCCTTGCAGTAGCCGCACTGGTAATCGAAGAATTCCACCACCGTGACGTCGCCCTGCGGGTTGCCGGCGACCGGGTCGGCGGGGTTGCGGGTCAGCTCCTGCTTGTTCTCCACCAGAGCCTTGCGCGCCTGTTCGGCCTCGGCCGTCTTCTGGCGTTCCTGCATGGCGTCGACGGCCTGCAGGATCACCTCCGGATGCTCCATCAGATAGTCGCGGACGATCTTCTCGATGGCGGTCTTCTGGGTGCTGTCGAAGCTCGCCGATTGCGCATGGGCCGGGGCGGCGGCGGACAGCGCCAGCGCCGCGACGGGCAGGGCCAGCAGGGCGGAACGCAGGAACGGCAGGGCGGGGCGCATGAGGGCGGTCTCCGAAGCACGAAGAGAGTTGGGCCGAAGGCCGCCCACACTGGACCGACAATGCGGTCCGGACAAGTGCAAAGCGCCTGTCCGGACATCACCTTTGCGCGATCAGCGATCGGCGATCATTTGGGATTGGCGATCATTTGGCGCGCAGCAGCTCGCCCACCGACAGCAGCGCCATCTCGTCGCCGTCGGCCTTGCCGATGGTCCGGCCGGTGGAGTAGGGCAGGTTGTTGTCGTTGACGACGACGATGTGGTCGCCATCGACGATGTTCACCCCCTCCGGCCCGAGATGGGGCATGACGAAGCGGCCTTCCGGTGCCTGCCCGGCGCGGGCCTTGTGGTCGGGGTCGGCGATGTCGGTCAGGTCGATGTAGCCGATCTTGCGGACGAACCCGTCGGCATCGGCCCCGGCGATGTCGATCTTGTAGATGCGCTTGAAGGCGGCGGGCGCGTTGAAGCAGTCCGGCTTCGGCTCGCCCTGGCATGCCTCGGTCCTGGCCCCTTCGGTGCTGTCGTCCCGCTCGATCACCAGGGCGCTGCCGGCGTCGATCATCGCCATGTCGGCGACGACGTTGGCGTTGTCCTCCAGCCTGTACTTCCACGACTTGCCGGTGTACGTGCGGCCGGCGACGTCGAATTCGAGGATGCGGGTGTACGCGTGGCCGTCCTTGTTCTCGAAGCTGTTGCCGGCGGCGTTCCACAGCGGGCCTTCCAGCGACGGGTACAGCGTCTTGCCGTCCGGCGACACGCCCATCGGCTCGAATCCGCGGGACCGGCGGACCTCGAAGGTGACGGCGCCGGGGACCGCCGGCAGGCCGTTGTTGCGGTAATGGTCGGGCGAGCGGGCCGGCTTGCCGTCGATCACCGTCTCATGCACCGCGATGACCACGCCGTCCCGGCTCAGCTCCAGGATATAGGGACCGAATTCCTCGCCGATGAACAGGCGGTCGCCCTGGACCACCAGCGATTCGGGGTCGAAGTCGGCGCCGGTCAGATAGCGGCTGGTGCTGTTCTCGTTGACGATGGCGAAGGGGACCTTGCGGTCGGGGTCGCGCAGGAAGATGGTCTCCAGCCGCTGCATGGCGCCGCTCTGCCAGTCCGGCTTGACACGATGGACCATCAGCAGGGCGTCGACGGAGTTCACCTTGCTGCCGAAGCCGTTGTCGGTCAGCGCCAGGAACTCGCCGTTGCCCTGCGGCACGATGGCGGAGAAGCCCTGCACCGCCTGCCCCGCGACCGGCAGCATGATCTCCGTCCCGCGCGGCGCCTTGGGATCGGCGGCGAAGGAGGTGGCGCGGATGGTGCCCACGGCGTCCACCCGCTTGCGGTCGGCGTTGGTGAACTTGCCGGCGCTGGCGAACAGCGGCCCGGCATCGGCCGGCGGCTGCACCAGCGTGTCGGCCGGCAGCACCGCATGGCCGGCGAGCGTGGCGGGATAGCGCTTGGCCTGCTGCTCCTGGGCCGGCGCCGGGATGGCGGCGAGGCTGGCGGACAGAAGGGCGGCGGTGGCGAGCAGGGGGCCGCGCCAGGATTTCGGACGGACGGACGGCATGCGGTGTACTCCGTGGACGGAACCGCGCGCCCGGCTGGCGTGGCGCGCTCGATGTCCGCGGAATAGCAAGCGGCGATGACTTGGCCGGGACGGTTCGGTGACCGTTGCGTTACCGGAAGAACGCTTTCGTCATATGACCCGCAGGCCGGCGTTACGGTCGGCTGGCGTTACTGCCCGCCGCCGGTCTGGCCGCGGATGTCCTGGGCGCGCAGCCAGCCGGGCGAGCCGGCGGGCAGCAGCTTCTCCGCCCGCTCCGCCTGTGCCTTGGCCATCGGCATGTCGCCGCGCGCCAGCGCCTCCTCCGCCGTGGCGTAGGCGACCATGCCGTCGTTCTTCTTCATGCTCCAGGCCTGTGCGGTCAGCCGCCACAGGAAGGCGGACTGCGCCTTGCCCTTGGAGGCGATCTGCAGATTCTTCAGCGCCTCGTCCGCCAGACGGGGATCATGCTGTTCCAAGAGGGCGTGGGCGAGGGAGACGCGGATCGTTCCGGCTTCGGAACCAGCCAACTCCACCGCCTTTCGATACGGGGCCGCCGCATCCGGCGCCCGGCCGGTCTGCAGCATCAGGTCGCCCTTCATCTCGTAGAGGTAGGGGTTTTTCGGCTCGTCGGCGATCAGCCCGTCGATCAGCGGCGTCGCCTGCTTGATGTCGCCCTGGCGGAAATAGGCATAGGCGCGGCCATAGCGGGCGGCCGGGGACGGGTCGTTCGCCTTGTAGCGCTGCAGGGCGCCGCGCGGGTCGAGATAGCCGTACAGCTTGGCCTGGATGCGCCGCAGATCGGCCTCCGTCGCCGCCGGCAGATTGGCGTTGGCATAGCGGGAGCGGGCGACGAAGGTCTTCACCGCGTCGATGCGCTCGCGCGTCAGCGGGTGGGTCAGGCGATAGCCGGCGTCGCGGTCGTTCATCAGCGGATCGCCGACGCCCAGCTTCTCCAGGAAGGTTTCCATCCCCTTGGCGGAGATGCCCGACTGTTCCAGGAAGGACAGGCCGGCCTGATCGGCCGATGCCTCCTGCGTGCGGGAGAAGGACAGGTAGTTCCGCTCCGCCAGATGCTGGCCCAGCATGACGCCGGCGGCACCCGCCCCGGCATTGCGCGAGGCCAGGCCGCCGATGACGCCCAGCCCCATGCCGAGCAGCGAGGAGAGGAAGGCGTTGTCCATCGCCTCCGCCCCGCGCACCAGATGGCCGCCGGCGATGTGGCCGGTCTCGTGGGCGATCACGCCCAGCAACTGGTCGGCGTTGTCGACGTCCAGCAGCAGCCCGGTGTGGATGAAGATGTTCTGCCCGCCGGCGACGAAGGCGTTCACCGTCGGGTCGTTGATCAGCAGGATCTGCACCGAATCCGGGTCGACGCCTGCCGCCTGGAAGATTGGCCGGGCCATCTTGCGGATGATATGGTCCGTCTCGGCGTCGCTGAGGATTTGCATCTCCGAGCGGCGCTGCGCGCTCGCCGGTGGCGCTCCCCACACCAGCGACATCAGACAAACGGACATGATGGCGACGACCGAAACCAGCCTGCTGGGCTTGCGCACCGTGACGACCTCCGGCTTGGAACAGCGGATTCCCGCGCGCGACCGGCGGAACTCCGGACCGCGACACACTCGCTTGCAAATCTGGCAACGGTTGGGCGCGGTTGCCATAGCTGCATCACTGCTGGCGGGCTGCGTCAACACCAAGTTCAAGACCGACGCCACGGTGCAGAGCTTCGTCGTCGCCGACGAACCCTATGCTGCCGGCGTGGGGCGCGACATCATCGCCCAGGGCGGCAAGGCCGGCGACGCGGTCGCGGCGATGGCGCTGGCGATGACCGCCAGCCTGCCGTCGCGGGTCGGTCTGACCGGCGGCGGCGTCTGCGTTCTGTTCGACGCCGCCTCGAAAAAGGCGCGCACCATCGATTTCCTGCCGCGTCCGGCCGGTGCCGGCGGCGTCGCCATGCCCGCCATGGCGCGCGGCCTGTTCGCCGTCCAGGCCTCCGCCGGCGTGATGCGGTGGGAGCAGGTCGTCTCCCCGGCCGAACAGCTGGCCCAGTTCTCCCCCGGCCTCAGCCGCGCGATGGTGCAGGATCTGACCGCCTTCGGCGGGCGGCTGGCGCCCGATTCGGAGACGCGGCGCCGCTTCCTCGGCAGCGGCACCCCCGCCGTCGGTGCGGTGGTCGGCCAGCCGGAGCTGGCCGCGACCCTGTCGGTCCTGCGCCGGCAGGGGGTGGGCGCCTTCTACAGCGGGCCGCTCGCCGCGACGGTCGCCCAGGGCACCGGCATCGACCCGGCGCAGCTGCGCGCCTATCAGCCGCGTGTCGCCGGAACGCTGACCGTGCCCTTCGACATCAGTGACCTGCATTTGCCCGACCTGAACGAACCGGAAGCCGGCGCCGCCCTGGTCCAGGCATGGAAGGCGGTGGCATCGCTGCCGCCGGCCGAGCGCGCGACCCGCGCCGCCCAATTGCTGGGCGCCACCGGCAGGGGCGCAACCGCCGCGGGGGCCGGGGTGATGGTGATCGATCCGGACGAGAACGGTGCGGCCTGCGCCTTCACCCAGGGAGCGCCCTTCGGCACCGGCCGCGGCATCCCCGGCACGGGCATGCTGGTGGCCCAGGGGGTTGACCGCGGCGGCTTCGGCGCGCCGGCGCTGATCGCCAACTCCATCATCGGCCGCACCCTTTTCGCCGGGGTCGGCACCGCCAACGGCGACGACGGCCCGGCCGCCGGCCCGGCGGCACTACTGTCCGCCGCCCTTCCGGCCGGTCTGGAGGACAAGTCCACCGCCCCGCAGATCCAGGCGGCCCGTCCGCAATCCATCCCCGGACGGGTCAGCTTCGTCGGATGCCGGGTTTCGATCGAGGACGGGGTCCGCTATTGCCAGACGGCGATCGACCCGCGCGCCGGCAGCCTGGGACTGACGGTCGAAAGCGAACGCAAGCGGGAATGACACGGCCGGAAAACGGCCCGCCCAAAGAAAGCCCGCCCAAAGAAAGTTAGAGACGGACGATCATGAGCAAGCAGCCCAAGGTTTCCAAGCGGGGCGCGATTCCGCCCTTCTTCGTGATGGAAGTGATGCGCGCCGCGGCAGAGCGCGAGGCCGCCGGACTGGAGGTCCTGCATATGGAGGTGGGGCAGCCCTCCACCGGCGCGCCGAAGGGCGTGGTGCAGGCGGCGGCCGCCGCGGTGGTGGGCACCGATCCGCTGGGCTATACCGGCGCGCTCGGCATCCCGCCGCTGCGTGCGGCCATCGCCAAGTGGTACAAGGACCGCTACGGCGTCGATGTGCCGGAGCGCCGCGTGGTCGTCACCACCGGGTCGTCGGGCGCCTTCCAGCTGGGCTTCCTCGCCGCCTTCGATCCGGGCGACCGGGTGGCGATGGCCTCGCCCAGCTACCCGGCCTATCGCCACACCCTGACCGCGGCGGGCGTCGTCCCGGTGGAACTGCCGACCGGGCCGGAGCATCGCTTCCAGCCGACCATCGAGCTGCTGGAAGCCCTGGACGAGCCGGTCCAGGGCCTGATTGTCGCCAGCCCGGCCAACCCGACCGGCACGATGTTGAGCCGGGAGGAGCTGACCGCCCTGTCCGACTGGTGCCGCGCCAATGGCGTGCGCATGGTGTCGGATGAGATCTACCACGGCCTGACCTATGGCACCGACGCGGTGACGGCCGCCGAGGTGAACGATCAGGCCCTGGTGGTCAACAGCTTCTCCAAGTATTTCTCGATGACCGGCTGGCGTCTCGGCTGGATGATCGTGCCGGATGACCTGCTGCGCTCGGTCGAATGTCTGGCGCAGAACCTGTTCATCTCCGCGCCGACTCTCAGTCAGGTTTCGGCGGTCGCGGCCTTCGACTGCACGGAGGAGTTGGACGGTCACGTCGCCCGCTATGCCCGCAACCGTGCGCTGCTGCTGGAGGAGTTGCCGAAGGCGGGGTTCACCAAGATGGCTCCGGCCGACGGCGCCTTCTACATCTATGCCGACGTGTCGGACATGACCGACGACAGCGAGGCGCTGGCGAAGCGGATCCTGGAGGAGACGGGCATCGCCTGCACCCCCGGCATCGATTTCGACACCGCCCGCGGCCGCCGCTTCCTGCGTTTCAGCTTCGCCGGGGCGGAGGAGACCATCGCCGAGGCGGCGCGGCGGCTGATCGCCTGGCGGGCGGGGAAGTAATGCGTATTTGAGAGGGGGCGCTGCGGGTGCCCCCTCCCTAACCCTCCCCCACCTTCGGTGGGAGAGGGGACTGCCGCTGCTCAAGCACTTACTCCCTCTCCCGCAAAGCGGGGGAGGGTCGGGGAGGGGGCGGCCGTTTGAGGCGCCCCTCTCAAAACAGATGCTGCCCGCCGGTGATGAAGGTCTCCGTCCCCGTCACATAGGCGGCATCCGGCCCACAGAGATAGAAGATCACCGCGGCGACATCCTCTGGCTTGCCCATGCGCTTCAGCGGGATGCGCGGGATCAGCACGTCGTATTCCGGGCCGGTCATCGAGGTCTCGATCTCGCCGGGGGCGACGGCGTTGACGCGGACGCCGATCTCCGCGAACTCCACCGCCATTTCGCGGGTCAGGCCGGACAGCGCCGCCTTCGAGGTCGAATAGGCCGAGCCGGCGAAGGGATGCACCGAATGGCCGGCGATGGAGGTGACGTTGACGATCGCCCCCTTCGCCCGCGACAGCGGGGCGGCGAAACCGCGCGCCAGCACCAGGGCGGCGAAGAAGTTCAGCTCGAACACCCGGTGCCAGCCCTCGATCGAGCCGTTCAGGCAGCCGAGCCGCTCCTTGATCGGGGTCTTGGGCGAGATGCCGGCGTTGTTGATCAGGGCGTGCAGCGGCGCGCCGTCCAGCGCCTTGTTCGCCTCCTCCACGAAGGCGGCGCGGCTGGCCGGGTCCGACAAATCGGCCGGGATGTGGTGGGTCCAATTGGGATCGCGCCGGCAGTGGTCCGGCACCTCCTCGCGCGAGCAGGAGATCACGCGCCAGCCTTCGTTGCTGAACCGGGTGACGGTGGCGTGTCCGATACCCCGGCTGGCGCCGGTGAGAATGACGACTTTGCGGTGCGGCATGGGGGCTGCGCTTCACGAATGATTGCGGTCGGCGGGGAAAGCGGACACCCTGGGAACGGCCTTGGGGTTACGGATGCGGGAGCCGGGTGCTCCCCATCCTCCGGTGGTCCACCGCCTGCGGCGATCCTAACCGCCGCCGCCCCGCCTGTCATCCGCCAGCATGCCGGGCGCCTGTTCGCCGTCCGGCGCGCCTGAATCCGGCGCGACTGAACGACGCAATCGCCGGCTTTGTCCATTGACGTTGCGCCCGGCAGCGCCAACCTTGGCGCAATCCCCGCACCGACGGAGCCAGCCCTTGCCGCGCCAGCCCTTCCGTCCCGCCGTCGCCGTTCCGCGCCGCCGCCTCGCCCTGCTGACCGTCGCGGCGCTGTTCCTGAGCGCTCCCACCGCTTGGGCCACGGAGGCCAAGGCCGAGGACGCGGCGCGCATCGGCTGCGTGCCGCCCGGCGTCTGGGCGGACGGCACCGGAACGGCGGTGGAGCCGGTGCCGCTGCTGCGCCGGATCGCCGAGGCGCCCGTGGTCCTGCTGGGGGAACGGCATGACAAGCCGGACCATCACCGCTGGCAGCTCCACACCCTGGCAGGGCTCCATGCGCTGAACCCCGATCTGGCGATCGGGATGGAGATGCTGCCGCGCCGGCTGCAGCCGGTGCTCGACCGCTGGGTGGCGGGAGAGCTGACGGAGAGCGAGTTCCTGAAGGAGACGGACTGGCGCGCGGTCTGGGGCTTCGACCCGCAATTCTATCTGCCGATCCTGCAGTTCGCCCGTCTGCACCGGCTGCCGGTGGTGGCGCTGAATGTCGAACGCTCGCTGGTCAGCCGCACCGCCCGCAACGGCTGGGCCGCCATCCCGGAGACGGACCGCGAGGGCGTCGGCACGCCCGCCCCTCCGACGGAGGAATACCGCAAGCGCCTGAACGAGACGCTGGCGGCGCACGACCGCTCGGAAGCCCGCGCCGCCGCGCCCGACGATGCCCCCAACAAGGCGGCCCAGCGCTTCATCGAGGCGCAGGGCGTCTGGGACCGCGCGATGGCGGAGAAGATCGCCGAGACCCGCCGCGCCACCGGCCGCAGCGTGATCGGCATCCTGGGGGAGGGGCATGTCGCCCGGCGGGATGGCGTGCCGCACCAGCTGGCCGATCTCGGCATCGGCGAGGCCGCCGTGCTGTTGCCCTGGGACGTCGACCGCGATTGCGATGAGCTGGACGGCCGCATCGCCGATGCCGTCTTCGGCCTGGGGCCGGAGCGGGAGGATGCCGAACCGCAACGGCCGAAGCTGGGTGTGCAACTCGATCCCGCGCCGGACGGCATCACGGTTGGGGCGGTCAGCAGCGGCAGCGTGGCGGCGGCGGCGGGCCTGCGCACCGGCGACCGCATCCTGGTCGCCGCGGGAATGCCGGTGCGTGCACCGGCCGATCTCGTCGCGGTGATCCGCCGTCAGGCGCCGGGCACCTGGCTGCCGCTCACCATCCGGCGCGACGGGGCGGAGCAGGAACTGGTGGCGAAGTTCCCGATGGAGGGGAGGTAAGGGCGAGGTTGTCGCCCGCTACAGCATCTTCCCCCACCGCGCGAGCGCATCGGGCGTGGGATTGACCGCCGGCGCGCAGTCGGAGCGGCCGAGCCGCTCATGATGCTCGCGCAGGGCCCAGACGACGGTGGGGAAGGCAAGCTCGCTCCAGGGAATGTCCTTCCAGGCGAACAGGCCGACCTCCAGGCTCTCCGGGCCGGGCTCCACGTCGGGGGACAGCAGGCGGGCGCGGAAGATCATCTGGACCTGGCTGATGCGCGGGATGTCGTAGATCGCCAGCAGATGGTCGATGTCGATGCGCGCCCGCGCCTCTTCCCAGGCTTCGCGGGCGGCGCCCTCGCGGGTGCTTTCGCGCTCTTCCATATAGCCGGCGGGCAGGGTCCAGAAGCCCTTGCGCGGTTCGATGGCGCGGCGGCAGAGCAGGATGCGGCCATCCTCCCAGGTCGCCACCGCCCCCACCACGATCAGCGGGTTCTGATAGGCGATATAGCCGCAGTCCGGGCACATCAGCCGCTCGCGATCCTCGCCGGGCGGGATGCCGCGGACGCGCGGGCCGCCGCAGTTCGGGCCGCAGTCGGAGGATTTGTCGTCGGGAATCGTATCGTCTGGCATGGCCACCGATATGGCGCCGCATCCTTCGCCGGGCAAGCGGAGAAAGCGCCAGCCGGGCCGCTGCGGCGCCGCGCCCGTTCGCGGCCTGTTCCAATTCGCGATTCGTTCCGATAGGCTGTGCCCGTCTCAGTGGTGGGGCCTGTGGTGAAGGAATTCGGGGTGACGCAGTTCCTGGTGAACGGGATGGTGATCGACGGCCTGTCGCTGGCCGCCGGGCTGGTGGCTGGGCTGCTGCTGGGCGCCGCCGTCGCCTGGGCGGTGATGCGCGCCGCCGCCGGCCGGGCGGAAGCCGCCGCCGCCGCCCTGCATGCGGAGTTCGCCACCCGTCTCGACCTCGCCGAACGGACCGAGGACGATCTGCGCGAGGAGATCGAGGCGCGCGACCACCAGATCGCCCGCCTGCATGGCGAGGTCGCCGATGCCCGTGAACGCCATGCCCAGCTGTCCACCCGGCTGGAGGCGGAGCGGACCGCCGCGGCGGAGAAGATGGCGCTGCTGGAGCGCGCCCAGGCGGCGCTGGCGGACAGCTTCAAGGCCCTGTCGGCGGAGGCGCTGCACCAGAACAACCGCAGCTTCCTCGATCTGGCGCGGGAGACGCTGACCGGCTTCCAGGAGCAGGCGAAGGGCGACCTGGACAAGCGCCAGACCGCCATCGCCGCCATCGTCGACCCGGTGCGCCAGTCGCTGGAAGCGATGGACCGCCAGATCCGCGAACTGGAAAGCACGCGGGCCGGCGCCTATGAAGGGTTGAAACAGCAGGTGCTGTCGCTGGTCGAAACCCAGACCCAGCTGCGGGCGGAGACCGGCAACCTCGTCCGTGCGCTGCGCACCCCGGCGGCGCGTGGACGCTGGGGCGAAATCCAGCTGCGCCGGGTCTGCGAGATGGCGGGGATGCTCGACCATTGCGACTTCGTCGAGCAGGTGTCGGTCGACAGCGGCCGGCTGCGCCCCGACCTGATCGTCACGCTGCCCGGCGGCAAGACCATCGTGGTCGATGCCAAGACGCCGCTGGAAGGCTATCTGGACGGCATCCAGGCGGTGGAGGAGGCCGGGCGGCGCGACGGCATGGTCCGCCATGCCCGCCATGTGCGCGAGCATATGAAGCAACTCGGCACCAAGGGCTATTGGGACCAGTTCGACGACAGCCCGGAATTCGTCGTGCTGTTCCTGCCCGGCGAGAACTTCTTCTCCGCGGCGCTGGAGCAGGACCCGGCGCTGATCGAGGCCGGCATCGACCACCGCGTCATCCTGGCCACCCCGACCACCCTGATCGCGCTTCTGCGCGCCGTCGCCTATGGCTGGCGGCAGGAGCGGCTGGCCGACAATGCCCGCGAAATCAGCGCGCTGGGTGCCGAGTTGTATAAGCGGCTGTCCGACCTGGGCGGCCATATGGAAAAGCTGGGCGGGCAGTTGGACAAGGCCGTCGGCTGCTACAACAGCGCGGTCGGCACGCTGGAATCGCGGGTGCTGGTCAGCGCCCGCCGCTTCCGCGACCTGCACGCCGCGCCGGAGGGGGCGGAGATGCCGCTGCTGGAACCGCTGGACCACAGCCCGCGCCGTCTGCAGGCGGCCGAACTGCGCGCCGTGCCGCCGGTGGAGACCACCGCCGCCGATTGAGGCGCATCCAACCGGGTGATGCGGCATTTCGCCCCAGCGGTGACGGCGCCCGGTCGCTGCTCATCGACGCTGCGGTGCGGCAGCGGGCGTGCTATCCATGCGGCCTTACCGCCCTTCGACCTCATGGAACCCACCGATGTCGGACCAGACCGCGACCGACCAGACCGTCCGCTGCGACCGCTGCGCCCACCGCTATCCCGCCGCCGAGGACGGGTGCCCGCGCTGCCGTTCGATTCGCCGCACCAATGCCGTGATCGTGGCCCTGCTGGTGATGCTGGTGATCCTTGCCCTGGCCGGCTGGGTCGGCACCTTGGTCTTGGCGTGAGCCGATATCCGGCACCTTGGTCTGTTCTTGCGCAGACTCTGCACAATCCGCGTGCAGAGCGCTCAATGAAACATCATTTCCGTTTTACCCGATAATCGAGCAAGTTTTTTGCTTGTCACATTAGGTTTATTTTGAGAAGCAACCCTGTGCCGTCGTCTCTGCGCAGGGGTTGCAACATGCTGAAGAACCTCCGGATTGCCGCGCTTACCAATCTGTTCGGGGTGGTGGTCACGCTCGGTTTCCTGGCGGTGGTCGTCACCAGCGCGCTGGCGATCCGCGAGTTGAAGGTGGGTGGGCCGATCTACCAGCGCATCGTGCTGGGCAAGGACCTGATCGCCGACATCCTGCCGCCGCCGGAATATGTGATCGAAGCCTATCTGGAGGCGACGCTGGCGATGAACGACCCGGCGTCGGTCGAACAGCGCCGCGCGCGGCTGGCGCAGCTGCGCAAGGATTACGACGAGCGGCACGAATATTGGCTGAAGGAGAGCTTCGAGCCGGCGCTGCTCGACCAGCTGACCCGGACGTCCCACGCGCCGGTGATGCGCTTCTGGAGCGAGATCGAGTTGAAGTTCCTGCCGGCGCTGGCCCGCAAGGACGAGGCGGCGGCGCGGGCATCTTATGCCGCCATCGCCGAGGCCTATGCCGCTCACCGCGCCGTCGTCGACCGGATCGTCGAGGACACCACCCGCTACAACAGCGAGACGGAGGTCTATGCCGCCGGCCGCGAGAGCCTGTTCATGACGGCGGTGTGGGGCGTGTCGGCCGTGGTGCTGGCGGTCGTGGTGCTGGGTGTGCTTGGCATCCGGCGGCGTGTGGTGAGGCCGGTGGGCGAACTGACGGTGGCGATGCGGACCCTGGCCCAGGGCAACCTCGCCGTTGCCATTCCCGGCGCCGACCGCGGCGACGAGGTGGGGGCGATGGCACAGGCGCTCAGCGTCTTCAAGGAGAATGCCGAGGAGGCCGAACGCCTGCGCCGCCTGCGCGACGAGGAGCGCGAACGGTCGGAGCGCGAGAAGCAGGCGGCACTGCTGCGCATGGCCGAAACGGTGGAGACCGAGGCGTCGAACGCCGTCGATGTGGTCGCCAACCAGACCAGCCAGATGGCCGGCAACGCCACCCGCATGGCCGAATCGGCCCGCGCGGTCAGCGACAACAGCCAGAATGTCGCCGCCGCCGCGACCCAGGCGCTGTCGAACGCCCAGACCGTGGCCGCCGCGTCGGAGCAGCTCAGCGCCTCCATCCGCGAGATCGCGACCCAGATCGGCACCGCCACCACGATGACCGGCGATGCCGTCGGCGCGTCGGTCCGGGCGGAGGAGACCATCCAGCGTCTGGCCGAGGCCGTGACCCGCATCGGCGAGGTGACCGACCTCATCAACGACGTCGCCGGCCAGACCAACCTGCTGGCGTTGAATGCCACCATCGAAGCGGCGCGGGCCGGCGAGGCGGGCAAGGGCTTCGCCGTGGTGG
Organism: Azospirillum sp. Sh1; assembly: GCF_008365135.1. Lineage (NCBI taxonomy): Bacteria > Pseudomonadati > Pseudomonadota > Alphaproteobacteria > Rhodospirillales > Azospirillaceae > Azospirillum > Azospirillum sp. Sh1. The sequence continues at coordinate 154,143 of NZ_VTTK01000002.1, read as the reverse complement.
CGAGCGAGGTGAAGCAGCTGGCCGGCCAGACCGCGCGGGCGACCGAGGAGATCGAAAGCCAGATCGCCGCCATCCAGGCGACCACGGCGGAGGCGGTGAACGCCGTGCGCGCCATCGCCGAGCGGGTGCGCGGCGTCGAAACGGTGTCGGCCACCGTCGCCGCCGCCATCGAGGAGCAGGAGGCGGCGACCGGCGAGATCGCCCGCAATGTCGTCCAGACCTCCAACGCCGCGCAGGAGGTGGCGACTCGCATCGCCGCCGTGTCGCAGGAGGCGACGGCCACCGGCGAGCGGGCCAGCGAGGTCAATGCGCTGTCCACCCGCGTCGCCACCAGCATCGACCAGCTCCGCCGCGTCCTGATCGAGGCGATCCGCACGGCGACGCCGGAGGTGAACCGTCGCGTCGCCCCGCGTTACCCGCTGAACCGCCCCGGCCGGCTGACGGTTGGCGGGCGTGATTTGCCGGTGACGGTCGACAACGCCTCGGAAGGCGGCGCCCAGCTGAGCGGCCTGCCGCAGGAGGCATGGAGCGGATCGGTGGGGAGCGCATTGGCCGAAGGAACCGCGCTGCGCGTCGCCCTGCCGGGGCTGGAGCCGGTGCCTGCCGTCGTGCGCGCGTTGGAACGCGGTGGCGCCGGGCGCCTGCATGTCACCTTCACCCTGGCCGGGGCCGAGCGCGACCGGTTCGCGGCGCAGTTCGGCCGCAGCGTCGCCGGGCTGGTGCCGATGGAGCGCGCGGCCTGAGCGGCTGGCCCGCCACAGCGCGGGAAAAGCCTTAATCATGACAGGGATTTCATGACGTCGGGAGGGGGCGCGGGTCCAGAATGGCCTTGGTTCCAGGGCCCCCCGCCCATGCTGAAAGCCCGTCTGCCATGGTCGACACCACAGCCTGTCCCTATTGCGGGTCCGATTACGGGCATGGTCCCGACGACTGCCCGCTGTGCCGCTCCGCCCGACGCAAGGACCTGATCGTGCGATGCGTCATCGGGCTGATGTTCCTGATCCCGATCCTGACGCTGTTCGCCACCATCCTGTTGGACAACGGCATGGGGAAGATGCTGTCGATGGATTGAAGCGGGTGGGGATCGAGCGGAAAGCGGCCGGCGCCTACAGGTGGCCGGTCCGCGCCGACTGTTCCAGCGCCTTGATGTGCGACAGGCCGGGCAGAATCTCCGACTTCACGAACTCCATGCGGCGGTTGGGGCCGCCGCCGCCGCGGGCGAAACGGTGCTTCCACAGGTTCATCTTCACCGCCAGGCCGCACAGCACCCCGCCGATGGTGACGTGGTGGGACGAGATCAATTCGCGGATCGACCGGAAGGTGTCGGCGTTGATGTCGCTCCAAAAATCCTTGGAGCGGTTGTCGAAGCTCTCGAACCGGCCGGTGATGGAGGTCGAGATGTCGGTCAGGTCGCGGGCGATGTCGTCGAGCATCCGGATCTGGCGCGGGTCGCGCTTGACCTCGGCGGAGCTGCGGATTTCGCCCATCCAGCCGACGAAGCGCTGGACCTCCGGCACGATCTCGTCCAGGCATTTGCGGAAATAGGCCAGGGATAAAAAGACGTCGCCGTATTCCTCGAGGAACTGCGGGATCTCGCCCAGGCCGATGTCCAGCCGGTCGGCCATCATGCGCAGGTTGCGCAGAGCCTCGTCCCGGTTGGGGTTGGCGAACAGCTGGATGATGTCGGTCACGTCGGCGACCTGCAACTCCTCCGTGCCATAGACGTATTCCATCAGCGGCCGGGTGAAGACCCGCATGTAGTTGGTCAGCTCGGCCTTCTTGCGATCGGACAGGGTGAGCGACTCGACGTTGTTGACGTCGATGTTCAGCCTCCGCAGCTCGATCCGCGAGGAATAGACGTCGAAGCTGGAGGCGGCGCCGATCTTCTCCAGCTTCACCAGATCGCGTTCGATCTCGTCCTTGTAGGATTCGAAATAGGCGGGGATGTGGCGGGGGGAGACTTGCCCGCTGCCGGTCTGGGCATCGCGGAACATCTCCACCACCGTCTGCAGGCGGACATTCTTGATCAGGCGCGCATGCTGCAGGCCGGGCGTTTCCAAGGGGATCGCCGACAAGGGCAGGATGTGAAGGGAATCCCGCGCCTCGTCATCCCAGGCCCTGCGCTTTTCCGTGTCGGGAGCGGACTTCGCATCCGCCGCCGTTTCGCTTGCCCCGCCGTCCAACCGACCGTCCCCCACTGCCTCTTCGCGTCTCGTCTCGGCGATTATCGCAGAGCGCACCTTACAACAGGAGTTAGGGCTGACAAGGATCGAGATGTGGCGATCGAGATGTGGCCGATTGCGGCGCAACCGGCCGGGGGCGCCCGCCGATGGCGGCGGCGCCCCCGGCCGGACCGGTCAATGGACGCTGACCGGTTCCATGTCGTTCTGCACGATGGCGGCGAAGGCCAGATCGCGGTCGGCCACCACGCTCAGCGGCGTGCCGTCGGCGGCGTGGATGGCGAAGGCGGCGGTTCCGTCCATCTCGACCGGACGGACATAGGCGACGTCGCCCAGGCCGAAGCTGGCGAAATCCTGCGGCGACAGCTGGCGCAGCTGGGTGTGGGTATCGTTCATCATGATCGTGGTCTCCCGGCGGCTCCCCGTCATGGGCGGCCGCGCGTGCAGAGTGTCGGGGGTAGAGTGTCGGAGAACAGGGGTGAAGGCCGTGACCTGGATCAGACTTACCGGCGATCAGGCTTCCGGGCGATCAGTCGTCCCGGCCATCGGCGGACACGTCGATGGTGCGGGGCATCGCGCCGCCGGCGGCCTTCTTCGGCTGCTCGATCTTGATGGTGCGGACCTTCGGTTCCGGCATCGGGCGGGTCAGGTCGATGTTGAGCAGCCCGTTGTCGAGCGAGCAGCCCACCACCTCGATCCCCTCGGCCAGGACGAAGCTGCGCTGGAACTGCCGCGCGGCGATGCCGCGGTGCAGGTAGACGCGCGATTTGTCGTCGGTCTGGCGGCCGCGGATGACCAGCTGGTTGTCCTCGATCTGGACCGACAGGTCATCGGAGGTGAAGCCGGCCACGGCAAGCGTGATGCGCAGGCCGTCGTCGCCGATCTGCTCAATGTTGTAGGGGGGATAGCCTTCGGCCGAATTCTTGGCGATCCGGTCGAGCGTCCGCTCGAACTGGTCGAAGCCAAGCAGCAGTGGACTGTTGAAGAGCGAAAGGCGAGTCGTCACGACGCATCCTCCTCACGACGGGAGCGAGTTGCGAAAGATGGGCCCGTTTCCGGCGCCCGGCGGGTCGGCGGCCCAGCATCGGCCGGCGCCGCCATGCCTATAGATTGGGAGACCCGAGGTCGCGGTCAAGAACCCTGTGAGCCTCAGGAATGGTTAAGAATTTCAGGCGCCTCGCCGAGCGCCATCGCCACCGCGTCGGCGATGGCCAGACAGGAGGTCAGACCCGGCGATTCGATGCCGAACAGGTTGACCAGACCGTCAACCCCATGGGTATCCGGCCCCTGGATCAGGAAGTCGGCCTGCGGCTGCCCCGGCCCGCTCAGCTTCGGCCGCACGCCGGAATAGGCCGACACCAGCGCGCCGTCCGGCAGACCCGGCCAATAGGCGCGCACCGCGCCGTAGAAGGAGTCGGCACGGGCGGGATCGACGGCGTAATCAACAGCGCCTTCGATATCGCCCAGCCATTCCACGTCGGGACCGAACCGGGCCTGTCCGGCGAGGTCCAGCGTCAGGTGCACGCCCAGCCCGCCCTCCACCGGCACCGGATAGACCAGCCGCGAGAAGGGGGAGCGACCGGCGGCCAGCGCATAGTAGTTGCCCTTCGCCAGCACGCGTGGCGGCACATGGACGGCGTCCAGACCCTCCAGCCCGCGCGCCACGCCCCAGGCGCCCAAGCCCCCGGCGTTGACCAGGGTGGAGCAGGCGATGCGCATCGGCTCCGCCCCGCCGACTTCCAGCTCGAAGCCGGTGGCGGTGCGGTGCGAGCGCGTCAGCGGGCTCAGCAGCGCCAGCATCGCCCCGGCCTCCTCCGCGTCGCCCAGCAGGGCCAGCATCAGCCCGTGGCTGTCGATGATGCCGGTGGAGGGCGACAGCAGGGCGCCGACGGTGCGCAGGTTGGGCTCCCATGCCCGTGCGGTGGCGGCGTCGATCTCGGTCAGGTCGGTAACGCCGTTGGCGGCGGCCTGGGCGCCGATCGCCGCCAGCTTGGGCAGCTGGTTCTCCTCCGTCGCGACGATCAGCTTGCCGACGCGGCGATGCTCGACCCCATGGGCGGCGCAATAGTCATAGAGCGCGTCGCGCCCAGGCACGCACAGCCGGGCGCGCAGGCTGCCGGTGGGGTAATAGATGCCGGCATGGATGACCTCGGAGTTGCGCGAGCTGGTGCCGGTGCCGATGGCGTCCGCCGCCTCCAGCACGATCACCTCGCGCCCGGCCCGTGCCAGCCGCCGCGCCACCGCCAGCCCGACCACGCCCGCCCCGACGACCACGCACTCCACCCGTTCCATCGCGCCATTCCTGCCTGCAGCTTGCGGTGCCGGGAAAGGGAGCGCAAAAGGATGGGAGGGCGCAAGAAGTTCCGGATATGCCGTCGGGCTTGACTCGGCGGCGCCAATGGGTATTGTGCGCGCCTTCACCTCCTGGGAAAGCGGGCGCGCGCAATCTTTGACGCCCCGTCCGCCGCCTGTAACAGGGCGGATGGAACTACCGGGACAACATCAACTCGTGTCCAACGAGGCCTGAGAGTTATGAGCAAGCGTCAAGAGTCCAAGTACAAGATCGACCGCCGCCTTGGCGTCAACCTGTGGGGCCGTGCCAAGAGCCCGCTGAACAAGCGCGAGTATGGCCCGGGCCAGCATGGCCAGCGCCGCAAGAAGCCGTCGGACTACGGTCTGCAGCTGATGGCCAAGCAGAAGCTGAAGGGCTACTACGGCAACATCGGCGAGAAGCAGTTCCGCCGCATCTATGCCGAGGCCGTCCGCCGCAAGGGCGACACCGGCGAGAACCTGGTCGGCCTGCTGGAGCGCCGTCTGGACGCGGTGGTCTACCGCATGAAGTTCGCGCCGACCCCGTTCGCCGCGCGCCAGCTGATCAACCACGGCCACATCCTGGTCAACGGCCGCCGCCTGAACATCGCGTCGGCCCGCATCAAGGACAACGACACCGTCGAGGTGCGCGCCAAGTCCAAGCAGATGGCGCTGATCCTGGAAGCCTCCGCTTCCGGCGAGCGTGACATCCCCGATTACCTGGAAGTCGACAGCAGCGCGCTGAAGGGCCGCTTCGTCCGCGCCCCGCTGCTGGCCGACGTTCCGTACCCGGTCCAGATGGAACCGAACCTGGTCATCGAGTTCTACTCGCGCTGATCGGTCGGCTCCCGCCGAACGCGAAAGGCCGCTCCCTCGGGAGCGGCCTTTTTGCTTTTCAGCGGGTCGCTTGCCAATGCGGTTCCTCCCGCATGCGGTGCTATTTCCGCCGCGTCAGCAGCAGCGCCGTCAGGTCGTCGTCGATGGGGCCGGTCGCGGTCAGGTCGCCGAGCAGGCCGGACAGCAGGGCGGCGTCGTCCGGCTCCTGCAGTCGGCGGGCGAACAGGGTGGCGAGGCCGTATTCGTCCAGAACCTCGTGGCTGTCCTCGCCGCCGATCGGAATCTCGATGGCGGCATCGGAGTAGAGGAACAGGCGGGCGCCGGGCGGCATCGGCATCAGGCGGCTGTCGTAGCTGGCCGACGCCAGCAGGCCGAGCGGCAGGCCGCTGCCGTCGCCCAGCCGCGGCGCCTCGTCGCCGGGATGCCACATCATCGGCGCCGTCGATCCGGCCGAGGCATAGTGGAACAGGCCGGCCGCCGGGTCGATCACGCCGGTCAGCATCGTCGCGAACTGGCCGCAGGGCAGCAGCCCGCACAGCCGTCGGTTCACGGCGGCCAGGAACTCCGCCGGGCTCAACTCCGTGCTGCCGATCTGGCGGCAGATGGCGTCCAGCCGGAAGGTGTTCAACGCCGCGCCGACGCCATGGCCGGAGAAATCAACCAGATAGATTGCCACCCGGCCGTCCGGCAGCCGATTGATTCCCCAGAAATCGCCGCCCAGCTCGGACGAGGGGGCGAAATGGGTATGGATGGCGATGCCGGTCGCCGCCTCCAGTTCCGCCAGCCGGTCGGGGCCGGGCAGCATCCGGGCCTGCATGGCACGGGCCAGCTCCAGCTCGGCTTCCGTGCGGCCGTGATACTGCTGCAGGTCGCGCAGCATGGTGCGCTTGCGCAGATGGATGCGGACGCGGGCCAGCAGTTCCACCGCGTTGATCGGCTTGGTGACATAGTCGGTCGCCCCGGCGGCGAAGGCGCGGGCGCGATCCTCCGCCCGGTTCAGGCTTGACTGCACCAGGACCGGCAGCGATTTCCAGCGCGGATCGGCGCGCAGGCGCCGGCACATCTCGAACCCGTCCATCTGCGGCATCATCAGGTCGAGCAGCACGAGGTCGGGCTTGAACCGCTCGATCCGGACCAGGGCGTCGTGCCCGTCCTCCGCCTGTTCGATCAGGGTGATGCCGCCGCGTTCCAGCAATGCCAGCAGCAGATGGCGGTTGATGCGGTTGTCGTCGACGACCAGCACACGGGCGCCGGCCAGCCCGTCGAAGGCATCGCGCGTCTCTATCGGCAGCAGTCCGGGCGGCGGGGAACCGGTCATGGCGCCGTCTCCCGCTCGATCCACAGCAAGGTGTGGTCGTCGCCGCTGGCCTGGCCCAGGGCAAAGCCCAGCGAGCGGACCACCGCGTCGAAACCCTCGCCTTCCGCCACCGCGCGGGCGATCATCCAGCCAAGCCCGATTCCGGTCCCGCCGGCGTCCAGCGCTTCCAGCACCGCGACGGAGTAGAGCGCCAGCACGCCGCCGCGCGGCAGTTCCATCATTTCGCTGCGATAGCGGGTGCCGGGGGCGATGCCGATCGGCAGGCCGGTGGCCAGGCCGAAATGCGGCCCGCCGTCATCATCCAGGATCATCGGCGGGGCGCCGTCGGCCGAGGCGTGGATGAAGCGGCCGGCCTCGCCGTCCACCACCCCATAGGTCATGGTCGCCTTTTCCCCCGCTGCCAGAAGCCCGGCGGCGCGGTCGTTCAGCGCGGTCAGCAGGCCGGCGGCATCCTGGCCGTGGATGGGCCCCAGCTCCTGCAGAAGGGTATGCAGGCGGAAGGCGTTCAGCGCCGCCGAAACCCCGCGGCCGGCGACATTCAGCAGATAGACGCCGAAGCGCCCTCCGCCGAGCGGCAGGAGCCCCCACAGGTCGCCGCCGAGATGGGGGGAGATCGCGCTGTGGGCCCGCAGGCGGCAGCCGGCGGCGGCGGCCACCGCGTCGCATTGCGCCGGGGTCGGCAACAGGTGCTCATGCATCGACCGGGCGATGGACAGTTCCGCCTCCACCCGCGCCCGATAGGCCTGCAGACGGCGGATCAGCACCCGGTCTTCCAGATGGATGCGCACGCGGGCCAGCAGTTCGGTGCGCTCCAGCGGCTTCGACACCAGATCCGTGGTGCCGGCGGCGAACGCGCGGTTGCGGTCCTCGCCGGACGACAGCGCGGTCTGCACCAGGATCGGCAGGTCGGCGGTCTCCGGCATGGCGCGCAGGCGGCGGCAGACCTCGAACCCGTCCATTCCCGGCATCATGATGTCGAGGATCAGCAGGTCGGGGAGAGCGGCCTCGATCATCGCCAGAGCCTCCAGCCCGCTTGCGGCGAAAGAGACCCTGCGGAAGCCGGCTTCGGCCAGGAAGGCGCCGATCAGGGTGCGGTTGAAGGCGGTGTCGTCCACCACCAGGATCGGGCAATCGAGAATGGTGCAGTCGGGTTCCTGGCAGTCGCAGGCACGGCCGTCCGGTCGCTGCGGATCGGCAAACCCGTCCGGGGGCGCCGACACGGCCGCGCAGCCGGGGCTATGCCATCCCGCCGCGGTCACAGCCGGAACCTCAGGCGGATGCTTCGGCCGCCATTTCCGATCTCCAGCTCTTCGGCGATGTTGCCGATCAGGTCGAGGCCACGGCCGGAGGCGCCGGAACTGATGCGCGGGCCGGGGGTGAAGCCGGCGCCTTCGTCGGTGACCTCCACCGTCGCCAGCGCGCGGCCATCCTGCGCCGGCTCAATCCGCACCGCGATGACGATGCGGCGGGCGGCCAGAGCCGGGTCGGCCAGACGGTCGCCCAAGTCGCGGGAAAAGCGTTCCAGTTCCTGCGCGCTCAACTCCTTCATGCCGGCGACGCCCAGATTGCCATGGACCAGCGCGTTGCTGACCGCCTCGTGCAGGGCCAGCTCCAGATCGTCGCGGCGATCCCCATCCAACGGGTGGCGCGCGTTCAGCGCAGCCAGAAGGCGCCCGCCGAGTTGGAGATCATGGGCAGTCCCGGTCGTCAGGTTGAGGTAGAGGTCGTTGGCCGCCGCTTCGGCGAGCAGCGGAGCCAGCCCGGCGGCCTCGCTTCCGGCGGGCGGCTCGATCCAGGCGGCGACGGGGGGGAGCCACAGCTCGTCGGCATCGCTGCCGGGGGACGCGCCGGTCAGCAGGATGGCCAGCGCCGCCGGCCCGGCGGGCTCCGCAACCGGGGCCAGACCCAGAGCCTGAGCCAGACCGGCTAGCCGTTCGGCCGGCATCCGGGGAGCGGCGATGCCGGCGAAGCGGGTGCGGCATCCGGTGATCTGGGTCGTCCCGTCGCTCACCGGGATCAGTCCTCCATCGGAACGATCTTGGCGATCTGCGCCACGGTCAGCACCCGCTTCACCTGACCGGCGGCGCCCCGCAGAACGAATTGCTTGGCAGCGCGGTCCATCTCCTCCCGCGCGATCAGCAGCATGCCGATGCCGGCGGAATCGACGAACTCCAGCGACGACAGGTCGAGCACCTGGCGCTTGAGCTTGTTCTGCCCCATCTCGCCGATCAGGGTCCGCAACTTTGCATGGTCGTTGAAGGTCAGGCGGCCGCGCAGGCGGACGACCGCCTCCTGATCGCGCACTTCTATGCCGTAATCCATAGCCCCGTCTTTCCGGAAAAGTGGTTCACTGTACAGGCGGCGGGCGCACCGCGCTAGAAGAGTTCAATATCACCGCCCGAGCCGCCTCCCCCTGCGGCATTGAGGTCGAGCACGCCGTTTTCGTCCAGCGCGGTGCCTTCCAGCAGCAATTTGCGGACGAAGCGCTCGCGCATCTCGCTGAGCGTGAATCGGCCCATCAGCTGGTTCAGCCATTCCTCCGGCTCCCGCGCGCCGATGCCGGCGGGCACCTGGGCACGGATTTGGGTTTCCAGCTCTCCCAGCCCGGCGCCCATGATGGCGAGGCTGTCGTTGATCGCCTCGATCCGCTGCTTGGTCAGGTCCTGGAACTGCATGCCGGTGATGACATGGGCGATGGTGGCGGACATGTCGGACGACACCGATGCAGCCGTTTCCAGCACCGACTGGAAATGGTTGGTCTGCGCCACCAGGCTGTCCATCGTCTTGTCGACGCGCTCCTTGGCCAGCATCTGCGGCGACATGTCGGTGTTGGCGATCTGGCGCAGGATGTCGTGGCCGTTGCGGACGCCCTTCACCACGGCGGTGACCTTGCTGCGCATGCGCTCGGCCAACTCGCCGGTGGAGCGGGAGAGGTGCCGCACCTCCTGCGCCACCACGGCGAAGGTGCGCCCGGCCTCGCCGGCGCGGCTGGCCTCGATGGTGGCGTTCAGCGCCAGGAAGTTGGTCTGGCGGTTGATGCCGTCGATGTCGCCGATCGACTTCTCCAGCTCGGCCACATCCTTCTGCACGTCGTCCAGCAGATAGACCATGCTCATGGCGTGGCGCGACAGGGTGACGATGTTGGTCACCATGTCGGTGATGATGTCCTGCATGCCGACGACCAGCGTGTCGAGCGGCACCCGTTCGCCGTCGATGTCGACCGACCCGGCCATGGCGACGATCTGGGCCACCCGCTCCGACTGTTCCAGCGCCTTCTGGGCCAGCTCGCGGAAACGGTCCGACAGATCGAGGGTGGAAGCCTCCACATGGTTCGAGGTGCGCGTCAGCTCGCCCTGCACGACGTCCAGCGTGCGGCGCTGCACATCGGCGAAGCCGAGCCATGTCGACAGAAGCTCCGCGGTGACCGCGACCTTGGCGTTTCCGCCCTGGGAGTTGTCCGGCGTCGCGGGCACGGCATCGGTGGAAGCGGGGGTAAACATACTGGTGCTCCTTGGAAACTCTGCCCGGGAAACCTTGCCCGGAAAAACTCTGCCCGGATGCCCGGTCGGATCAGGCGGTACGGGGGCGCTCGCCGACGGCGTCGAAGGCGCGCAGCATTTCGGCGGGGATTTGGCCGAGCGGCAGTTCGACCGCGACCGCGCCGGCCTCCTTGGCGGCCCGCGGCATGCCATAGACGACGCAGCTCGATTCCTGCTCGCCGATGGTGAAGGCGCCGGCATCGAACATGGCTTTCATGCCGATGGCGCCGTCGCGGCCCATGCCGGACAGGATGACGCCGACCGCATTGCCGCCTGCCGCCTTGGCGACGGAGGCGAACAGCACGTCGACCGACGGCCGGTGGCCGCTGACCGCGGGGGTGTCCTGGATGTGGCAGACGAAGCCGGCGGTGTCGCGGACGATGGCGAGATGGCGGTCGCCGGGGGCGATCAGCACCAGCCCCTGGGCCGGCCGGTCGCCATGGGCGGCCACCCGGACGGTGGGCGCCGACAGCCGGTCCAGCCGCGCCGCGAAGCTGGGCACGTAGCTGGGCCCCATATGCTGGGTGATGACGATGGGCGGGCAATCGGCCGGCATGGCGGCCAGCACGTCGCGGATGCGCTCCACCCCGCCGGTCGAGGCGCCGATGGCGATCAGCCGCTTGCCCGACCCGGCGCGGCGCGGCGTCGGCAGGACGCCGTGCGTGGCGGCCGGCCGGCGCATGGTCAGGCGCGCGGTGGCGGCGACGCGGATCTTGGAGACCAGCTCCATCGCCGTCGCCTCGAACCCGTGCCCGTCGGAGCCGCCGGGCTTGGCGACGCAGTCCACCGCCCCCAGTTCCAGCGCGCGGATGGCGGCGTCGGAACCCTCGCGGGTCAGGGAGGAGACCATGATGACCGGCGTCGGCCGCAGGGTCATGATCTTCTCCAGGAAGGACAGCCCGTCCATCTTCGGCATCTCGACGTCCAGGGTGATGACGTCGGGGTTGGTGGCCTTGATGACCTCGCGCGCCTCGAAGGGGTCGCGGGCGACGCCGGCGACCTCCATCCCGGCCTCCCGGCTCAGGATGTCCTTCAGCATTTCGCGCATCAGGGCGCTGTCGTCGACGATGACGACACGGATCGGTCTGGGCATCGGTCAGCTCCCTCCCGGATCGGCGGGCGCGAACAGTTCGACCTCGCCTTCCTCGGGGGTCTGGCTCAGGTGGGTGATGAAGCGACGTTCGCGGGTGACGGTGTCGGCCGCCGCCTCCGGCCGCAGCAGGCGCCGCAGCGCCCGGCCGCTGTGGGGGAAGTAATGCAGCCGCCGGGCGGAGCCGCCGCCCAGATCGTGGCCCGCCAGCATCAGTCCTTCCGCCCGCACGTAATCCAGGGCGAAACGGCTGTTCAGCCCGCCGATGTCGTAGCTCGACTCGATGACCCGGCCGCCGCCGAACAGCTTGACCTGCAGGCGCCGGCGTTCGGCCCCCGCCGCCAGCAGCGCGTTGATCAGCCGCTCCATCGCCACCGAGCCGTAGCGCGCGGCGACGCCGGCCCCCTCCAGTTCGCTCGCCGGCAGGTCGGGCAGCATGAAATGGTTCATGCCGCCGATGCCGCGCACCGGGTCGTGGATGCAGGCCGCCACGCAGGACCCCAGCGTCGTCGCGATCATCAGGTCGGGCCGGTCGCTGACCGCCTGCTGGCCCAGCGCGATCTTGACGGTGTCGACCTTGAATTCCTGGTTGAAGTAGCGCCCGCTGCCCAGACGGCGGGGGGATACGGCATGTGTGGAGTCGTGTCGGGGGAGGGGGGCGGCGTTCATCGCTCAGTCCCTCCGGTAGATCGTCGGACCGGCCTGCCGGAACAGGTTCGACACGCCATACAGGCTCTCCGAATGGCCAAGGAACAGATACCCGCCGGGGCGGAGCATCCGGGCGAAGTTTTCTATCACCTGCATCCGGCCGCGGCGGTCGAAATAGATCAGCACGTTGCGGCAAAAGATCGCGTCGAAGGGGCCGGACATCGGCCAATGTTCCAGCAGGTTCAGCGGCTTGACGGTGACGAGGCGTTTCAGCTCCTCACCCATCGCCACTGCCGGCTCGCCGTCCAGCCTCGTGTCCTGGGTGAAGCGCTGGCGGACCTGTGGCGGGATGCCGGTGGCGCCCGACAGCGGATAGATGCCGCGCCGGGCGGTGTCCACCATGTGGGTGTCGATGTCGGTGGCGAGGATGCGGGCGTCCCAGCGGCGCAGATCGGCGCCCATGGTGGAGACCAGAACCATCGCCATGGTGTAGGGCTCCGGCCCCGACGAACAGCCGGCCGACCACAGCCGCAGGCGCGGCTTCGATTGATGGGCGTTCAGGTCCCGCACCTCCGGCAGGACGGTGGAGGCGAGGAAGTCGAAATGGTGCGATTCGCGGTAGAAGCTGGTCAGGTTGGTGGTCAGCGCATTGACCAGGAAGCCGATCTCGTCCGCCACCTCGTCGCTCTGCAGCAGGGCGCAGTAAGCGTCGAAATCGGGCAGGCGCAACTCGCGCAGGCGCCGCGCCAGCCGGGCATAGACCATCTCGGCCTTGTGCGGGGCCAGCGCGATGCCGGCCAGCTGATAGAGCAGCCCGGCGATCAGGTCGAAATGGTGCCGCTCGAACCGGAACTCGCGTGCGCCGCCGAACACTGCGGCCGGCGAGGCGGCGAGGGAGCGCCGCAGCGTCGCGGGTTCGGTCGACAAGGCGGGCGAGCGGTCGGTCATCGCGGCACCGGTGGCGTCCTCAGGCGGATTTGCGAGAAGCGGACTGGCGGTCCAGGGTGAAGAAGGTCATCTGGCGGCGCAGCTGGTCGGCCTGTTCCTCCAGCGAGCGGGCGGCGGCGGTGCTTTCCTCCACCAGGGCGGCGTTCTTCTGGGTCATCTCGTCCATCTGGGCGATGGCGATGTTGACCTCGTCCAGGCCGGACGCCTGCTCGGCGGTCGCCCGCGCGATCTCCGACACCAGATCTGCGACGCGGCCGATGCCCGACACGATCTCGGTCAGGGAGCTGCCGGCGGAGCGCACGAGGTCGACGCCGTCGCGCACCTGCCCGCCGCTGTCCATGATCAGCGCCTTGATCTCCTTCGACGCCTGGGCGGAACGCTGGGCGAGCTGCCGCACCTCCTGCGCCACCACGGCGAAGCCGCGCCCGGCGTCGCCGGCCCGCGCCGCCTCCACCGCCGCGTTCAGCGCCAGCAGGTTGGTCTGGAAGGCGATCTCGTCGATCACCCCGATGATGTCGGAGATCTTCTGCGACGACTGCTCGATCCGGCGCATCGCCTCCACCGCGCTGGTCGCCACGCCGCCGCCGCGCGAGGCCGCGCTCCGCGCCTCGGTGGCATAGCCGTTGACCTGCTGGGCGTTGTCGGCATTGGAGCGCACGGTGGCGGCGAGCTGTTCCATGCTGGCCGCGGTCTCCTCCAGCGAGGAGGCCTGCTGTTCGGTCCGTTCCGACAGATCCAGGCTGCCTTCCGCCACCTCGCGGCTGGCGACGGCGATGGAGCCGGCGGCCTGGTCGATGCGCTGGACGATCTCCGACAGGCGGGCGACCGTGCCGTTGAAGTCGTCCTTCAGCCGCTGGAACACGCCTTCGTACTGCTTGTCGATGCGGCGGGTCAGGTCGCCCTGCGACAGCGCCTCCAGCACCGAGGCGAGTTCCTCGGTGACGCCGGCGATGTTCTCCGACAGCCGGTTGATGCCCTCGCTCACCAGCCGGAAGAAGCCGGTCTTGCCGTCCAGCGCGATGCGGTGGGTGAAGTCGCCGCGCACGGCATTCTCCACCATGGAACCGATCTCCGCCTCGATCGCCAGCTCCTCGGTCAGGTCGCGCCATTCGATGACGGTGCCCAGCCTCTCGCCCTGGCGGCTGACCACCGGGTTGGCGATGACCTGGAAGGTGCGGCCGCCGGTCTTGGCCAAGCCGCGGTGGGTCTGGGTCAGGTCGGCCAGCAGGCGGCGCTGGTGGCCGGGGTCGCGGTGGAAAACGTCGAAGTTGCGGCCGACCAGCGCGTTCGGGTCGAAGCCGGGCAGCGAGACGCGCAGGTCCGCCTCGGCATGGCGGAACATCGCCATGATCGAATCGTTGGCGTAGAGGATGCGGCCGTCGATGTCCGCCATCATGATGTTGGCCGACACCCGTTCCAGCGCGATGCGGGAGCGCAGTGCCTCCACCGCCTCGTCCTTGAAGGCCGCGACGGCGCGGGCCATGTCGCCCAGCTCGTCCTGCTGGCCGGTGTGGGGGACGCTGACCGACAGCTTGCCTTCGGTCAGGTCGGCCATCACCCGGCGGATGCCGGTGACCGGCCCGATGATCGAGGCGGCGATGCGGTTGGCGGCGACGATGCCGATCACCAGCGACAGCAGCCCAAGACCCAGCGTCAGACGGATGGTGAAGGTGGCTTCGGTCTCGGCTTCGGCCTCCGTCACCTTGGCGCTGGCGGCAATGGAGGCGACGATGCCGTCGATGGCGCGGTTGATCGCGGCGGCGGCGGCGGCGAGGTCGTCGGTCAGCCGCTTCGCCTCGTCGTTGGCGGCCATCGCGTCGCGGAAGGCGGCACGGTAGTCGGCGGCGCGGGCGTCGATCTCGCGCAGGGCCGCCAGCAGGCCGCCATTGCTGCGGACCATGGACGACAGCCGGGCGATGCTTTCGCTCATCGCCTTTCCCACCGCCTCGACCTGCGCCGCGGCGGCGGCGTCGCGCAGGCCGATGGCGCGGTTGGCCTGGAAGCGGGTCATCAGCCAGCGGTTCTCCACCTCCTGCACACCGAAGGCGAAGTCCTTGTCGCCCGACGTCTCGGCGGCGGACACGATGTCCTCCAGCCGCTTGGTCACCTGGGCGCCCAGCGGGTCCATGCGCTCGTGCAGCAGGCGGTCGGCCCGTTCGCGCACGGCGCGCACCGCCTCGAACCGCTCATGGTAGGCGGTGTGCAGGCTGCCCAGTTCGGCGAAGGCGGCGGCCTGGGGCGAGGCCTTCAACTTGGCCTGCCGGGCCGCCATCGCCTGGTCGAACTCGCCGCGCAGGACGCGCAGCCGGTCCAGCGCCTCGGTCGAGCCGATGTTGATGTACTCGCGGGTCTGCAGCCGTTCGGCGGCCAGACGGCTTTCCAGGTCCTTGGCGAAGACGGCGAGGTCGCCCGACGCGATGACGCCGTCGACGCGGCGGTTCAGCCCGTCCAACCCGTAGATGCCGGTGCCGGACTGGGCGGCGATCAGCACCAGCAGCAGGCCGAAGGCCAGCCACAGCCGCTTGGCGATGCGCATGTTGCTGAGGAAGGTGCCGGCCTTGGCGATCGTACCGTCGGTGGCCATCGGTGACGTTCCCTCTTTTTATTGTTTCTCGTTGCGGCTGGCCTGCCGGGGGCTCGGCAGCCTGCCGCGGTCAGGTCGATTCCAGGGCGGCGCGGGGCATGGCGTCCTGATCGACATGCTCGCCCGCGAACAGCTTGCCCACGTTCAGCAGGGTCACCATGCGGTTCTCGGCGGTGTAGAGGCCGCTGAGATACTCGGCGTCGATCAGCCCGCTGTCGACGTCGGGCGGCGGCTTGATCGCGTCATGGCCGATGGCCAGGATGTCGGAAATCGCGTCGACCAGGATGCCGCGCGTGCGCTCGCCCACCTGCATCACCACCACGACATGGCGCTTCGTCACCTGGGTCAGGCCGCCGCCGAAGCGGGCCCGCAGGTCGAAGATCGGGATGATGATGCCGCGCAGGTTGATGACGCCGCGGACATAGTCGGGGAGATTCGGCAGGCGGCTTTCCGGCGTCCAGCCGCGGATTTCGCGCACGGCCAGGATGTTGACGCCATATTCCTCGCTGCCGACCGTGAAGGTCACATACTGCTCCTCCGTCCCGTTGGCGGCGGAGCCTGCGGCCGAAAGGTCGGTGCGGGAGCTGACGGGGGCGATTGCGGTGGAACTGCTCATCGCTGGGCCTCAAACCGTTTGGCGTTGACGCTGGGCGGACCTGTCCGCCGGGGCGGGCAGGGACGGGGGAGGGGTGGTGGCGGACGGGCCGGCGGGATCGCTGCCGGAGCCGTGGCGGCTCATTTCGCGCAGGCCCGCCACGTCCAGGATCAGGGCGACCCGGCCGTCGCCCAGGATGGTTGCGGCGGCGACGCCGTCCAGCCGGCGGAAGTTGGCTTCCAGGCTTTTGATGACGACCTGCTGCTGTCCCAGCACCTCGTCCACCACAAGGCCGAGGCGGGAGCCGTCCTCCGTCTCCACCAGCACGACAAGCCCCCTGGTGGCGTCGTCGATGGCCTTGGGGATGCCGAACAGCCGGTGCAGGTGGACCAGCCGCACGTACTCGCCGCGTGCCATCATGACGTCGCATTTGTTGACCAGCCCATGCAGGTCGGCGGGCTTCGGCCGCAGGCTTTCCACGATGTTGGTCAGCGGCAGGACGAAACGCTCCTCCCCCACCGAGATCACCATGCCGTCCAGCACCGCCAGCGTCAGCGGCAGTGACAGGACGAAGCGCGAGCCCTCGCCCGGCGTCGAATAGACGCCGATGCGCCCGCCCAGGCTGGTGATGTTCCGCCGCACCACGTCCATGCCGACGCCGCGGCCGGACAGGTTCGACACCTGATCGGCGGTGGAGAAGCCGGGCAGGAAGATCAGGTTGTCGATCTCCTCGTCCGACAGGCTGGCTCCCGGCTGGACCAGCCCCTTCTCGATCGCCTTGGACAGCACCTTGGCGCGGTTGATGCCGCGGCCGTCGTCGGTCACCTCGATCACGATGCGGCCGGACCGGTGGGCGGCCGACAGATGCACGGTGCCGGCGCGCGGCTTGCCGATGCGCTCCCGCTCGTCCGGGCCTTCCAGCCCATGGTCGATGGAGTTGCGGATCATGTGGGTCAGCGGATCGACGAGGTTCTCCACCACCGTCTTGTCGACCTCCGTCGTCTCGCCCGAGGTGACCAGCATCACCTCCTTGCCGGTCATGGCGGCGCATTCGCGCACCAGCCGCGGCATGCGCGAGAAGACGCTGGAGACGGGCTGGGCGCGGATCGACATCACGCTCTCGCGCAGTTCGCGGGTGTGCTGGGCGAGGCCTTCCAGACCTTCCAGCAGCTCCTGGAACTGGCCGGGCGGCAGGTCGCGCAGATGCTCCGCGATCATCGCCTGGGTGATGACCATCTCGCCGACCATGTTGACCAGCCGGTCGATCTTGTCGAGGTCGACGCGGATGGTGTGGGTGGTCGGCCCGGTATGATCGCCGCCGCCCGTGCCGCCAGCACCGCCGTTGGGGCGCTTGGCGCCGTCGCCGGGCTTCGCCGAGCCCGAGGTGGTGGCGGCCGGAGTCGCTGGCGGGGGTGGGGGAGCGGCAGGTTCCGGCAGGTTGGCGGCGACCGGGACGGGAGCCGCTTGAGGTGCCGGGGCGGGTTCCGCCGGCGCAATGATCGCGGGCGGCGGGGCTTCGGCGCTGATGCGGATGTCGCAGTCGTCGGCGACGAATTCGAACACGTCGTCGATCTGGGCGCGGTCGACCTGCGGGTCGGCCAGCAGCGTCACCGTCCAGGACAGGTGCAGCAGTTCGGCGTCGAGGTCGCGCAGCGACGGCAGCTGGTCCAGATGGCAGACCACCTCCGCCTCGCCCAGCCGGCGCAGAGCGCGCAGCATGTAGGTCGGTTCGTTGCCCGACAGCAGCAGTTCGGCCTTCGGGCGGAAGACGATGGTCCAGCGGACCTTGCCCTCCGGGACCGGGCCGGATGGCGCTGGGGTCGGGTGATCGTCGCGGGCGGCCTGGATGGCGGCCAGGGCGTCGCCGAAGATGCCGGCCTCGTCATCCTCGTCGTCGGGATAGAGCGTGGCTGGCGGCGCTGCGGGCGCGGGCGCCGTCGGCGCTTCGCCCTTGCCCAGGAAGCGGCGGAGCGCGGCGACGGTGTCGTCGGTGGTGCCGGCCGGCGCCTCCGTCTCGTCGGAGGCATGGGACAGCAGGCGCGCCAGCAGGTCGTTGGCGCGGATCAGCGTGTCGACCAGTTCGGTGGTGACCGGAATCTCGGCGTTGCGCACGCCGTCCATCACCGTTTCGAATTCATGGGCGAAGGCGACGAGATCGTTGAATCCGAAGGCGCCGCCGCCGCCCTTGATCGAATGGACGGCGCGGAAGATCGCGTTCACCTCGTCCATGTCGACCTCGCCGGGGGCGAGGCGCAGCAGCCCGGCCTCGGCGACGGCCAGCAATTCGGCGCTCTCGTCGAAGTAGGTCTGCTTGAAGCGGCTGAGATCGTCCACGGCTGTACCCCTTCCTTCGCTGACGGCTCGCGGTCAGCCGCAGACCTTCTGCACCACCGACACCAGCTTGTCGGGGTTGAAGGGCTTCACGATCCAGCCGGTGGCGCCGGCGGCGCGGCCCTCGGCCTTCTTGCTTTCGTCCGCTTCGGTGGTCAGCATCAGGATCGGCAGGGTGCGGTGGGCCGGGATGGCGCGCAGCCTGCGGATCAGGGTCAGCCCATCCATCACCGGCATGTTCAGGTCGGTGATGACCAGATCGACCTTGGTGGCGGCGATGGCGCTCATCGCCTGCTGGCCGTCGGCGGCCTCCACCACCTCATAGCCGGCACCGCGCAGGGTGAAGGACACCATGTCGCGCATGGTCCGCGAGTCATCCACCGTCATCACTTTTTTCTTCACGCACGCCTCCACTGCTTCAGCCAGCCGGCCAGCCCCAGATCCTCGCAGGCATCGGCGAGGACCTCCGACGGGCGCAGAATGGCGAAGGAATTTCCCTGTTCCGCCGCATCGCGGGCGGCGACGACCAGCGCCTGGACGCAGGCGACGCTGATGCGCTCCACCGCGTCCGCCTGGACGCCGACGTCCACCGAGGCCTTGAAGGCGGCGCGCAGGCTGTCGAGCAGAGGTTGCGCCATGGGCAAATCGAGGTCGCTCGGCAGGCCCAGGCGAATGCGCCCGTCATCCTCCTCCGTCCACTTGATCAGCGACACGCCACCCCTCCGTCCAATGCCGGCCCGCTCCTGCGCACTCCGGTTGCAGGAGCGACGTTGCCAGAAGGCGTCTCAAGGATTCGTTAAGCGGACGTGGTGGACGGACCGGGCGTCGTCGGGAAGTTGGGGATAACCGCAGTCAAAATTGGGACATGCTGCCGGGACCGGTGCGGGGGTATGCGGATCAGCCCTTTGCCCGCGCGATCAGCGGACGGAATTCCGCCAGCACCGATTCATAGACCGGCCGTTTGAAGGCGACGATCAGGCCCGGCAATTCCTCGGCATCGATCCATTTCCAGGCGTCGAATTCCGGATGGTCGGTGTCGAGCCGGATGTCGGTCTCGGTTCCCGTGAAGCGGGCCAGCATCCACATCTGCTCCTGCCCGCGCCAGCGGCCCTTCCATACCTTGCCCAGCAGGTCGTCGGGCAGGTCGTAACGGTGGGGGGCGGCGGTCATGGCGATGAACTCCGCCTTGGCGGTGCCGATCTCCTCTTCCAACTCGCGGAAGGCGGCGCTGCGGGCGTCCTCGCCGTCGTCGACGCCGCCCTGGGGCATCTGCCAGTCGGCCTCCGACCCGCAGCGCCGGGCGACGAACACCTCGCCGCGGTCGTTCAGCAGCATGATGCCGACGCAGGGGCGGTAGGGCAGGGCGTCACGGTCGATGGAGGCGGTCATGCCGGGGGAACTCCGTTGGGGTCAGGTCTTGGTGATGAAGAAATAGACGGTCATGCCCGCCCCCACCAGGATCACCATCTTGCGCAGGACCGGCGGCGGGATGTGGCGGGCGACCGACGCGCCGGCATAGCCGCCGGCCATGGCGGCGACCAGCATGACCAGCGCCTCCGGCCAATAGACCGCTCCGCCGGCGACGAAGGCCGCCACGGCGACGGCGTTCAGGCATCCGGAGACCAGCGACTTCAGCCCGTTCATGGCGTGCAGGTCGGTCAGGCCGAAGACGCCGAGCGTCGCCAGGATCAGGATACCGATGCCGCCGCCGAAATAGCCGCCATAGACGGCGATCAGGAATTGCACCGCCAGCACCGTGCCGTGGCCGATGGTGAAGTTGCGGCGGATCCAGGCCGACGCGGTCGGGCCGACGGCGAACAGCAGCGTCGCGAACAGCAGAAGCCAGGGAACGATGATCTCGAAGGTCTTTTGCGGCGTCCACAGCAGCAGCAGGGCGCCCAGCAGCCCGCCCACCAGGCTGATGCCGAGGAAGGAGGGCAGGTGGATGTCGCGGATGCGGCCCAGTTCCCGCCGATAGCCGAAGGCGCTGGCCAGCGCGCCGGGCGACACCGCGACGGTGCTGGTGGCGTTGGCGTTCAGCGGCGGAACCCCGGCGAGGATCAGCGCCGGAAAGGTCAGGAAGCTGCCGCCCCCGGCCACGGCGTTCAGCACGCCCGCGAAAAAGGCGGAGACGATCAGCAGCAGCGTCAGCATGTCACCTTACCCGAAACCCAGCCCGGCCATGGAACGGCGCGTTGCGTTTTGCACACGCCCGCCCATACCGCAACGCCGAAGTCCCACAACCGCGCGGCTTTCGCAACCCCGAACAATTCGTTAAGGTCGTCGTCCCTTCAACGGATAGAGTGTCTGGAGACCTCCATGTCCGCCCTGCTCGACACCACCGACGCCCTGCACGACCAGATGATCGCCCTCGGCCGCGCCGCCCGCGCCGCCGCGGCCGCGCTGGCGACCGTGCCAGGACCGTCGAAGGACCGGGCACTGAGGGCGGCGGCGGCGGCCATCCGCGCCCGCGCGTCCGAGATCAAGGCCGCGAATGCCGAGGACATGGCGAACGCCCGCGACCTGTCCGGCCCCATGCGCGAACGGCTGATGCTGGACGACAAGCGCATCGAGGCGATGGCCAAGGGGTTGGAGGACATCGCCGACTTCCCCGATCCCATCGGCGGCGTGCTGGCGGAATGGACGCGGCCCAACGGCCTGCGCATCCAGCGTGTCCGCGTGCCGCTGGGCGTCGTCGGCATCATCTATGAAAGCCGGCCCAACGTGACCGCGGACGCCGGCGGCA
Organism: Azospirillum sp. Sh1; assembly: GCF_008365135.1. Taxonomy (NCBI): domain Bacteria; kingdom Pseudomonadati; phylum Pseudomonadota; class Alphaproteobacteria; order Rhodospirillales; family Azospirillaceae; genus Azospirillum; species Azospirillum sp. Sh1. The sequence goes on along the minus strand of NZ_VTTK01000002.1, from coordinate 133,017 downwards.
TCTGCCTGAAGTCGGGCAACGCCGCCATCCTGCGCGGCGGGTCGGAGAGCATCCGCTCGTCCCGCGCCATTGCCGACTGCCTGGTGCAGGGACTGCGCGAAGCGGGGCTGCCGGAGGCGGCGATCCAGCTGGTGCCGACCACCGACCGCGCCGCCGTCGGCCACATGCTGACGATGCGCGACCACATCGACGTCATCATCCCGCGCGGCGGCAAGTCGCTGATCCAGCGCATCGCCGACGAAAGCCGGGTGCCGGTCATCAAGCACCTGGACGGCAACTGCCATGTCTATGTCGATGCCGGCGCCGACCTGGAGAAGGCGCGCAAGGTGGTGCTGAACGCCAAGATGCGCCGCACCTCCATCTGCGGCGCCGCCGAGACGCTGCTGGTCGACCGCGCCATCGCCGACACGGCGCTGCCGGTTCTGGTGAAGGACCTGCTGGATGCCGGCTGCGCCGTGCGCGGCGACGCGGCGGCCCAGGCGGCCGATCCGCGGGTGACGGCGGTGGCGCCGGAGGATTGGGACACCGAGTATCTCGACGCCATCATCGCCTGCGGCGTGGTGGACGGGGTGGATGCGGCAATCGACCACATCAACGCCCACAGCTCCCACCACACCGAATCGATCCTGACCGAGGATTCGGCGGCGGCGGAGCGGTTCCTGTCGCGGGTGGACAGCGGCATCGTGCTGTGGAACGCCTCGACCCAGTTCGCCGACGGCGGCGAGTTCGGCATGGGGGCGGAGATCGGCATCTCCACCGACAAGTTCCACGCCCGCGGCCCGGTGGGTGCCGAGCAGCTGACCAGCTACAAGTATGTCGTGCGCGGCGATGGCCAGACGCGACCGTAAGGAAAAGGCCCCCCACCTCTATTCCGGCCCGCTCTATGCCGGCCTCACCGTCGGCATTCTCGGCGGGTCGTTCAATCCGGCCCATGCCGGGCACCGGCACATCAGCCTGTTCGCGCTGAAGGCGTTGGGGCTCGACCGCGTCTGGTGGATGGTCAGCCCGCAGAACCCGCTGAAGTCGGCGTCCGGCATGGCTTCGCTGTCCGACCGGATGGCGGAGGCGCGGGCGGTCGCCGCCCATCCGCGGATCGAGGTGACGGCGATCGAGACCGCGCTCGGCACCCGCTTCACCGCCGACACGCTGGTCAAGCTTCAGCGCCGCTTTCCCCGAACACGCTTCGTTTGGTTGATGGGGGCGGACAATTTGCGACAAATTCCGCGCTGGAAGCATTGGAATCGAATCTTCGACTCGGTGGCCGTTGCGGTTTTCGCCCGTCCAACCTATTCTCTTGGTGCGTTGAGCGGCAAGGCCGCCCAACGCTACACCCGTCGACGGGTGTCGGTGTCGGGGGTCAAAGGGCTGGCGCGCCGCAGGCGGCCGGCCTGGGCGTTCTTACGCAACCCCTTGCACCCGGCCTCGGCGACGGCGATCCGGCAGGCACGGGCCGCCGGGTCGTGAAACCGTTGCAAGAGGTTGGAGCCATCACCACGCACACCGAAACGGCCGCGACCGCTCCGCGGCCAGCCGCCGTTCCCCAGATCCTGGAACCGCAGGACCTGAAGGCGCTCATTCAGGCGTCGCTCGACGCCGATCAGGCGGATGACGTCACCGTCATCGATCTCGCCGGGAAAACCACCTTCGCCGATTACATGATCGTGGCGTCGGGCCGCAACACGCGGCACATCGCCGCCATGGCGATGAAGCTGGCCGAAAAGCTGAAGCAGGCCGGCGTCCGCGGCGTCGAGATGGAAGGCATGGCCCAGTGCGACTGGGTGCTGGTCGATGCCGGCGACGTGATCGTCCACCTGTTCAAGCCGGAAGTCCGGACCTTCTACAACATCGAGAAGATGTGGGGTCTGGAACTGCCGACGCCGTCGGGCACGGCGCGGCTGAGCGCCTGACAGGACGAGGGCGGAGGGCCGCACCATGCGTCTGTGGCTCGCCGCCGTCGGGCGGTCGCGGGGCGGACCGACCCGCGACCTGTTCGACGAGTATGTCGGACGGCTCGGGTGGCCCTTCACCCTGAAGGAGGTCGAGGTGAAGAAGCGCCTCTCCTCCGAAGAATTGAAACGGCAGGAGGCGGAGCTGCTGCTCGCCGCCGTGCCGGCCGGCGCCATCGTGGTGGCGCTCGACGAACGCGGCAAGGCACTGCCCAGCGAGAGTTTCGCCGCCAAGATCGGCGACTGGCGCGACCGCGGCGCCGGCGACCTCGCCTTCCTGATCGGCGGTGCCGACGGCCATGGCGACGCGGTGCGCGCGCGGGCCGACTTCCTGCTCGCCTTCGGGCCGATGACCTGGCCCCACATGCTGGTGCGCGGCATGCTTGCGGAGCAACTCTATCGCGCCCAACAAATTCTTGCCGGTCACCCCTATCACAGGTCCTGATTCCCTGCGTCGCATCCGGCGCGCGGAAAAGCGCCGGAGCGGAAAAACACAAAACTCCGAGACCACAACCTTTCGAGAAAGGTAAGCGCGATGACCGAGACCAACCGACCCCGCCCTGTCGTCCTCTGCATTCTGGACGGCTGGGGCTATCGCGAGGAGCGGTCCGACAACGCGATTGCGCTGGGCGACACCCCGAACTGGGACCGCCTGTGGTCGGCCGAGCCGACGGCCTTCCTCGACGCCAGCGAGGAGGAGGTCGGCCTGCCCAAGGGCCAGATGGGCAACTCCGAGGTCGGGCACATGAATCTCGGCGCCGGCCGGGTGGTGATGCAGGACCTCGTGATGATCGACCACGCCATCGTCGAGGGCGATCTGGAGCGCAACGCTGCGCTGAACGATCTGGTCAAGGCGATGCACAAGACCGGCGGGCGCGTCCATCTGATGGGCCTGCTGTCGCCGGGCGGCGTCCATTCGCACCAGGACCACATCGCCGCGCTGGCCGGCGTGCTGTCGCGCGAGGGCGTGCCGGTGGCCGTCCATGCCTTCACCGACGGCCGCGACGTGCCGCCGCAGAGCGCCAAGGATCAGGTCGCAGAGTTCATGGCCGACGTCTATGAGCTGCCGGGCGTCGAGGTGGCGACCGTCATCGGCCGCTATTACGCCATGGACCGCGACAAGCGCTGGGACCGTGTCGCCAAGGCCTATGCCGCGATGACCAAGGCGGAGGGCGAGCGCGCCGCCGACCCGATCCAGGCGATCGAGCAGAGCTATGCCGCCGACAAGCATGACGAGTTCATCCTGCCGACGGTGATCGGCGACTATGCCGGCATGAAGGACGGCGACGCCATCCTGATGGCGAATTTCCGCGCCGACCGCGCCCGCGAGATCCTGGCCGCCTATGTCGATAAGGATTTCGACGGCTTCCCGGTGGAGGGTGCGCCGAAGCTGGCCGCCGCCGTCGGCATGGTCGAATATTCGTCGGTGCTGGCGAAGCTGATGACCACCATCTTTCCGCCGAAATCTCTCACCAAGGTGCTGGGCGAGGTGGTTTCCGAGGCCGGAATGAAGCAGCTGCGCATCGCCGAGACGGAGAAGTACCCGCACGTCACCTTCTTCTTCAACGGCGGCGAGGAGCGGGTCTATGAGGGCGAGGACCGCATCCTGGTGCCGTCGCCGAAGGTCGCCACCTACGACCTGCAGCCGGAGATGTCCGCCGCCGAGGTGACCGGCAAGCTGGTCGGCGCCATCGATTCCGGAAAGTACGACCTGATCGTCGTCAACTTCGCCAACCCCGACATGGTCGGCCACAGCGGCATGCTCGACGCCGCCATCAAGGCGGTGCAGGCGGTCGACGGCAGCCTGGGTCAGGTGGAGGCGGCGGTGCGCCGCGCCGGCGGCACCATGCTGGTCACCGCCGATCACGGCAACTGCGAGCTGATGAAGGATCCGGAGACCGGCGGCCCGCACACCGCCCACACGCTGGACAAGGTGCCGCTGATCCTGATCAACGGCCCGGCCGGTGCGCGCATCGAGAGCGGGCGTCTGGCCGACATCGCGCCGACGCTGCTCGATCTGCTGGGCCTGCCGAAGCCGGCCGAGATGACCGGCCGCAACCTGCTGGTCCGCACCGCCGCCCGCGCGGCGGCGGAGTAACGGATGGCGCCGCGTGGCTCTTTCATGCCGTATTCCCCCTCTCCCCCCCGGGGAGAGGGTCGGGGTGAGGGGGACGCGTGGCGTGGAGTCGCGGGAAGCCCGGCGCTTGGTCCTGCATTTGGATTTACATTCCGAAATGCATCCCCCTCACCCAGCCCTCTCCCCAGGGGGGAGAGGGTATCCGGGGCGGGAGAGGGAATCCTCGCCGGCTTCGTCATCATCGCCGGCCTGATTCTCGCCCAGCCGGCGAATGCGCAATCGGAAGCGCCCAAGGACACGCTGAAGCGCGTCGAGCAGCAGCTTCAGACCGGCAAGCAGCGCCAGCAGCAGCTGGAACGCCAGTCCCAGGCGCTTCAGACCGAACTCGACGACCTGCGCGGCCGGCTGATCTCATTGGCCGATCAGGCGCGCGGGCAGGAACAGGCACTCGATCAGCTGGAGGACTCGCTCGCCGCGCTGGAGGCGGAGGAGCGCGAACGTTCCGCCGGTCTCGACGCCGAACGGCAGCAGATCGCCACCCTGTTGGCCGCCCTGCAGCGGCTGGCGCGCATCCCGCCGGAAGCGGCGCTGGCCCGGCCGGAAAGCCCGGTCGATACGCTGCGCTCCGCCCTGCTGCTGCGCGATGCGGTGCCGGCGCTGAAGGCGCGGGCCGATGCCTTGGCCCGGGCGCTGACCGCACTGGCCGACACCCGCGGCAAGCTGGTGGGCCAGCGGGCGAAGGCGCTGGCGGCGCGGGTGGCGCTGTCGGAAAAGCAGGACGAGATGAACCGCCTGATCGCCCGGCGCGAGGAGCTGTCGCGCCAGACGGAGGAGGAGCGCGTCCAGGTCGGCCAGCGCATGGCGGACCTGTCCGGCCAGGCCACCGACCTGCGCCAGCTGATGGAGCGGGTCGAGGCCGAACGCCGCGCCGCGATTGAGGCCGCCGCCCGCCGCGAAGCCGAACGGCGCGAGGCGGAACGCAAGGAAGCCGCCCGCCGGGAGGCGGAAAAGCGCGAGGCCGAACGCCGCCTTGCCGCGCAGAAGGAAGCGGAGCGCAAGGCGGCCGAACGTAAGCTGGCCGAACTGCGCGCCGCGGAGCAGAAGGTGGCGGAAGAGAAGGCCGCCGAGGAAAAGCGGGCGAAGAACGCAGCCGCCAGGGAAGCGGCGCGCGAGCGGGAGCTGGCCGCCCGCGCTCCGGACGGCCCGCCGGCCGTCGCCGGCATGGTGCTGCCCGCCGCCGGCAAGCTGACCACCCGCTTCGGCGAAGCCGACCGCTTCGGCGCCACCAGCCGCGGCGTGACGGTGCAGACCCGTCCCGGCGCGGCCGTGGTGGCGCCGCGCGGCGGCACGATCGTGTTCGCCGGCCCGTTCAAGGGCTATGGCCTTATCTTGATCGTGGAACACGGCAACGGATATCATAGTTTGATTGCGGGTTTGGGCCGGATCGACACGGCCGTCGGGCGTAAGGTGGCCAGCGGGGAACCGCTGGCGGTCATGCCGTCGGACGGCAATCCGGATCTCTATTTCGAGCTGCGACGAAACGGCCAGCCGATCAACCCGCAACGCGGGTTCGGCGCCCCGGAGGGGAAAGGACAAGGGTAGATGAGGATGATCAAGCGCGCCGCCACGGCGGCTGCTCTGGTGTTTCTGGGCGCCGGCGTCGCCACCGTCACCGCGCAGTCCAGCAATTCGTCGGACACCTACCGGCAGCTGAACCTGTTCGGCGACGTCTTCGAGCGTGTCCGCGCCGAATATGTCGAGCCGGTGACCGATGAACAGCTGATCGAATCGGCGATCAACGGGATGCTGACTTCGCTCGACCCGCATTCCAGCTATCTGAACAAGAAGAGCTTCCAGGACATGCAGGTCCAGACCCGCGGCGAGTTCGGCGGGCTGGGCATCGAGGTGACGATGGAGAACGGCCTGGTGAAGGTCGTTTCGCCCATCGACGACACCCCGGCCTTCCGCGCCGGCCTGCAGCCGGGCGACCTGATCGTCCAGCTGAACGGCGAGGCGGTGATGGGCCTCAGCCTGAACGAGGCGGTGGAGAAGATGCGCGGGCCGGTGGGCAGCGAGCTGAAGGTCACCGTCCGCCGCGGCGAGGCGGGCGAGCCCTTCACCGTTTCGCTGACCCGCGCCGTCATCAAGGTGCAGTCGGTCCGCTACCGCACGGAAGGCGACATCGGCTATATCCGCATCACCAGCTTCAACGAGCAGACGCAGAGCGGGCTGGAGAAGGCGATCTCCTCCATCCAGCAGCAGTTGGGCGACAAGCTGAAGGGCTTCGTGCTCGACCTGCGCAACAATCCGGGCGGCCTGCTCGATCAGGCGGTGTCGGTGTCCGATACCTTCCTGGAAAAGGGCGAGATCGTGTCGACCCGCGGCCGCCGGGCGGAGGAGGGCACCCGCTTCAACGCCAAGCCGGGCGACCTGATCAAGGGGCTGCCGATGGTGGTGCTGGTCAACGGCGGTTCGGCCTCGGCCTCGGAAATCGTCGCCGGCGCCCTGCAGGACCACAAGCGTGCGATCATCATGGGCACCCAGAGCTTCGGCAAGGGATCGGTGCAGACCATCATCCCGCTGCCCGGCCATGGCGCCATGCGCCTGACCACGGCGCGCTACTACACGCCGTCGGGCCGTTCGATCCAGCAGCTGGGCATCACCCCGGACATCGAGGTGCATGTCGCCAAGGTGGAGGATCTGGACAAGAACGTCATCCGCCGCCGCGAGGCCGACCTGAAGGGCGCGCTGGTCAACCCCGACGCCTCCAACAAGGCGCCGCGTCCGGCCACCACCAACCCGGCCGCTCCCGGCACGCCGGCTGCTCCCAATCCGGGGGCGCCCGCTCCGGGTCCGGGCGCCGGCGCTGCTCCGGGGGCTGCTCCTGCGCCGGGTGCCGCTCCGGCCGAGGGGGCGGCGGCGGAAGGGGCCGAGCCGCCCTTCGACTTCCAGCTCGCCCGCGCGCTGGATCTGCTGCGTGGCGTCGCCCTGTTCCAGCAGCGCGCCGCGGCGCGCTGACCGGAGCAACCGACGGTGAAGGCTCCCGCCCTGCTGGGTCGTCTGCGGTTCGATGTCCGGGGTCTGCGCCCCGGACTCGGCTGGCTGCGCCGTTTCCGCCGCAATGGAGGCGATTCGGCGGGACGGCCGCGCAAACCGCTGTCCAAGCCTTTGCTGGCTGCCGTCGCCCTGGTGGCGGTCGCCGGTGGCGGGCTGGCCGGCTGGCTGGCCTTGAACGGCGAGGCGACGCGGGAGGCCTGGCAGGCATCGATTCCGGCGGCGACGGTCGCGGTCGCTCCGCTGCCGCCGCCACCGGTGCCGGAAGCCAAGGCCGCCGCACCGGCGGCGCCTTTGCCCACCGACGCAGCCCCGCTGCCCCTGCCGGGCGTTCCGGCGGCGGCGGTGACGCTGACCCCGGCGCCGGTGCCGGGACTGGTGGAGGACAGCCGCAACGGTCCCTTGCCACGCATCGCCCAGGATGGCCGCAAGCCCTGGCAGGTCTATGCCCGGCCCTTCCCGGCGACGGACAAGCGGCCGCGCATCGCCATCGTCATGTCCGATCTTGGGCTCAGCGGCGTCACCACCGGCAACGCGCTGGCGAAGCTGCCGCCCGGCATCACCCTGGCCTTCCTGCCCTATGCCGAGCGGCTGGACGATTGGGTCGAGCGGGCCCGCACCAAGGGTCACGAGGTGATGCTTTCGGTGCCGATGGAGCCGCTGAACTATCCGCGCGACGATCCCGGTCCGAATGCGCTGCTGACCATGCTCGGACCCGACCGCAATGTCGAACGGCTGGAATGGTCGCTGGGCAAGGCGGTCGGCTATGTCGGCATCACCAGCACCACCGGCAGCAAATTCACCGCTAACCCGGCGGCGATGCAGCCGGTGATCGACGTGCTGAAGGCGCGCGGTCTGCTGCTGGTCGATTCGCGGGTCAATCCGAAGAGCGTGGCCGGGCCGCTTGCCAATCTGGCCGGTGTGCCGCGGGCGCTGGGCGACCGCGTCATCGATCGCGACCTGTCGCGCGGCGCCATCGACGACCAGCTGCGCGAGTTGGAGGAGCTGGCCAAGACCAACGGCGCCGCCGTCGGTTTCGCCTCGCCCTATCCGACGACGATCGAGCGTCTCAATCTGTGGCTGACCTCGTTGGCCGACCGCGGCATCGCGCTGGCCCCGGCGTCGGCGGTGGTCAACATCCAGAAATAGCGGCCCCAGAAATAGAGGCCCCAGAAATCGAGATTGCGACGGAGCCGCCCGATGCGACAACGCGCATCGGGCGGCTTTCCGTGTGCGGCTTGCCTGATTGCGTCCGTTGCGCGAATATCTCGACCGAATTTCGAATTGGTGGAGAGGGCGGATGTATCACCCCGAAGCGCTGGAACCCATCGTCGCCTTCCTGCGCGGCATCGACATGCAGGTGGAATATGGCGAGGGCGGGCGCGACGGCTTCCTGCCCGGCGTGAACATCCATGCCGGCGCGCTCCATGTCGATCCGGAGACCCTGAAGGGACCGGGCGACCTGCTGCACGAGGCCGGCCACATCATGGTCATGCCGCGCCGGTACTGGCCGTTGCTGAACCGCGACGTGCAGACGGACATCGACGCCATCCTCGCCGACCAGACCGCGCGCGACGGCACCCCCGATCCGATCCTGACCCGTGCAGCCCGCCAGGGCGAGTTCATGTCGCAGGCCTGGTCCTATGCCGTGGTCCAGTATCTGGGCCTGCCGCAGGAATGCCTGTTCTTCCCCGGATCCTACCAATACCACGACTATCAGGGCACCCACCCGATGCAGGCTTGGATCGAGCAGGGAACCCATTTCGGCCTGATCAATCTGGCGCAGGCCGGCTTCACCGGCTATGCGGGAATGTTCGCCTATATGGGCGACAACGGGCTGGCGCCGTTTCCGCAAATGGCAAAGTGGACGTTGGATTGAGGGGGAATCCGGCGGAAAACCCTCACCCGCAAAGCGCATCCCAATCCAGCGCCCCCGGATCCTCCACCAGATGGTCGACGGTGTCGAAGACCACGGCGGGGTGCTGGGGCCAGGCGATGGTCAGCATGCCGGCGGCCTTGGCGCTGCGGGCGCCGGTGGGGCTGTCCTCGATCACCGCGCAGGCTTCCGGGGGCAGGCCCAGCATCTTCGCGGCCAGCAGGTAGGGCTCCGGATGGGGCTTGCCGTTGGCGACGTCCTCGCGGGCGATGCTGAAGCGGAAATGCGGGATCGACATCGCGCGCATGTTGGCGTCGACGATCATGCGCCCGCCGTTCGACACGCAGGCCTGCGCCAGCCCGCGGGCGGCGAAGGCCTCCACCAGGGCGAAGGCGCCCTCGCGCGGGCGGACCTGATGAACGCTGGCGACATACTGCGCGTTGATCTCGTCGGCCCAGGCGTGCAGGTCGATGGGGAAGGGGCGGCGGGCGTGAAGCGCCGCGTAGATCTCGCGGAACGCCACCCCGTGCATCGACCGGCAATCCTCGTCGCTCAGCTCATGGCCATAGCCGCGGCAGACCTCGACGGTGATCTGCTGGTGCCAGGGTTCGCTGTCCATCAGCGTGCCGTCGATGTCCCACAGGACGGCGCGGATCGGGTTGCGGGCAGGGGAATCCAGACTGGTCACCGCACCACCAGATCGTCGCGGTGGATCATCTCGTCGCGCCCCTGATAGCCCAGGATCTCCGGGATCTCGGTGCTCTTGTGGCGCAGGATGCGGCGGGCGTCGTCGGCGCTGTAGGCGACGAGGCCGCGGGCGACCTCGCGTCCCTCCTGGGTGCGGACGATCACCACGTCGCCGCGGTCGAAATCGCCCTGAACGGCGGTGACGCCGGCCGGCAGCAGGCTGGCGCCATGCGACAGGGCGCGCATGGCGCCGTCATCGACCACCAGCACGCCGGTGGCATTGACATGGCCGGCGATCCAGGCCTTGCGGGCACTGGTCGGCTCGGCGGACGGCAGGAACCAGGTGCAGAGCGCGCCGCCATCCTCCGGCCGCTGTTCCAGCGCCGCCAGCGGGTTCATGCGCTTGCCCTTGGCGATGACCATGCGGCAACCGGCCGACAGGGCGACTCGCGCCGCGGCGATCTTGGTCACCATGCCGCCGCTGCTGTAGCCGGGGGGCGGCTCGCCGGCCATGCCCTCGATCTCCGGCGTCAGCTCGCGCACGGTGGGGATATGGCGGGCGTCCGGGTCCTTGCGCGGGTCGGCGGTGTAGAGGCCGTCGATGTCCGACAGCAGCACCAGCGTGTCGGCGCTGACCATCTGCGCCACGCGGGCGGCCAGCCGGTCGTTGTCGCCGAAGCGGATTTCCGCGGTGGCGACGGTGTCGTTCTCGTTGATGACGGGAACGGCGCCCAGCTTCAGCAGCGTGTCGATGGTGTTGCGGGCGTTCAGGTGGCGCCGCCGCTCCTCCGTGTCCTCCAGCGTCACCAGGACCTGGGCGACGGTGACGTCGTGGCGGGCCAGCGTTTCCTGATAGGCGTGGGCGAGGCGAATCTGGCCGGTGGCGGCGGCGGCCTGCTTCTCCTCCAGCTTCAGCGCCCGGCCGACGAGGCCGAGATGCTCGCGCCCGCAGGCGACGGCGCCGGAGGTGACGATCACCACCTCCTGCCCGCGCTTGCGGCAGGCGGCGACGTCGTCGGCCAGCGCGTCGAGCCAGTCCCGGCGGATTTGCCGGGTTTCCCCATCGACCAGAAGGGCCGAGCCGATCTTCACGACCAGCCGGCGGGACTCGAGAAGGGTAGGGGCGTCAAGCGCCATGGCGGGAGGTTCCGTCCGTATCGTCGTCCGAGCCGTCCTCTTCGCCCTCCGGCTCCTCTCCGTCAAGGACTTCGTCCGAGTCGCTGTCCAGCTCTTCGCCGTCCAGCTCCTCACCCTCTTCGAGATCGCCCTCTTCGAGATCATCCTCCTCGAAGTCCTCGTCCTCGCCGCCGACCCATTCGCCGGTTTCGTCATCCCACTGCATCCCGCTGTCGTCGGGCAGCTTCTGGCCGACCGGCGGGCGCGGGATGGAACGGGTTGCGGGGGCGTGGATGACCTCGGGTTCTTCCGACTTGGACTCCTTGATGACCGTCAGCAGCCGGTAGAGGACCTGTTTCACGCCCTGGCCGGTGGCGCCGGACAGCACCATGACCTCGGCGCCCGATGCCTCCTCCAATGCCGCCTTCTTCTCCTCGATCTCCTCGTCCAGCAGGGCGTCGGCCTTGTTCAGCCCGATGACCTCCGGCTTGTCGGCGAGGTTGCCGCCATAGGCCTCCAACTCGTTCCGGATCGTGCGGTAGGAGGCGACGACGTCGTCGGCCGTGCCGTCGATCAGGTGCAGCAGGATGCGCGAGCGTTCGACATGGCCGAGGAAACGGTCGCCCAGCCCATGGCCCTCGTGCGCGCCCTCGATCAGGCCGGGGATGTCGGCGATGACGAATTCTTCGTCACCGGCGCGGACGACGCCCAGGTTGGGGGCCAGCGTGGTGAAGGGGTAATCGGCGATCTTCGGCTTGGCCGCCGTGGTGGCGGCCAGGAAGGTCGACTTGCCGGCGTTGGGCAGGCCCAGCAGACCGGCGTCGGCGATCAGCTTCAGCCGCAGCCACACCCACTGCTCCTGCCCCGGCCAGCCGGGATGGAACTTGCGCGGCGCCCGGTTGGTCGGCGTCTTGAAGTGCGCGTTGCCGTGCCCGCCGTCGCCGCCGCGCAGGAAGACTCGACGCTGGCCGGCCTCGGTCAGGTCGCACAGCACGGTTTCCTGATTCTCGTCGAGGATCTGGGTTCCGACCGGCACGCGCAGGACGACATCCTCGCCGCGCGCGCCGTTGCGGTTGCTGCCCATGCCGTGATGGCCGCGCTGCGCCTTGAAGTGCTGCTTGTAGCGGTAGTCGATCAGCGTGTTCAGGCCGTCCGCCGCCTCGATGATCACGTCCCCGCCCCGACCGCCGTCGCCGCCGTCCGGGCCGCCGAACTCGATGAACTTCTCGCGCCGGAACGCCACGGCACCGGGGCCGCCGTCACCGCTCTTCAGGAAGACCTTGGCTTGATCGAGAAACTTCATCGGGGAACCTGCCCGTAAACGGAAGGGAAACCGGCGGCGGGACGGCACCGGACTGAAAACGAAAATCGGGGAGCCGGTCGCCCGGTCCCCCGATTTTATCCCACAAGCGTGCAGGCCTGCGACACAGGCCGCGCAACGACCTTAGAGGTTACTCGGCAGCGACGGCCGGAACTTCCTGGTCGTTGGCCGGAACGACGTTCACGAAAGTGCGGCCGTTCGAGCTGTGCTTGAAGTAAACCTGGCCATTGGCCATCGCGAACAGGGTGTGGTCGCGGCCGATGCCGACGTTCTCGCCCGGGTGGAACTTCGTGCCACGCTGACGGACGATGATGTTGCCGGAGACGACGTTCTCGCCACCGAAACGCTTCACGCCGAGACGGCGACCGGCGGAGTCACGGCCGTTGCGGGACGAGCCGCCTGCCTTTTTGTGTGCCATGGGGTGTTGCTCCTAAACTGAAGATGCGCCTGGAAGCCCGACCGGAGAACCCGGATCAGGCCGCGCCGTTGATGCCGGTGATGCGCAGGACGGTCAGGTCCTGGCGGTGGCCGTTCTTGCGGCGGTAGTTCTGGCGGCGCTTCTTCTTGAAGACGATGATCTTCGGGCCGCGGTCCTGGGCGACGACCTCGGCGACGACCGAGGCGCCGGCCACGGTCGGGGTGCCGATGGTGGTGTTGCCTGCGTCGCCGACCATCAGCACGTCATCGAGCGTGATGGAGGCGCCAGCATCGGCCTCGAGCTTCTCAACACGGATCACGTCGCCATTGGCGACCTTGTACTGCTTGCCGCCGGTGCGGATCACTGCAAACATTGTCGTCACTGCCTATGTCAAAACAAACGGCGGGCTTCTCGCCCACCGTTCGATGCGCAAGCCCGTTCATGGGAGCGACGATCTATACTCAGGAGGGACTGAGAGTCAACAGGGTTGCGGGCCAAGGCCATCGCATTTTTCTGCAAAAAAGGCTTGCACGCCCGAAGGCGTTTATATAGGTTCCGCCCACCCCGCCAAACGGGGCAGCGGATGGGTGGCAGAGCGGTTGAATGCACCGCACTCGAAATGCGGCATACCCTCACGGGTATCGGGAGTTCGAATCTCCCCCCATCCGCCATTCTCTCTCTTCTGAGAGAGAGAAGATAGCGGAAAGCGCCAGCCGGACCGGCTAGGCGCTTTTTTGATGCCCGGATGCCGCCTCGGCCGGTCGGGTTTCCCCTTTTTCGCCGCGCGTCGCGATGGCCGTTCCCCCGGCTGGTTTGTTGGTCATGTCGACGCCAACGCCCAGATAACCAACGCTCAAGATCCCTTTGGTGCGATCCGCCAGGGGTGCGACCGGAGGGGTGCCGCCATGAACACGCTCAGCCGCCGTGATGGATGCCTGCGATTCTCCTATGTCGTCGAGGGCGGCCTGCGCGTCGAAGGCACTCATGATCCGGCGGAGCAGGTGCTGATCCTGAAGGTGACGGCGCCGCAGGGGCGGGTGATCCATATGGATGCGATCCCCTGCGACGATCCCCGGGTCATCCTGGAGGCCTTGCGCGAGTGGGGCGAGCCGCCGGAGGAGGTGCGCGATGCGCTGCCGGCACTGGGCGGCAACGCGATCCTGCTGGAAACGCGGCTTGGCGACTCGGTGCGGGCCTCGGTTCGCCGTCATGGCATGAAGGTGGAGGTCGTCTTCATCGATGTTGACGGCCGGCGTTTGGCGGAACTGCGTGCCGGCAGCCTCGAAGCGCTCGACGCCAAGGCCGGCGGGCTGCTGCGCCTGTCGCAGCGGACCCGCGCGGTGCTCGGCGCCTGGCTGTCGGCCGAACCGCTGTGGCTGGCGGCATTTCTGCTGGGCGGGCCATTCCTGGGGGCTTTGCTGATCGGATTCGGGGCGCAGGTGCCGCCGGAGCAGGTGTTGGTCACCGCCTACGCCGGCGCGGCCGGGCTGGTCGCCGCCTACGAGCTGATGCGGGCAGGTTACGCGGAGTGGGTGCTGGCGCCCCCGGACAGTTTTCCGCGGCGGTGACGCGGTTCCGGCCGGCCGGTCGATAAAAGGCATTTTATCAGCATTACGGATCTTCCGTTTTGCGGAAAAACAAGAGCCGATGCTGTGGCGACGGCATCGCTGGTCCGACCATCGCCCCGCCCATCCATGGGCCAAACGACTGGGAGGACACCACATGACGCAGGCTCGATTCTGGATTGCCGGCTGTGCGATTTCCCTGCTGTGCGCGGGCACGATTTCCATGGCGTCGGCCGCAGACCCGGCATTGGAAGGGTCGGTGCGCAAGGCGGTCAGTCCGCAGGCCCAGACCTGGCTGTCCGATCCGGCGGTGGTCGGGGCGGTGAAGTCGCAGAATGCCAAGCATGCCGGCATCGCCCAGTCCAAGATCGACGAGATGGACAACCAGTGGAAGGCGGCGGCGAAGGCCGGCGGCGCCAACCCGGCCTTCGATGCGGTCTTGTCGAATGCGGTGTCCAAACAGCTGAAGCAGGTCGTGGCGGGAAGCAACGGCCGGATCGTCGAAATCCTGCTGATGGACGACCACGGCCTGAATGTCGGCCAGACCGCCGGAACCTCCGACTTCTGGCAGGGCGACGAGCCCAAATGGCAGAAGGTCTTCACCGGCAACGCCGATCTCTACATGACCGATCCGGAGAAGGACGACAAGAGCGGCGCCATGCTGACCGAAGCCAGCGTTCCGCTGCTGGACCCGGCGGGAAAGCAGAAGATCGGCGTGGCGATGATCGTGCTGGATACTGCGAAGCTGGGGCAATAGACGCCGCGGACATCGACTGATCGGCAAAGGAAACGGCGCCCCGGATGGTCCGGGGCGCCGTTCCCATGTCCGCGTCATGCGCGGACGGATCGTGTCAGGCGTGTCAGGCCGCCTGCTGGGTCAGGGCGGGGGTCTCGACCTCCACCGCGCCGCTGCCGGCGGCGGTGACGATCGGAATGCTCCGCGGCTTCATCGCTTCGGGTACCTCGCGCGCCAGCTCGATGTGCAGAAGGCCATTCTGAAGAGACGCGCTGGTCACCTTGATGAAATCGGCCAGCTGAAAGCGGCGCTCGAACGCGCGCCCGGCGATACCCCGGTAGAGGAATTGGCCGGTCGGCTCGTCCTTCTTAGCTTTACCCGTGACGGTCAACGAGTTCTGGTGAGCGACGATGTTGAGGTCGTCGATCCCAAAGCCGGCGACGGCCATGGTGATCCGATACGAATCCTCGCTCAGCTTTTCGATGTTGTAGGGCGGATAGGATGCAGACTCGTCACCGGTGGTCGCGGTCTCCAGCAGACGCGACAGGCGGTCGAAACCGACGGTGGATCGGAACAGCGGCGAAAGGTCGTAGCTACGCATGACATATCCTCCGAAAGAGCGATACGGCCGTCGAGGACCACGGCATCGGTCGGTCCTCTGAGGGCTGGCCCAAGGGCCGGTTCGATGGCGGACCCCGTATGGGCATCCGCCTGACGAGCGAGAGATAATCGACGCTTTTCCCTGTTCAAGAGGGCGGGGCCACAATGACCGGTCAATCCCCGCCTGGGGTTGCCGGGTGCCGCCCGGTCACCAATTGTTAATCAGTTGCGGCAAGGCTCACGCTAGGGCCGTAAGTCCGCAGGAGGGGGCCGACGACCATGACTTCGCACACCTTCTTCTTCAACGGTCCCTATGACGAGACGATGGCCCTCTTGATCGAGGCGCGGAATTACATCGCCTATCATGATGCGGCCGAACACCGGAAGCTGCCGCCGCAGGTGCGTCTTCAGATCTCGTACGAATCCATGCGGGTGACCAGCCGCCTGACCCAGGTGATGGCGTGGCTTCTGGCGCAGAAGGCCGTGCATGCCGGCGAGATGTCGAAGGAACAGGCGGCGAGCGAGGATTTCGCGCTGTCCGGCGGCGAGATCTGTTCCGACCCCAGCGGCCCCGACAACGAGGATCTGCCGTCCGGCCTGCGCAGCCTGCTGGAGCGCAGCCACAGCCTGTATATGCGCGTCCACCGGCTCGACGCCATGGTCCGCGCCGATGTGGAGCGCGAGGCCGCGGCGGCGGTGGGGTAGCGGTTTCCTGCGGAAACTGCACAAACGATCCTGCGGATCAAGCGCAAACGAAAAGGGCGTCCGAACCGGTCGGACGCCCTTTTCGCATCGGCAGGATAGAAGTGCGGTAACGCTTACTTCTTGAGGCCGAAGTTCGCGAAGCGCTTGTTGAACTTGGCGATCTGCCCGCCGGTGTCCAGCAGCTTCTGCACGCCGGTCCAGGCCGGGTGCGACTTCGGGTCGATGTCGAGGCGCAGCGTGTCGCCCGGCTTGCCCATGGTGGAGCGGGTCGTGAACGAGCTGCCGTCGGTCATGACCACGGTGATCTCGTGATAGTCGGGATGGATGTCAGTCTTCATGGCCGGGGTTCCTGCAAAGCGAGCGGCGTCTATACCAAAACCCCCTCCCCGGCGCAACCCCGGAATCTCGCCTCATTCGGGATGGTCGCGACGCGCTCCACGGCTCTTTTCCGGGCAGTTTCGCCTGTCCGTCGCCTTGTTGGCGTCCCTTTACCGCGCTATATGCCAGCGATCCGCATCAATAACCCCAACTGACAAGCGGGAACCGCGTGGCTCGCCAACCCTCCCCCGACATGATCGCCGCCTCCGCCCGTGGCGAGGCGGATACCCGCCGCCGCGACCTTGGCCCGCTACGCCGACTGGTGCCGTTCCTGCTTCCTTACAAATGGCGGATCCTGGGCGCCATGATGGCGCTGACCGTGGCCGCCGGCACCGTGCTGGGGCTGGGGCAGGGGATGCGGGTGCTGATCGACCAGGGCTTCGCCGGCGGCGACACCACGCTGCTCGACCGGGCGCTGCTGGTGCTGCTGGGGGTGATCGCGCTGATGGCGGCCTCCACCTATGGCCGCTTCTATCTGGTCAGCTGGATCGGTGAACGGGTGGTCGCCGACATCCGGCGCGCCGTCTACGACCATGTGCTGACCCTGTCGCCGGGCTTCTTCGAGACGACCAAGACCGGCGAGATCCTGTCGCGCCTGACCACCGACACCACGCTGTTGCAGGTGGTGGTCGGCTCGTCGGCCTCCATCGCGCTGCGCAACACGCTGCTGTTCCTGGGCGGCACCGGCATGCTGCTGATCACCTCGCCCAAGCTGACCGGGCTGGTGGCGCTGGTGGTTCCGCTGGTGGTGGCGCCGATCATCTTCTTCGGCCGGCGGGTGCGCAAGCTGTCGCGCGACAGCCAGGACCGCATCGCCGACATCGGATCCTTCGTGGAGGAGACGCTCGCCGCCATCCGCACGGTCCAGGCCTTCACCCACGAGGCCATCGACCGCGCCCTGTTCGGCAAGCGGGTGGAGGAAGCATTCGACGTCGCCATCCGCCGCGTGCGGGTGCGGGCGGTGATGACGGTGATCGTCATCGTGCTGGTGTTCGGCGCCGTCGGCATCATCCTGTGGATCGGCGGCCATGACGTGGTGGCCGGGCGGATCACGCCGGGCGAATTGTCGGCCTTCGTCATCTATTCCGTGGTGGTCGCCGGATCGGTCGGCGCCATCAGCGAGGTGATCGGCGACCTGCAGCGTGCCGCCGGTGCCACCGAACGGCTGTTCAGCCTGCTGTCCGTCGAGTCGGAGATCCGCGCGCCCGCCGTGCCGAAGCCGCTGCCGCTCCCGGCGGCGGGTGCGCTGTCCTTCGACGCCGTCCGCTTCCATTACCCCTCGCGGCCCGATTGGGCGGCGCTGGAGGGCTTCTCGCTGGACGTGCGCCCGGGCGAGCGGGTGGCGCTGGTCGGTCCGTCGGGCGCCGGCAAGTCGACGGTGTTCCAGCTTCTGCTGCGCTATTACGACCCGCAGGCCGGTTCGGTTCGACTCGACGGGGTCGAACTGCGCGACGCCGATCCGGTGGAGGTGCGCCGTCGTTTGGGACTGGTGGCGCAGGACCCGGTGGTCTTCTCGGCCAACGCCTGGGAGAACATCCGCTACGGCCGGCCCGATGCCTCGGACGCCGAGGTGCGCGCCGCCGCCGATGCCGCGCATGCGCTGGACTTCCTCGATGCGCTGCCTGAGGGGTTCGATACCTTCCTGGGCGAGAAGGGCGTGCGGCTGTCGGGCGGCCAGCGTCAGCGCCTCGCCATCGCCCGCGCCATCCTGCGCGACCCGCCGGTGCTGCTGCTGGACGAGGCGACCAGCGCGCTCGACGCCGAGAGCGAACGGATGGTTCAGGACGCGCTCGACCGGCTGATGCATGGCCGCACGACGCTGATCGTCGCCCACCGGCTGGCGACGGTGCTGAACGCCGACCGCATCGTGGTGATGGACCAGGGCCGCGTGGTGGAGACCGGCACCCATGGCGAACTGGTGGCGCAGGGCGGCCTCTATGCGAGGCTGGCGGCGCTGCAGTTCGACCGCGCGGACGGGGTGGCGTAGGGGGAAGTGTCGGCTTCGATGCCCCCTCCCTAACCCTCCCCCTCTTCGAGGTGGAGGGGACTGCCGCCGCATTGCGAATCCACCCTCTCCCGCGAAGCGGGGGAGGGAAGGGGCCCATGCGCAGCATGGGAAGGGAGGGGGCATCGACGCTTCCATCGAACCGCGCTACCCTTCTCCCCATCCCCAGCCCTGTGAGGCAGTGCGATGGCGCGGATATCGGCGGGCCGCCTGATGGCGGTGATGGTGAAGGAATTCATCCAGATGCGGCGCGACCGGCTGACCTTCGCCATGATGGTGGGGGTGCCGATCCTGCAGTTGATCCTGTTCGGCTTCGCCATCAACTCCGACCCCAAGGCGCTGCCGACCGCGGTGCTGGTCGCCGATTCCAGCCCCTTCGCCCGCACGCTGGTCGCGGCGATGGAGAATTCCCGTTACTTCGCCATCACCCGAACCGCGGGGTCCGAGGCCGAGATCGACCGGCTGCTGGCGGAGGGGGAGGTGCAGTTCGCCGTCACCATCCCCACCGGCTTCGCCCGCGATCTCCAGCGCGGCACACGCCCGGTCCTGCTGGTGGAGGCCGACGCGACCGACCCGGCGGCGACCAGCAACGCCCTGTCGGCGCTGTCCACCATCGCCCGGCAGGCGCTGAACCCCGACCTGACCGGGCCGCTGGCGGGCCTGCGTGCCGGCCCGGACCCGGTGGAACTGCGCGTTCACCGCCGCTACAACCCGGAGGGCATCACCCAATACAATGTCGTGCCGGGGCTGATGGGCGTGGTGCTGACCATGACCATGGTGATGATGACGGCGCTGGCCGTCACCCGCGAGCGGGAGCGCGGGACCATGGAGAACCTGCTGGCCATGCCGGTCCGGCCGTTCGAGGTGATGCTGGGCAAGATCGTGCCCTTCGTCGTCGTCGGCTATGTCCAGGTGCTGCTGATCGTGGTGGCGGCGCGGCTGCTGTTCGACGTGCCGATCGTCGGCAGCCTGGGACTGCTGTCCGCCGTGCTGATCCTGTTCATCGCCGCCAATCTGGCCGTCGGCTTCACCTTTTCGACGCTGGCGCGCAACCAGCTGCAGGCGATGCAGATGTCCTTCTTCTTCTTCCTGCCGTCGATGCTGCTGTCGGGATTCATGTTTCCCTTCCGCGGCATGCCGGGCTGGGCGCAGGCGGTGGGCGAGATACTGCCGTTGACCCACTTCCTGCGCATCGTCCGCGGCATCCTGCTGAAAGGAAACGGGTTCGCCGAGATCGCGGCGGAGGTGCTGGCGCTGGCGCTGTTCCTGACGGTGGTCACGGTGGTGGCGTTGAAGCGCTACCGCCAGACGCTTGACTGAGCGCCTTGCGCTGAAAGCCGTCAGGCGGCGGACAGATACTGGAACACCGCCCGCCGGCTGTCATAGGCCGTTCCCTTGTCGATGACGAGGTCGAGGCCGCCGCCCTGGAACCGCCGGTTGGGATCGACGAAGGCGGAAACCAGGAATTTCTTCGGAACTGTCAGGTTGAACTGCGCGATGCCGTGCTTGGACGCCGGATACTGGTCGGCCGGCCCCATCGCCTGGTCGTGGCCGATCACCGGGACGATCTTGGCAAGGCGGCGCTCCCCCGTTGCCGGGATGTCGCCGGCGATCTTGCGGGCAAGGCCGTTCACCCCGGCGACCCCGAATTTCTGCTCCAGGGAGCCTTGGACCGTCTGCCGTGCCGTCTCCACCGCGGGATCGTTGCTGGGCAGGCCGTATTTGCCGCCGGACAGGTGGGTGTAGCCCAGGAACTGGAATTCCCCGGCAGCCATCGGTTCCTTCAGAAGCAGCAGGTAATAGCCGCGGCTGAGGCGCCCACGGTGGAAACCGATCAGGTCCTCCAAATGAATAGGATCACGGTTGATAATATCGATCAGTCGGGTCAAGCAACCGCGGACACTGACGATATCGCCAATACGGAAGCTCATTGTCGGTGGCATTTTATCGAATTCCTTGTTGATGATGCTTTGACGTTTCCATTGCTAATGATGGCCTGTCAATATTCGCTGCGGCTAGTCCGGTCAGCCAGGGTGGGGTGCTCCTGTGCGGCGATGGTGGCCAGAACGGGGCCGTCGGACGCACCCCGGACGGATTGCCCGGATGGACCCGGCCGGTGCCGGACGGTCCGGTTGTGCGGTCCGGATGCATCCTCCATCATTCCTTAACCACGGATCCGCTATAGCGGTATCGGCCGCGGTGCCGGGGACGGCGGGGGGACGGACATGGGGATTCGTGCTTTCGGGGGGCGCGCCTTCAAGGCGATCGCATGCGTTGGACTGGTGGCCGCTCTGCTGGCGGCCGGCGATGCCGACGCCAAGTCACGGAAGAAGAAAAAGCCGGTTCCGATCCCGGCCTATGCCACCAGCATCGCCTGGGGGGCGGTGGCCGGTCCCTCGCTGGGGACACCGAGATCCATCGGCGGTTACGCGGCCGGCTGCATCGCCGGTGCCCGCGCCCTGACGCCGGAAGGCGTCGGCTATCAGGTGATCCGCCTGTCGCGCCAGCGCAATTACGGCCATCCGGTGCTGGTCGACATGCTCCGCGACTTCGGTCAGCGGGTGGCGCAGGCCGGGCTGGGCACGGCGCTGATCGGCGACATGGGGCAGGCGCGCGGCGGACCGATGCCGTCGGGCCATGCCAGCCACCAGATCGGCCTGGATGCCGATGTCTGGCTGCGGCTGGACCTGCCGCCGATGGGCCGCGCCGGGCGCGAGCGGCTGGACGAGATCAAGTATGTCGATTACGACCGCATGCGCGTCACCGCCGACTGGTCGGACCGGCAGGCCCGGATGATCCAGATCGCCGCCAGCGACCCCCGCGTCGCCCGCATCTTCGTCAATCCGGCGATCAAGCTGGCGATGTGCCAGCGCAGTTGGTCCGACCGCGGCTTCCTGAACAAGCTGCGGCCCTGGCACGGCCATGACGGCCACATGCACATCCGGCTGAACTGCCCGGCCGGCAGCCCGCTGTGCGAACAGCAGACGGCCCAGCCCGACGGCGACGGCTGTGACGACGAACTGATGTCCTGGCTGGACAGCGCCTCCCCCGCGACCGAGCATCCGCCGGGTTACAAGCCCGAGCCGCGGGTGGTCCGCAAGATGCCGGAAGCCTGCGCCCCGGTGCTGAATGCGTCGGGCACGCGCATGGCGTCCCTGCCCGAATCGGGCGCGGCCCATGCCAAGACCGCGCGCTGACGGCCGTGTTTCCGCGGAGAAATTTTTCCACTTGCATGCAATTAGCGTGCGTCTAACCTGAAGCCGGACGGATTCTTGCGGGCGGTGTGTTTGGATCGCGCAGAACAACCGCAAGCATGTTGCGCCCTGCGGATTCGGACGGGCGGATTCGGACGGGCGGCGTCGGATGGGGAAGTCGGCGATGACGGACAAAGGGCGATGACGGACAAGGACGGATCGTCCGGGCATGGACCGAGCCTGAAGACGCGCCTCTATGCGTGGTGGGAAGGCTATGACCTCTCCGGACTGAAGGCGAAGAAGGGCGAGGAGCAGCCGCACCAGCCCGAACAACCGCAGCCTGCCGCACCCGGCCCCGGGATGAACCGCTGGGGAAAGCCGCTGTGGACCGCCACCCGCATCGAGGTGGCGGAGAAGATGTGGGGCGAGGGCTTCAACACCCCCGGCGGCGCCGATCACATTCCCTATCTGGTCAAGCCGCTGGGCCTGAACCCGGCGATGAGCGTGCTCGACCTCGCCGCCGGGCTGGGCGGCACCAGCCGCACCATGGCCGGCAAGTACGGCTGCTGGGTCACCGGTCTGGAGGCGTCGGAACTGCTGGCGAAGGAGGGGATGGTCCGCTCCTTCAAGCTGGGGCTGGAGAAGAAGGCGCCGATCGAGACCTTCAATCCCGAACATTTCGGCTATCCCAAGCGCGTCGACGCCATCGTCTACAAGGAAGGCCTGTTCTTCGTCCGCGACAAGGAACAGATGTTCGACGGAATGGAACTGGCTCTGAAGCCGCGCGGCCACCTGCTGATCACCGACTATATCGCCGAAGCGGATGTGATGGGCGCCAAGGCGATCCAGAGCTGGTGCGACAAGGAGCCGTTGACGCCGAACCTGTGGCCGAAGGACCGTATGGCGAACGCGTTCGCCCAGCGCAACCTCGACCTCCGCATCGCGGAGGACATCTCCGACACCCATCGCGGCCTGATCCTGTCCGCCATCCAGGGGCTGGTCGAACATCTGGAGAAATTCCAACTCGACACCCCCACCAAGCTGGCGGTGATGGAGGAGGTCGAGTTGTGGGCCCGCCGCGTCGCCGCCATCGAGGCCGGCGTGCGGGTGTACCGCTTCTACGCGATCAAACCGGCGGAGTAGGGGGCGTTACGCCCCCGCCCCAAAAAACTTTTGCGCGATTGCATTTTCCCCCTTGAGTGCGACGCCCGGTCTGGGTACATAGAGCGCCCCGCGTGACCCCAAGTAACGCGGATGCGCTTGTGGCGGAACTGGTAGACGCGCTAGGTTCAGGTCCTAGTGGCTGAAAGGCCGTGGGGGTTCGACTCCCTCCAAGCGCACCAACATCTCCAGTGTTGGTGAAGAGTAGAAGAAATATAGTGGGGCCATAGCTCAGCTGGGAGAGCGCTACAATGGCATTGTAGAGGTCAGGAGTTCGATCCTCCTTGGCTCCACCATTTCTTCCCGCCTGTCGGGGCGGTTAATTCCCGACCAATCCGGAAATTTATCGGTACAGCCACTGTGGCTATCCTGCATCAGCAAGATGCAGACAGGGTGTTACCACCTTGGGGCGCATGGCCGAACGGGTGCCGCGCACGGATAATTGCGCCTGTCGAACCGCGAGCTTTCATCTGTTCGCTTCGATTCACGCGCATCAGAACCGCATGCCATTCCGATTTTTCCGGAGCCCCCGCCATGTCCACACGGATGGAACACGGGTTGAGGACGCTTGTCCTCGCCCTTTACGATGAAGCTGCATTGACGGCGGCTGCCAAGGGCCTGACCGGGCTGTTGGCCGAACGGGCGGCTTTGTGCGAGGCGGCAAGCCTCGCCTCCGTCACGGCCCGTCGTGCGGTGTCCGAAGAGGAGGTGTTGCGCCTCGTGCTGTCGGCACGCCGGCTCCAGCGGCTCGGCGGCACGCGCGACGACCGGCCGGTGTTTGTCCCCGGCCTGGCGTCGATCCCGCCCGTGCATCGGGCGGCCGAGGCGATGAAGCCGCGTCGCGGCCGTCTGGCGCTGTGGGCGATGCGGTCGCTCGCCCGGAATCCCTCGGCGCCGCTGATCTGACGCGCGCCGCACTCCGGAACGGGCCGCTGTCGCTTTTCGCCGCAGCGGCCCGTCGCCACATAGGTTGATTGGGGCCGGTCAATTGGAGGCGGCCGCATTCGGCGCGGCTCCGACGCTCTCCTGCGAGGGGGAGCTATCGCGGATGCGCGCTGGTGCGCTGCAGCGGGACGGGTTACATACGCAAGGCTGTGCTTGCGTCGCAGCGATTGCGTCGCGAGCATCCGCGCCTGCGTCGGATTGGCCTCCCCCGGAGTTGACCGTTGACCAGTGGACCGTTGACCAGCTTGCTGCCCGTCTCCCTTTCCACGCGCCCGTCCGCCGCCGCTGCGCGCCGTCCGGCTCGCCGGCACTGACATCCGGGGATCGGAACCGGCATGCGCAGGACGACGATGAAGCCGCGGGCCGATTGGCGCCCGGGCCTCCGCAAATATCCCTATGGTGTGCGCGCCATGTCGGCCGGAGCCGCCTGGCGGGAGGACACCGTCTATGAGTTCACCGCTTCGCAGATCGACCTGATCGAAAGCGTTGCTGACGAGCTGCACAGCATGATCGCGGTCGCCGTGCGCCATGTGATGGAGCACAAGCTGTTCGCCTCGCTCGGCATCCGCGGCGACCTCGCGCGCCTGCTGGAGGCGTCGTGGCTCGATTACTGGGCCGGCGGGCGGCGAAACGAACGGGCGGGCGGGCTCGCCGGACGATTGACGCTGGCCTATGACGGGCGCGACAGCGTCAAACTGCTGGGCTGCAATTACGACACCTGCGAGGGGCTGTTCGCCGCCTCGCTGATTCAGCGCAACTGGCGCGAGGCGATGGCCCCCGACGCCAACCAGTTCAACGGTCTGCACGAGGCGCTGGTGGAGCGGTGGGAGGAACTGGCGACGGGCGTACAGGGGCGCGGCCGCATGCATGCGACCTGCGCCACCCCCGATCCGGTGCGCGAGGGCGAACTGGTCTATCTCGCCGCCACCGCGGCGGAGGCCGGCATCGACACCCGCCTGCTGCCGCTGCAGTCCATCGCCTGGGACGGCCGTCGCTTCCTGGATGACGAGGGGCAGCCGATCTCCTGGCTGGCGAAGCTCTACCCCTGGGACGGGCTGGCCGACGACGGGTTCCTTCAGCGGCTGCGCAGCAGCGGCATGAGCGTGCTGTCCCCGCTGTGGTGCTGGCTGTGGTCGAACCACGGGCTGTTGGCGGTGCTGTCCTATCTCTATCCACGCCACCCGAACCTGTGCCGTGCGGCGCTGGATCCCAGCGGCGTGGCCGGAGCCGACATGGTGACCGTGCGCGCGCTGCATGGGCTGGACGGCGCGCCGAGCCGCATCCTGGAGCAGGGGGCGGTGATCGCCGACGACGGGCCGGACATCGGCGAGGATGTCGCGGCCCATGGCGCGGTCTGGCTGGAAACACCGCCCTGCTTCCGCGAGGAGGACACGCGCGCCGTCCTGCACGCCTGGATCGTCGGCGACAAATGCCTGGGCATGGGGGTGCGGGAATCGGCCGATCCGCGCCTGGGCTCCGGCGTCGGCCCGGATTCGGCGATGATCCCGCACCTGTTCAGGGGCTGATCGCTCCGGTTAGATCGGATCGCGTAAAATCGGAATCGATTTGGAGCGTGAATCCGATCGCCAAACATAAAGCTACAGCGCCGTTAGGGAGCGAAGGGGTTCTTGAGCGCCGGGCCGAAGGTCGCCTTGCGGGCGGCGCGCCAGATATTCTCGGCCGCCACATCGTTGCCGCGGTCGGCGATTGCCATGCCGGCCACGCCCGGCTGATGGCTGAGCCAGTCGCGCAACAGGTTTTCAAAACGCGTGACCTCGCGCGGGTCGTCGCTGGTCATGGTGATCGAAACGGTCAATTCGGTGGTCACGGTCGGTTCCCTCCTGACGGTTGGACGGGCCGGCAAATCCGGCAATTCCGCCGGACCGGCACCGTGGACGCGAAGGTGCCCCCTATGCACAGTTCCAAGCCTGCGCGCCCGTCCCGGCCCGCGCAATGAAAAAGGCGGGGTATGACCCCGCCTTCCGTGCCGCCGGTTTGTCGGAAAAATCTTCCGCCGGATCCGTCCGACCGTCCGGTTACTTTGTGTCCGACTTGCTACCCGGGCTGGCGATGCTGGCGATCTGCTTCTGCAGCTCGTCGATCTGCTTCTGCAATTCGTCGAACGTCACGCCGCCCGGTCCGGCGGGCGGGTTTGCGGACGACGGGCCGGGCTGGCCGGCCGGGCGCTGGCCGCCGGGAATCTCGTCCGGGCCGCCGGCGGCGCCGAAGGGCGTGAACATGCGCATGGCGCGCTCGAACATCGCCATGTTCTGCTTGCTGACCTCGTCCAGCCGGCCGAACGGGAAGATGCCGCCCAGCGTGTTCTGGAAATAGTCGCGCATCTGCTCCTGATTGCGGGAGAAGGCCTGCATCGAATATTCGAGATAGCGCGGCACCACCGACTGCATGTTGTCGCCGTAGAAGCCGATCAGCTGGCGCAGGAAGCTGATGGGCAGCAGGTTCTGCCCCTTGCTTTCCTCTTCCACGATGATCTGGGTCAGGACGGACCGGGTGATGTCTTCACCGGTCTTCGCGTCATAGACCACGAAATCCAAGCCGTCCTTCACCATCTGGCACAGATGGTCCAGCGTGACGTAGCTGCTGGTGGCGGTATTGTAGAGCCGCCGGTTGGCGTACTTCTTGATCGTGATCGGAGCGGACTTCTGGTCTTCCTTGTCGGCCATCGCGGACTCTTTCAAGAAGGGACGTGTTCCAGGGCTGGTGTTCCGGAACACGCGGGACAGGCGGCGGAAATTGTTCCGTCATTAGGACTACTCGAAGGGATAGCAATTTGTCCAGCGTTGCGCCGCGGCATAGCGCCGCGGTTGCGTTGGTTCAGCCGGTGCAGACGGAGAAATGGAACGCGCCCGGGCCACTCCCGCCGATACCCGAAAGGTCAGGTGACCCGCCATGCCGGACTGGTCAATCCGGCCCCGCCGCCCCTATAATCCGGCCATGGCCGACCCGTCGAACCCAGACCGTCCTTCCGATCAATCGTCCGGCGATCCGCCTTCCTACGAATCGCTGGCGCGCCGCTATCTGGACCTGTGGCAGGACCAATGGACGGCCAGCGCCGCCGATCCGGAAGCGGCGGACATGATGACCCGTCTGTTCCAGATGATGGGGCAGGGCGCCGGGGCGTTGGGTTTTGGAATGGGCGGTTTCGGAATGGGCGGGTTCGGCGCCGGCTCCATGGCCGGCACCGGCTGGGATCCCCGCCCGTGGCCATTCCCGAACACCGGCTACCCCCAACACGGACAGCCTTCCGATGAGCGATCGTCTGGCGGACGACAGGCAGGCGGGGGGGACTCCGCCCGGCACAGGGACAAGGCCGGGGAGGCGGCAGGGGCCGCGCCCGCTGGCCCTGCATCTGACGGCGGCTCTGGGCAGCTTGCTCAGCTCCTCGGCCGCATTGCCGCTCTTGAGGAACGGCTTGCTGCCCTGGAGTCCGGCCCTGCGGGACCGGGCGGCGGCGCTCAGGGACGAAATGTCGCAGGCCGACCGGATGACCCCGGACAGAAGGCCGGACGGAGCCCTGGCCGGGGTGGCGGACGGCGCCGACCGCCTGACCGGTGAAGTCGACCGCGAGATTCGCCGCCGCATCGACGCCGTCCTGACCGGGATCGAGCGGTATCGCCACCACCCCTACCGCCGCGACCTGCCCGACCCGCCGGTGGTCTGGACGGAAGGCGGATCGCGCCTGCTGGATTATGGCGATGGGGCCGGCGGTAATGGGGCGGGTGGCCGGCCGGTGCTGTTCGTGCCGTCGCTGGTCAATCGCGGCTATATCCTGGACCTGTCGCGGGACAAGAGCCTGATGCGCTGGCTGGCGGCGCACGGCTTCCGGCCGCTGCTGCTGGACTGGGGCAGGCCGGGGCCGCTGGAGCGCCGCTTCACCCTGACCGATTACATCGCCGGCCGGCTGGAGCGGGCGCTGGACTTCGTCGTCGAGACGGTGGGGGCGCCGGTGCCGGTGGCCGGCTATTGCATGGGCGGGCTGCTGGCCGCGGCGCTGGCGCAGCGCCGGCCGCGCGCCGTCGCCGGGCTGGTGCTGATGGCCACGCCGTGGGATTTCCACGCGGAGGATGCAGCCACCGCGCGTCGGGTGGCGACCTTCATCCAGCCCTGGGGTCCGGTTCTGGACCGCTGGGGCGAGTTGCCGACCGACGCGCTGCAGGCGCTGTTCGCCCAGCTCGACCCGCTGCTGGCGCTGAA
Organism: Azospirillum sp. Sh1; assembly: GCF_008365135.1. NCBI lineage: Bacteria > Pseudomonadati > Pseudomonadota > Alphaproteobacteria > Rhodospirillales > Azospirillaceae > Azospirillum > Azospirillum sp. Sh1. The sequence continues at coordinate 105,018 of NZ_VTTK01000002.1, read as the reverse complement.
GAAATTCACCAGCTTCGCCCGCATGGTGCCGGACTCCCGCGCCGCGGCCGCCTTCGTCGCGCTGGAGGATTGGCTGAACGACGGGGTGCCGCTGGTGGCCGGGGTGGCGCGCGACGCGCTGGCCGGCTGGTACGGGCGCAACGACACCATGGCCGGCACCTGGATGATCGCCGGCCTGCCGGTCGATCCGGGCGCCATCCGCGTGCCCACCCTGGCCCTGATCCCGGAGCGCGACCGCATCGTCCCGCCGGCCTCCGCCCTGGCGCTGGGCGCCGCGATCCCCGGTGCCCGGATCCTGCGCCCCCCGCTCGGCCATATCGGAATGGTCGTGAGTGCGGGCGCCGAGACCGGAGTGTGGAAGCCGCTGGCCGAATGGCTTGCTGCGACAGGTTAGCGCCGCGACCTTCAGCCAGCTTGCACCTGTCATGTTGCCCGACTTAAGGTAACAATCACTCCGAGCGTCCCACCAGCGCTATAATAAAACTGTCCTATTTCGAGGAGCGTTCAATGACCGAAGTCGTCATCGCCGGTGCCGCCCGTACGCCCATCGGCAGCTTCAACGGTGCCCTCAGCGCCGTTCCCGCCCACGTCCTGGGCGAGGTCGCGATCCGCGAAGCGCTGGCCCGCGCCAAGACCGACGCGGCGGAAGTGAACGAGGTCATCTTTGGCCAGATCCTGACCGCCGGCCAGGGCCAGAACCCGGCCCGCCAGGCCGCCGTCAACGCCGGCATCCCGGTGGAGGCCACCGCCATCGGCGTCAACCAGCTCTGCGGTTCCGGCCTGCGCACCGTGGCGCTCGGCTATCAGGCGATCAAGAACGGCGACGCCGATATCCTGGTCGTCGGCGGCCAGGAGAGCATGAGCATGGCGCCGCACGTCATGCACCTGCGCAACGGCACCAAGATGGGTTCCGCCGAACTGCTCGATACCATGCTGCGCGACGGCCTGACCGACGCCTTCCATGGCTATCACATGGGCAACACCGCGGAAAACGTCGCCCAGAAGTGGCAGCTGACCCGCCAGGAGCAGGACGCCTTCGCCGCCGCCAGCCAGCAGAAGGCCGAGGCCGCCCAGAAGGCCGGCCGCTTCAAGGACGAAATCGTCCCGGTCACCATCAAGGGCCGCAAGGGCGACGTCGTCGTGTCGGACGACGAGTATCCGAAGCACGGCACCACGGTGGAATCGCTGGCCAAGCTGCGCCCGGCCTTCTCGAAGGACGGCACGGTGACCGCCGGCAACGCCTCGGGCATCAATGACGGCGCCGCCGCCCTGGTGCTGATGACGGCGGAGAACGCGGCCAAGCGCGGCATCACCCCGCTGGCCCGCATCGTCTCCTGGGCGACCGCCGGCGTCGATCCGTCGATCATGGGCACCGGCCCGATCCCGGCCTCGCGCAAGGCGCTGGAAAAGGCCGGCTGGACCGTCGACGACCTCGACCTGATCGAGGCGAACGAGGCCTTCGCCGCCCAGGCGCTGGCCGTCAACAAGGACCTGGGCTGGGACACCAGCAAGGTCAACGTCAATGGCGGCGCCATCGCGCTCGGCCACCCGGTCGGTGCTTCGGGCGCCCGCGTGCTGACCACGCTGCTGTTCGAAATGCAGAAGCGTGACGCGAAGAAGGGCCTCGCCACCCTGTGTATCGGCGGCGGCATGGGCATCGCCCTCTGCGTCCAGCGCGACTGATGACCGGACGGGCCGCTTTCCAACCTGGGAAACGGCCCGCTTCGCTTAAGGCTCGGGACATCCGCCGGACCTGCGGAGGGAGTCCCGTGCCCAACAATAAAAAGTCAAAGAAACCAACCAATCATCACTAAATCTGGGGAGAAGAACTATGGCTCGTGTTGCAGTCGTCACTGGGGGCACCCGCGGCATCGGCGAGGCGGTTGCCGTCGCCCTGAAGAATGCCGGTTACAAGGTCGCCGCCACCTATGCCGGCAACGATCAGGCGGCCGAGGAGTTCACCGCCCGCACCGGCATCCCGACCTACAAGTTCGACGTCGCGGATTTCGACGCCTGCAAGAAGGGGATCGCCGCGATCGAGTCCGACCTGGGCCCGGTCGACGTGCTCATCAACAACGCCGGCATCACCCGTGACGGCGTGATGCACCGCATGACCTACGATCAGTGGGAGAAGGTGATCCACACCAACCTGTCCTCCTGCTTCAACATGTGCCGCAACGTCATCGACGGCATGCGCGAGCGTGGTTTCGGCCGCATCGTCAACATCGGCTCGGTCAACGGCCAGGCCGGCCAGTACGGTCAGGTCAACTACGCCGCGGCGAAGTCCGGCATCCACGGCTTCACCAAGGCGCTGGCGCAGGAGAGTGCGGCCAAGGGCATCACCGTCAACGCCATCGCCCCCGGCTACATCGACACCGACATGGTGCGCGCGGTGCCGGCCAACGTGCTGGAGAAGATCGTCGCCCGCATCCCGGTCGGCCGCCTGGGCCGCGCGTCGGAGATCGCCAAGGCCGTGCTGTACCTCGTCGACGACGACAACGGCTTCATGACCGGCTCGACCCTGTCGGTCAACGGCGGCCAGCACATGTATTGATCCCAGGCCCTGATCCCTTGGCCGGGTCTCGCACCCCGGTCCCTGAGAGGTGACGAAGCCCCTTTCCCGCTTCCGGATGGACCCCTGGTCCGCCAGGGGCGGGGAAGGGGTTTTGTTTTGTGCGGGTGGCGGCGTCCTGTATTTTGAGGTGGAGGTGGTTATGGTAACGGACACATCGAAGCAGCCGATCGATGGCATGGACGAGCACTCGCAAAGCACGATCGACCTGCTTCGGCGGCTGATTGCTCAGCGGCTGGCCGGGCCATTTATTGATGCTGACGAGTTCAACACACTACTCGCCGCCCGGCGAAACCGACGTCGGAAGGAAGGCTCGGCGAGCTAAGCGCCAATACAGGTCTTTCTCCGCATTTCCGCTCCACCGCACTTGACGGACCGGCCGCCGAGTTGAAGGTTATCGTCCGTTTCGGATGCACCACCACATTGGACACCCCGCGATGCCCTACACCTCGTTGCGTGACTTCATCGACCGGCTGGAAAAGGCGGGGCGGCTGGTGGTGGTGAAGGAACCGGTGTCCACCGTGCTTGAGATGACCGAGATCCAGACCCGCCTGCTGGCCGAGAACGGCCCGGCGGTGCTGTTCGAGAATGTCGTCAAGGCCGACGGCACGCGCTCCGAGATGCCGGTGCTGGTCAACCTGTTCGGCACGGTGGAGCGGGTCGCCTGGGGCATGGACCGCGAGCCGCACCAGCTGCGCGCGGTCGGCGAAACGCTGGCCTTCCTCAAGCAGCCGGAGCCGCCGGGCGGCTTCCGCGAGGCGCTGGAACTGATCCCGCTTGCCAAGACCGTGTTGTCGATGAAGCCGAAGACCGTCGGCTCGGCGCCGTGCCAGGAGGTGGTGCTGACCGGCGACGACATCGACCTCGGCCGCCTGCCGGTGCAGAGCTGCTGGCCGGGCGAGCCGGCGCCGCTCATCACCTGGCCGCTGGTGGTGACCAAGGGGCCGACGGGGAAGCGCGAGGACGACTTCAACCTCGGCATCTACCGCATGCAGGTGCTGGGCAGGAACAAGACCATCATGCGCTGGCTGAAGCACCGCGGCGGCGCCCAGCACCATCACCGCTGGGCCGCCCATCAAGACAAAAAGGGCGGAAAGCGCGAGCCGCTGCCCTGCGCCGTCGTGCTGGGGGCCGATCCCGGCACCATCCTGGCGGCGGTGACGCCGGTGCCCGACACCCTGTCCGAATACCAGTTCGCCGGCCTGCTGCGCGGCAAGAAGGTGGAACTGGTGGATTGCAGGACGGTGCCGCTGAAGGTGCCGGCCCAGGCGGAGATCGTGCTGGAAGGCCATGTCAGCCTGGACGAGTACGCCGACGAGGGGCCCTACGGCGATCACACCGGCTATTACAATTCGGTCGAGCCCTTCCCGGTCTTCACCGTCACCGCCATGACGATGCGGCGCAAGCCGATCTACCTGTCTACCTTCACCGGCCGTCCGCCCGACGAGCCGTCGGTGCTGGGCGAGGCGCTGAACGAGGTGTTCATCCCGCTGCTGGTCCAGCAATTCCCGGAAATCGTCGATTTCTGGCTGCCGCCGGAAGGCTGCTCCTACCGCATCGCGGTGGTCAGCATGAAGAAGGCCTATCCCGGCCATGCCAAGCGGGTGATGATGGGCGTCTGGTCCTTCCTGCGCCAGTTCATGTACACGAAGTGGGTGATCGTCGTGGACGACGACATCGACGCGCGGAACTGGAAGGACGTGATGTGGGCGATCTCCACCCGCATGGACCCGGCCCGCGACATCACGGTGATCGAGGGCACGCCGATCGACTATCTCGACTTCGCCAGCCCGGAATCGGGGCTTGGCGGCAAGGTCGGTCTGGACGCCACCAACAAATGGCCGCCGGAGACCAAGCGCGAATGGGGCGAGAAGCTCCACATGACCGATGAGGTCGTGGAGAAGGTCAGCCGCAAATGGGACCTGTACGGCCTGCCCGGCAGCGGGAAGCCGATCTGGAAGTGAAGTGAGCGCCCTCTCCCGGCTTGGGTCGGGAGAGGGACACGATCACCGCCGCGGGTCGCGGCTCAGGCCCTTGGCCTGCAACTCCTCAAGATATTCGGCCCACAGGGTCTCCTGTTCGGTGCCGATCTCGTAGAGGTATTTCCAGCTGTAGATGCCGCTGTCGTGCAAATCGTCGAAGACGATGCGGATGGCATAGTTGCCGACCGGCTCCAGACGCATGATGCCGACATGGCGGCGGCCGGCGACGGTCTGCTTCTGGCTGGGGTTGTGGCCCTGCACCTCGGCGGACGGGCTGACCACGCGCAGGAACTCCGCCGGGTAGGAGAAGGTCCGGCCGTCGTCGAAATCGACCTCCAGCCGCTTCTCCTCCTTCTTCAGGCGGATTTCGGTCGGCCAATGGACCGTTCCGAAGCCGTCATCACTCATCGCTGCGACCCCGCCTTGTCCAGGCTGCGGGCCTCGTCGATCAGCATGATCGGAATGCCGTCGCGAATCGGATAGGCCAGCCCGGCGCGCTCGCTTACCAGTTCGGCGCGTTCGGCATCATAGCGCAGCGGACCCTTGGTCAGCGGGCAGACCAGAATCTCCAGCAGCTTCGGGTCGACGCGGGCGTTGGTTTTCGCGTCGCTGCTCTTGTCCTCGGGCGTCGCCATGTCGTGTCTCATAATGATTGGAAGAAGGGCGGTGATTGGAAGACCGTCAATGCTTGGGCGGCGGACCGTCCCCGTCATGGCTGTCGAGAATGGCCATCTCGACCAGTCCGATCAAGAGCTTCCCGCGTTCCGCCAGGGTCGGCGCCTCCAGCAGCGCCTGTTTTTCGCCGGGCGTGAAGGGGCAGATCATCGCCAGAGAGTTGACCAGCCGCTCGTCCAGCGTCGATTCGATGGATTTCCAGTCCACCGACAGGCCCTGGACGCGGAAATAGGTCTTCAGCGCGCCGAGCAGCCGGTTGCGGTCGATATCGCCGCAGGCCTCGGGCTCCAGATCGGCGCGGAAGGGGCGCCAGTCGGGAACCACCCGGCGGTAGCCGCGGGTGCCCTCCACCTCGCGTCCGATCTCGAACCGGGCGACTCCGGTCAGGGTGATCAGAAGGCGGCCGTCGTCGGACTCGGCGAAGCTGGTGATGCGGCCGGCGCAGCCGCAGGGATAGACGGCCGGCTCGCGCTCGCGTCCGGCCGGGTCGAGGGGCTGGACCATGCCGATCATGCGACCGCTGCCCAGCGCGTCCTCGACCATGGCGAGGTAGCGGGGCTCGAAAATGTTCAGCGGCAGCCGCGCCCGCGGCAGCAGCAGAACGCCGGCCAGCGGGAAGATCGGCATCATCGCCGGCAACTGGCTGAACTCAGGGTCGAAGGGGTATCTGGTGGGGTTTCTGGTCATGCCAATCAGATAGAACCCCTTCGCCGATGGAACAGCCGTCCTGTTTTCGGAAAAGCGTCAGCTGAACATCATGGTCGACAGACGGCGGCGGGTCTTCACCGTCAGCGGGTCGGTCTGGCCGAACGCCTCGAAGAACTTCACCAGCTGCTTGCGGGCGCCGTCGTCGTTCCAGGTCCGGTCGCGCTTGAAGATTTCCAGAAGCTCGTCCACCGCCGCCTCACGCTTGCCGGCGGCGAACAGCGCCATGGCGAGGTCGAAGCGCGAAGCATGGTCGTTCGGATCGTGGGCGACCTTCTCCATCAGCTCCGGGATCGGGCCGGCGTTGGCGGCCTGCTCCGCCACGTCGAGAGCGGCGCGGACGTTGGCCAGTTCCTTGTCCTTGGCGATGGCTTCCGGGGCCTGGGCCAGCATCTGCTTGGCGTTCTCCAGGTCGCCGGCGGCGATCAGGCAGCGGATGATGCCGGCATAGGCCTGGGCGTTCTCCGGCTCGGCCTGCATGATCTGGCTGTAGAGGTCGAGCGCGCCCTGCAGGTCGCCGCCCTCCATCATCTCCTTGGCCTGGGCGAAGGCCTCCTCCAGCAACTCGCCGGCGCCACCGCCGGCCCCGGCCTGCTTGGCCAGCGCCACCAGCTTGTCGACGAAGGCCTTCACCTGCGATTCGGGCAGGGCGCCCATGAAGCCGTCGACCGGACGGCCCTGGAAGAAGGCGTAGACCGCCGGGATCGACTGCACGCGCAGCTGCGAGGCGATCATCGGGTTGGCGTCGGTGTCGATCTTCACCAGGCGCACCGCGCCCTTGGCGGCGCGCACCACCTTTTCGATGATCGGACCCAGCTGCTTGCAGGGGCCGCACCAGGGTGCCCAGAAATCGACGATCACCGGGACGTCGGCCGAGGCCTCGATCACGTCCGCCATGAAGGCGCGGTCGGTGCTGTCCTTGACGATGTCGGCGGCACCGGGGGCGGCACCGGGAGCGGCGGGCTTGGACCCGTTGGCGGGGGGCATGGAGAACATGGCGTGTTTCGGTCCCGTTGGTGATGCCTGGCCCATTAGGACATCCCGGTGGGCCATGGAGTTGCCGGTCAGGCCGCTGGCGGTCCTGGACCCTGTCGTTGCCGACATATGTGAGCGCGCAAGGCGGCTCAGGCAAGCATTGCGTGGAAACGGCCGCCCTGCCGGTCAGTCCGCCCTGTCGTTCTCTGCGCGGCCGAACTCGACGATCGCCGGTTCGTGACCGCAGGCGCGGATGAAGCGCAGCAGGTCGTCGCGCCGGATCGCCGTGGTGCGGTCGTTCAGCAGCGGATGATAGTTCAGCAGGTCATGCTCCATCATCGCCTGCTGCAGGACCACGCGAACCTTGCGCTCGGTGTCGTTGACCAGGGCGAAGGGCGTGACCGATCCCGGCCGGATGCCAAGGAAGCGCCAGAGCCGCTCCGCCGAGGCGAAGGACAGCCGCGCCGACCCGATGACCTTGTCCAGCCGGTTCAGGTCGACCTGCGCATCCTCCAGCGCCACCACCAGCCAATGCTGGTCCTTCTTGTCCTTCAGGAACAGGTTCTTGCAATGGCCGCCGGGCAGGGCGCCGCGCAGGGCCTTGCTCTCCTCCACCGTGTGCAGCGGGGGGTGGCTGTGCGTGGTCGCCTGGATGCCCAGCGCGTCGAGCCGCACCAGCAACTGGTCCGGAGAGGTCGGAAGCGGCGCGTCGCCATCTGGCAGGGAGACGCCCGGAAGGGAGGTCGATGCGGTGTCCATGACAGCCCTTTTACCGGCTGTGCGGAAAATCGTCCAGACGGTGAAAAAAACTGAAACAAGGCCCTTGCATTGCGTCGGCCGATGAGTATAGTCCGCCGCACACCGCCGGACGGCACCGACAAGTTGCTGAACGGCAGTACGGAGCGCGGGCGTAGCTCAGGGGTAGAGCACAACCTTGCCAAGGTTGGGGTCGAGGGTTCGAATCCCTTCGCCCGCTCCAGTTTCCTCCGGTCATTACGCCGGAGCATGCGATCTCAAAAGGCCGGACCTTCGGGTGCCGGCCTTTCGCATTTTGGCTCCGTGACAGCTTGCGAGCTGCCCGCCTGCTCTCCAGCCTGCGCACTTAACGGATGGCTCCGCACCTTATCTCCGCGTCATCCCCGCGAAGGCGGGGATCCAGGCTTAACCCATTGGTTCGGCTTGGGAAACACTGGATCCCCGCCTTCGCGGGGATGACGGTCGATGAGGGTGTCCTTGGCTTCAAGAGCAATCAACCCTGTAGGTTCACGCCTGTGCACGCCGGTGGCGCAACCCGAGGCCCGGCCGGACGGCACACGGTCACTGCAATCCCGTTAAAACTGCGGGGAAAGCACCCGAGCGCCCTGCCGTGCATCCGCCCAGTCGCGCGCGGTCGTCGGGCGGCCGTCGGCGTCGATCAGGCCGCGGGTGAACAGTTCCTCGGCGTGGCGGATGAAGAAGGCGGCGGTGCTCGGCCGCTCCCAATGCTCCATCCAGTTCTGCTCCAGGAAGGCCAGGATCCCCGGCTGGCCCAGTTCCACTTCCCACAGCACGCCGAGCAGGGAGGTCTGCTGCTCCTCGTGCATGCAGTCCTCGAAGCACAGGCGCTTGTCGGCGCGCGCTTCCCGGCGGGCGGTGGTCTCCGGGCCAGGGCCGAGGCCGTAGTCGATCAGGGTCCGCCGCTCCGGCGTCGCGCACAGCCAGTGCGCCACCTCATGCACGATCACCGTCGCCTCGACATCGGTGCGGATCACCTTGCCGTCCCACATGAAGGAGCGGCTGGGCGGCTCGTCCAGCGTGTCGATGCCGTGGGCATGGGCAAGCCGCACCGCGTCCGCCCGATGGGCCGGCGTATCGACACCGCCGCCGGGCTCGTCCGCCGGCCGGACGGGCCAGGTGGCGGCGATCCGGCGGAAGGCGGCCCGCGCTTGGGCATGGCTGTCCAGATGGGCGTCGAAGGCGGCGATGGCCTTCGGCATGTCGTCGATGGCGATGGGGGTCAGGATCATCGCGCCTATGTGCCCAAGGGGGCGGCGTGGCGCAAGGGGAAAGTAACCGGACAAAGGAGCAGGGCTGCCCGCCAGAAGAAGGGCGCCGGCAAGCCCCGGTCCATTCGGGTCCCGCCGGCGCCATAACTGTCACCGTAGCGCTGAAGATCGGTGCCGTTTCTTACGCGGCGCGCATTTCGGCCAGGAACCGCGACACGAAGCCGCGCAGGTCGGTCGCCTCGTGGTTCAGCCCGTCGGCGGCGGTCAGCACCTCGCGCGAGGCATCGCCGGTGGAGGCCGCGGCTTCCGACACGCCGGCGATGTTGCCGGACACCTGCTGCGTGCCGCGCGCCGCCTGCTGGACGTTGCGGCTGATCTCCTTGGTGGCTGCGCCCTGTTCCTCCACCGCGGCGGCGATGGTGGTGGAGATGTGGTTGATCTCGGCGATCACCCGGCCGATCTCGGCGATGGCGCCGGCGGCCTGCCGGCTGATCTCCTGAATGCCGGCGATCTGGCTGCCGATTTCCTCCGTCGCCTTGGCGGTCTGGCTGGCGAGGTTCTTGACCTCCGAGGCCACCACGGCGAATCCCTTGCCCGCCTCGCCGGCGCGCGCCGCCTCGATGGTGGCGTTCAGCGCGAGAAGGTTGGTCTGGCTGGCGATGTCGGTGATCAACTGCACCACCTCGCCGATGCGCTGGGCGGCGTCGACCAGACCGCGGACGGTGCCGTCGGTCTTCTCGGCGGTGGCGACCGCCTGACCGGCGATGCGGGTGCTCTCCGCCACCTGCCGGCCGATCTCGGCGATGGAGGCGGTCAGTTCCTCCGTCGCTGCGGCCACCGTCTCCACGTTGCCGGTCGCTTCATTGGATGCGCTGGCGACCGCATCGGCCTGCCGGGTGGTCTGCTCCGCGGTGGCCGACATGGTCTGGGCGGTCGCCTGCAACTGGGTCGCCGCCGCCGATACCCGGCCCAGCGCCTGCAGCACCAGCCGGTCGAACTCCTGGGTCAGCCGGTCGATGCGTTCGCCGCGGCCACGCTGCGCCGCATGGTCGGCGCGTTGGGTTTCGGCAAGCCGGTCGCTCTCGATCAGGCTGTCCTTGAACACCTGCAGGGCCTTGGCCATGCCGCCGATCTCGTCGGCGCGATCCAGGCCGGGGATGTCGACACTGCGGTCGCCGCCGGCCAGCCGGGTCATGCGGTCGGTCATCGCCACCACCGGCCGCGACAGCCCGCGGCCGATCAGCAGCGCCGTCGCCAGCCCCAGGACCACGGCGACCAGCGAAGCAAGCACCATCCCGCCGCGCGCCTTGTCGAGGAAGGCGCCGGTTGCCATGCCCAGGCTCTTCTGAGCGCCGACGCTGGCTTCCGTCAGCTGTTCCGCCTCCTTGGCGATGGAATCGCCGACGGGGATCAGCACCTCGTTGACCAGCCGGTCGCGCTCGGTGGTGGCCTTGACCACGGCGTTGAAGCCGCTGACGTAGACGCGCAGCATGGCGGTGTAGGACATCGCCATCTTGCGGCGGTCCATGTCCGTCAGCTTCGCCATCATCGCGCCGCCGCGGCCGGCGGCGTCGGTGAACTGGGACCGGGTCTGGGCGGCCAGCGCCGGGGAGCCGTCGACATTGTAGCGCGTCGCCGAGATGCGGGCCGACAGCATGTGGCGCAGCGCCATGCCCGCCAGATAGGCGGCGTCGGTGTCGCCCGCCGCGCCGGCGCTGTCCATGATGCCGTCCAGCGCGGTTTCCAGCCGCGGCCCGATCTCGTCCAGGTCGGCGATGGCCTTGCTGCGCTGGTCCTGGAAATCCATCATGGCAGCGAAGGCCTCCCGATACTGGGCGATCTCCTGCGCCATGTGGTCGGCCGTCTGCAGCAGGGCGGGGTCGGTGAACAGGGCGCGGGCCTTGTCGATGGTCTGCGCCGCGTCCTCCGCGGTGCGGCGGACGGTGGCGCCGACCTCCGCATCGCCGGTCAGCAGGAAACGGGTGGCCTGCTGGCGCATCTCCAGCATCAGGGCCTGGATGCGTCCCAGCTCGTTGGTCTGCTGGCCGAGCCGCCGGTAGGTGTCCACGGCGCCGCCGGCTTCCGACAGCGCCGCAATGCCGATACCGCCGATCAGCACCAGGAACACCAGGATGCCGGCGCTGGCCGCCGTGATCTTGCTTCCTACGGAAAAGCGATTGAAAAGGCTCATGGCCGGGGCCTCCATCGGCACAGGGACGTTGCCCAACCTTGGTTCGGGGACGATCCGAAAAGGTCAGGCATTGCGACCTGTTTCAGAAAGCGTGCCACATGCCCCGGTATGGTGCGGTTGCGTGTGCCGGCAACCGGAGTGACCTGTGGGTGACGTAGGGAAATGCGGTCGTTCCGCTGCAATGGAATAAACGGCAACGGAGGATGTTTGCCTGTTTCGGCAGATCGCAGGTAACCGGGGTCCGGACGCTTTCACGGGCGGACAGACCATTTTTTGTGCCGTGGCGGTCACAGGAGAGGCATTTTGAACATCCCCCCGTATCGTGATATATGCCGAAGGGCGCAGCGGCCGACCGGGGTCGTCGCCGATCCCTTCATCTCCCGGTCCCTGACGCTTTGACCCGACGGCTGGCCATGTCCATTCCCGACGCGCCCCTTTCCGCGGCTTCTCCGGAGGTCCGGACCACTCCCGTCCGCCTTGAGGGCGAGGTCCTTCCATCGGCGAACCGGCCTCCGGCGAACAGGTCGGGTCGCCCGCGACGCGGCTGCCTGTCGGTCGTCATTCCCTTCTACAACGAGGGGCCGAACATCGAGGCCCTGTTCGCCCGGCTGGTCCCGGTGCTGGACGGGTTGGACATGGATTGGGAAGTGGTGTGCGTCAACGACGGCAGCCGCGACGACACCATCGACCGGCTGCTGGACGTCCATGACCGCGAAGCGCGGGTGAAGGTGGTCGATCTGTCGCGCAATTTCGGCAAGGAGTTGGCGTTGTCCGCCGGCTTGAGCCACACCACCGGCGACGCCGTGGTGCCGATGGACGCCGACCTGCAGCATCCGCCGGAACTGCTGCCGGCCTTCATCGCCAAATGGCGCGAGGGCTTCGACGTGGTGGTCGCCGTGCGCCATGCCCGCGTCGGCCAGAGCCTGAAGCACCGGCTGTTCGCCCGCCTGTTCTACTGGGTCTTCGACCATCTGTCGGAGATCAAGCTGCCGCGCGAGGTCGGCGATTTCCGCCTGATGGACCGCCGCGTCGTCGAGGTCATCAACCGGATGCCGGAGCGCACGCGCTTCATGAAGGGCATCTTCGCCTGGGTCGGCTTCCGTCAGGCCGCGATCCCCTACGAACAGGGGGAGCGCGCCGGCGGCGACACCAAATGGGGCTTCGTCAAGCTGCTGCGCCTGTCCTTCGACGGGCTGACCGCCTTCTCCACCTTCCCCCTGCGGGTGTGGAGCCTGGTCGGGATGGCGGTTTCGGGCGTCGCCTTCGTCTATATCCTGATCCGCCTGATCCGCACGCTGGTCCACGGCATCGACGTGCCGGGCTATGAATCGCTGCTGGTCGCGGTGCTGTTCCTGGGCGGCATCCAGCTGATCACGCTGGGCATCATCGGCGACTATCTGGGCCGTGTCTTCGCCGAGGTGAAGGGCCGGCCGCTGTTCATCGTGCGATCGGCCCACGGCTTCGGCCCGGCGGATGGCCGGGATGAGCATGAGTTCGATCCCGTCGGCGGATCAGTGGGGCGGGAGCCGCGCCGATGAGCATCGAGACCGGCCTGCGCGACGACGGAGATACCGTCGGCGGCCCCACTTCCTCTGCCCGCCGCCCCGCCGTGGCGACGGCCGCGCCGTCCACCGCCGGCGCTGGCGGCGTCGTGCTGCCGCGCGGCGAGGCGGCTTTGTGGGACGGGCTGTCGCGCGCGCTTCTGCTGGGCCTGCTGATCCTCGCGGCGCTGACCTTCCTCAGCTACGGCATCAGCACGGACGAGGAAGTGCAGCACATCTACGGCAAGAAGCTGCTGTCCTACTACCTCAGCGGCTTCCAGGACCGGTCGGCCTTCCATTTCAAGGATCTGGCCTATTACGGCGGGCTGTTCGACCTCGTCACCGCCGTGATCGTGCCCTTCTCTCCCTTCGAGGAGTATGAGACGCGGCACCTGCTCTGCGCGCTGGTCGGCGTGCTGGGCATCGCGGGCACCTGGCGCTACACCCGGCTGCTGGCCGGTCCGCGCGCCGGCTTCATCGCCGCGGCGCTGCTGTCGCTGAGCGGTGTCTATTACGGCGCCATGTTCAACAACACCAAGGACGTGCCTTTCGCGGCCGGCATGGTGTGGACGCTCTATTTCGCCACCCGCATCCTGAAGCAGATGCCGCGGCCGAGCCGCAGCGCGGTGCTGAAGTTCGGGCTGGTGCTGGGCCTGACCCTGGCGATCCGCGTCGGCGCGGTGCTGGCCGGCTTCTATCTGGCGGTCGCCATGGCGATGCATTTCGCGCTGGTGACGCGGCAGGAGGGCCGGCGCTGGGCGCTGGTCGATGCGCGGCGCGCCTTCCTCAGCCTGTGGCCGGCGATTCCGGTCGCCTATGTCATCATGGCGGTGTTCTGGCCCTGGGTGGTGCAGCGGCCGTTCCGCAACCCGTTGGAGGCCCTGCGCGTCGTCTCCCATTTCCCCATCGACATCCAGACGCTGTTCATGGGCGAGCTGGTCCATTCCAACGCGCCGCCCGCGCTGTACCTGCCGGTCTATCTGGCGGTGAAGCTGCCGGAAGCGGTGGTGATCGGCGTCGGGGTGGCGGTGGTGATGGCGGCGGTCTGGCTGGCGCGCGGCGGCTGGCGGCGGACCGGCGCCTTCACGGTCGTCCGCTACACGCCGCTGGTTCTGGCGGGCTTCCTGCCGATCCTGCTGTTCGTGCTGATGCGGCCGTCGGTCTACAACGGCATCCGCCATTTCCTGTTCCTGGCCCCGCCCATGGTGGTGATGGCGGCGATCGCCGCCGACCGGCTGTGGACCCTGTGCCAGCGCGGCGGCCGGGCGTTGGGGCAGACCTTCGCCGCGGCGATGACCGTGGTCGGCGTGGTGTACGCATGGCAGCTGGGCGCCATGCACCCGAACCAGTACGTGTACTACAACCAGTTCGTCGGAGGCGTACGCGGCGCCGACGGCAAGTTCGAGCTGGATTACTGGGGCAACTCGCTGCACGAGGCGCTGCAGGAACTGGTCGAGTATGTCGAGCGCGAAAATGACGGCCATGCCCCGCCGCGCCAGTACACGCTGACAGTCTGCGGCAACACGCTGGCGGTGCGGTTCGAACTGCCGCCCTGGCTGCGTCTGGTGAACGGGATCGAGCCGGATTGGCGCAAGGCCGATTTCTTCCTGGCCTTCACCCAGGTGAAGCGGTGTCCCTCGCTGCTGGACGGCCATCCGATCCTGGAGATCGCGGCCGACGACGTTCCGCTGTCCATCGTCAAGGACCGCCGCCCGCCCAGGGCCGACATCCCCACCGAATAACCCCCGCAAACCTGCCAAGCCCGACCGGTCGGGCGGTGGCGGGGCGGTGGTGGAGTACCCCGGCGGCTCCCGCGCCGTCTTTCGTCGCATCGCCCTTCGCGGCCCTGTGCGCCCGCCGTACGTCCGCCCACTCTCCGTACTCGCGATTGGGGCCGGGCGGAGGCGGGGATGCGGCGCGGGCTGCTCTGGGGCGTTTTGTGTCTGCTGCTGTGGAGCGTTCCGCTCGGGCCCACCGGGGCCATCGGCCTGGACCGGAGTCCCGACCAACTGGTGGGCGACGTGACCCGCGCGGTGGAGGACCGGCAGCCGCCGGCCGGTGCCGGCAGTCTGGTGGTCGGCGTGATCCGCGACGGCCGGACGCTGGTGGTCGGGCGCGGCGATGCCGGGCGCCCCGACGGCGGGCCGCCCGATGGGCGCACCCTGTTCCAGATCGCCTCGCTGACCAAGCCCTTCACCGGCACCATCATGGCGGAGCTGATGCGGGAGGGTCGGGTCGATCCCGCCGACCCGCTGCAGCGTCATCTGCACCGCGTCGGCCCGGTGCCGGTCGCCCATGTGCCGGAGTATGAGGGCCGGCCGATCCGGCTGCGCGACCTCGCCACCCACACGGCCGGCCTGCCCAACGTGCCCGAAACCCCGCGTTTCTCGTGGAACCGGCTGGAGGACCCCCGCAACCCCTACAAGCCGCTGTCACGCGGCGAACTGGCGCTGTGGCTGTCCGGCTATCGGCTGCCGGTGTCGCCGGGCGTGCGCTTCAGCTATTCCAATGCCGGCATGTCGGTCCTGGGGGAGGCGCTGTCGGCGGCGGCCGGTCAGCCCTACGAAACGCTGCTGAAGCGGGTGGTGACCGACCGCTTCGGGATGCGCGACACCACCCTGCATCCGACCGCCGAGCAGCGGGCGCGCAAGGCGGCAGGCCATGCCCGCGGCCGGGTCGTTCCGGATTGGGAGGCGCCGGCGATGCTGCCCGCCTTCGGCCTCTATTCCTCGGCCGACGATCTGCTGCGCTGGCTGTCCGCCAATCTCGGCGACTGTCCGGCGGGTGCGGCTGCCGGGCTGGGCGGCCATGGCTGTGCCCCGCCGGTGGCGGCGACCTTGGCGCTGGCGCAGTCGGTGCAGGTGGATGGGCGGTCGCTGGCCGATCCCGGAAGCCTGGGAAGCGGGGCGATGGCGCTCGGCTGGTTCGTCGCCTGGGCCACGGACGGCACGCCGATCCATTGGCATTCCGGCTCCACCGGCGGCTTCAACGCCTATATCGCCTTCTCGAAGGCGCACCGCTGGGGCGTGGTGGCGCTGACCAACAGCGACCCCGACCGGGTCACCGCCGACCATGTGGTCATCGATCTCGTCCGCCGCCTGGAAGCGCGGCCGGAGGTGGCCAGTCTGCCGTGAGAGCCAGGATCAGTGCAGGCGGCGAGGCGGCTTGGCCGGGATCTCGACATCTGCGCGGGCATGGGCGATGGGGCCGGCCTGATGATGGGCGAGGCGCCAGCTGCCCTTTTCGCGGGCGAACAGGTTGGTGGCGGCCAGCACGGCGTCGCCCAGCGTTTCCTCGCAGACCACCAGCGCGGTGTCGCCATGCAGGGTCACGCGCTCGTTCCGCGCCTCGACGACGATGCCGCTGGGCGTGCGCAGCACGTCCCGCCAGCTGGTCAGCACCGCGTCGCGCCCGAACAGGGCGGTCCAGCCGGGATGGATGCAGGAGACGGGCAGCGTTTCCGCCCACAGGGCTTCCATCGCGGCGGCGTCGCGATTTGTGAAGGCCCGGTAGAAGGCTTGGTTCAGGGCCAGCAGCGTGTCGCGGTCGGTCATGGCGTTCATCCGGGCGATGGTTCCGGGAGGACGGACGGTGCACGGCCCTGAGGCCGTCACCGCGACCGCTTGTAAAGAAGCCATCCCGCATGGGCAAGCGCCGGTCCGGACGGATCCGGGCCGGTGCTGTGACAATGAACGTAGAAAACCGGATCAGGCCGTCAGGTTGACGCCCTGCGGCTTCGCTGACGTGCCGGCGGTTGCAGCGGTCGCCGCACCGTCCGCCGCCGCAGCGGCCTTCCCGGTCGACAGCCCCGCAATCGGCGTGGACAGGTCGAGCGTCAGGTGGGTGACGCCGTCCTTCGACGTGGTCGGCTTCAGCACCGCCAGCCCCTTCATTCCATCGCCGCCGCCACCCTTGGCGGCCATGTCGTTCAGCTTGCCGAGGATATCCTTGATCTCATCCTCGCTGAAACCTTCGGAACGGACGATCATGCCGGTGGACTTGCCGGTGGCGGTGGTGGTCATGCCGGTTGCGCTGAGCGCCATGTCGCCGCCCTTGCCCAGCGACGCCTGCAGACGTTGATCGTCGCGCCGGAAGTCCAGGGTCGATTTCGCGAAGGAAATCTTGACGCTGCGGTCGCCATCCTGGATTTCCAGGTCGATTCCGTGGGACTCGATCGACCATTGCGACTGGGTGGCCTGCATGTCCACCGACAGATCGCTGAGGTTCATGCCGTCGAGCTTGGACTTCAGGCCGTCGCCGAAACCCTTCACGGCATCGTCGATGCGGTTCTGCGGAACGCCCAGTGCGCTCAGCGTATCGCCCAGCCCCTGCTTCAGCGCGTCGATGCCCTTGCCGAACATGCCGGCCAGATCCTTGCCGTGGTCCAGCGCCGACTGCATCAGCGATTGCGCCTGCTTGGCGCGGTCCACGCCGCTGTTGGCGGTGGCCGGCCCGCCGCCGCCCGCCGCCTGGGCGCCGCCCTTGCCGGTCATGCTGTCCAGCAGCGATTCCATCGACTGGCTGATGGTGTAGGCCGGCGACTGTGTCTTCTTGTCGCCGTCCACCGGTTTCGCGTCCGATTTGGCCAGCCCGTCCTTTGCCGTGCCGGCCGTCTTTGACGAACCGTTCTGCACAGCCGTGGACAGCACCGACGGTTTGCCGTTCGGGCCGCTGAGCTCCGCGTAGTACATGGATGCCCCCGCATCGCGTTGTTTGTGCGCAAGCGGAAGCATGGCGCCGACAACCTTTACCATTTCTTAATTTCGCGATCTTCTTTCAATAATTGAAATAAATTCGTTACCTTACTAATTGTTCGCAACTGTGGAACTTCATCCCATCTCTTGCCGCCACTTGTTCCGCCTGCGTGATGACCTGCGACGAGCGGCGGCTTTCACCGCGGGTGAGGCGCTGCTACCCTTGTCGGAAAAGGACCCGCCAGAAGGAAGCCGACCATCATGACCGATCGCCTGTCCATCGCGCTTGCCCAGATCAACCCGACCGTGGGCGACCTCACTGCGAATGCCGGCCTGATCCGTGCGGCGCGGGCGGAGGCCGCGGCCCGCGGCGCCGACCTCGTCATCTGTCCCGCGGGCTCGTTGTCCGGCGCCCCGCTGCTGGATCTGGCGGCGCTGCCCGCTTTCCTCGACGCGGTGGAGGAGACGGTGCGGGTGCTGGCTGACGCCACCGCCGACGGCGGTCCGGCCCTGCTGGTCGGCGCGCCCTGGCGGGAGGGCAAGGGGCGTCACAACGCCGCTCTGCTGCTGGATGGCGGCAAGCTCGCCGCCATTCGTTTCCAGACCGTAACGGATGCGGGTGAGATCGGTGCGCCGGAGGAGGACCGTTTCGATAGCGGTCCGATGCCCGGCCCGGTCAATGTCCGCGGGGTGCGGATCGGCCTGCTGATCGGCGGTGATCTGGCGACCGGCGACGTGGCGGAGACCCTGGCGGAGAGTGGGGCCGAGCTTCTGGTCGCGATGCTGGCCGGCCCCTTCGCCCCCGGCCGCGCCGATGAACGCGTGCAGGCCGCCGTCGCGCGGGTGGTGGAATGCGGATTGCCGCTGGTTGCGGTGAACCTTGTCGGCGGGCAGGAGGAGCGGGTGTTCGACGGCGGCAGCTTCGCGCTCGCCCCAGGTGGCCGGCTGGTCGCCCAGGCTCCGCTGTTCGCCCAACATCTGCTGCTGACCCGGTGGGAGCGCGGACTCGACGACAGCTGGGACAGTTCCGAGGCTGAAACGATTGCTCCGGCCGAGGGGACGGAGGCGCTTTACACGGCGCTGATGCTGGGCCTGCACGATGCCGTAACGAAAAGCGGCGCGCCGGGCGTGGTGGTCGGGCTGACAGGCGGGCTGGACTCGGCGCTGGTCGCGGCACTGGCGGCCGACGCGCTGGGACCGGAGCGGGTGCTGGCCGTTCGCGCTCCGCTGCCGGCCGGCGAGGCCGGGGCCTCGGCCGATGGCTTGGCCGATAGTTTGGCCGATGCGGCGGAGATCGTCGAGTTGCTGGGCTGCCGCCTGGACAATGTCGCGCTCACGCCGGTGCTCAAGGCCGCCGACTCGCTGCTGGCCCCCGCCTTTGCCGGGCGCGACTCGGCTGCGGCGGCCGACCGCCTGCATGCCCGCCTGCGGGCCGCGACCCTGGCGGCCCTGGCGGAGCGGATGGGCGCCGTGCTGCTGTCCACGGCGGACCGGACCGACCGCCTGCTCGGCCTTGCGGCGGAGGAGACGGGCTGCGGCTATGCCGTGCTGTCCGACGTGCCGAAGACGGCGGTTCTGGAACTGACGCGCTGGCGCAACGCCAACCAGCCGGCGGGATCGCGCGGGCCGGCGGGGCGGGTGGTTCCGGAACGGGTGCTGGCGCGCAGACTGAAGGCCGAGACTCCGGCCGGACTGCCGCCGGTGGAGGCGCTGGACGATCTGCTGGCCAGCCTGCTCGACGGCGGGTTGTCGCCGGCCGACCTTGCCGGGCGCGGCCATGCTGTCGAGACGGTGGAGATGGTCTGGCGGCTGGTGGTCCAGGCGGAGGCGGGCCGCCGCAGGGCTCCGCCGGGGCCGCGGATTTCCCGCCGGACGGTCGCGCGGCTGCGTCGCTTTCCGATTGCCGGCGGTTTCGTCGACTTGATGTAGAGCGGACGGGGAGGGGGAGCGGTCCCCCTTCCCCCTTCGCCTCCGCGCCGGCTTCAGCCGCGCGTCAGCTTGATGATGGTGGCGATCATGCCGAAGGTCCACAGCACGGCCGGCAGCACCACCCAGGTCGGGTGGAAGATGATCGCCAGCGGCATGATGAAAATCAGCAGCATGGCCGGGAAGACGAAGAATGGCGAATTTCCCCAGTTGCTCAGCAACCCGGAGGGGTTCTCGTCTGCACCCAGATAAGCATCGGCGGTAACCGCTTGGTCCGTCATCTCTATCACCCAAGTTTCTTGTGGTTATTCCCTGTCCTGCACTGCAGCAGGACAGGGGTTCATACGCCACGATGCTTTGGATGACCAGAGCGCGGCCTTGGCCGGCCCTTTCGACTTTGGTCGAAGGTTGGGGTCGAAGGGGAGATTACGCGGCTTCGGTCAGCGCCAGCTGCGGACGGCGCAGGCTGGACTGGATGGTGAAGGGGGCGCGGACGCCGCCGTTGAACAGCTCGGCGCATTCGAGGGCCTTCAGCACGCGCTCTTCCGGCGGCTGACCGACGGTGGAGGCGAGCGAGCCCAGCGCATAGTCCGACCCGCAGCCGATGGCATGGTAACCACGCACCGCCTCGCCGACCTGATAGTCCGACTGCACGGTGAAGAGCCGGCCTTCCAGCCCGACCATGAAGGTGCCGCCGGTCTCCACATCGTTGGAGCGGTGGGCGTAGCCGCCGTCCTTCAGGCAGTTGCGGACGGCATCGACGAAGTCCACGACCATGTAGCGGAACAGGTCGACGTCATGTTCACGCGGCGGGACCTCCAGCCGGTAATGCAGCAGCTGGCCCATACGGAAGGAGCTGGTGAAGCCGATCAGGCTGTCGCCATTGCGGAACACCTTGGTGTCGGCCCGCACCGTAATGTCCAGGCCGTTCACTCCGGCGCTGTCGCCGCCCATCCACACCCGGTCGCCGTCCACCAATCCCACAATGCAGGTCATCGCCAACCCTCGCCTGATAGAAAAGAAGCTGAGGCAAAGGGTGTGGGAAGGCGGTTAATGAATTATTGCTCAGCTTTGTGACATTGCCGGTGACAAAGGAGGTATCTCTACCTCCTTCGTCGGAAGTTTTCACTTGGTCACTTCACCAGATCGACCAGAGCCTTGACAGTATTCTCGGCGCCCTCGGCAATCTGGACCAGATTGGCGTCCAGCATGTAGCAGGGCGAGGTGACGACCTTCAGGCCGCGGTCGATGACGATCTCGCCATGGGTGGTGGTGCGGTGGACGGCGCCCATCGACTCCAGCGCGGAGGCGGTACCGGGATCACTGCCGATGGTCAACTCCACGCTCTGCTGGCCCAGGATCTTGGCCAGAATGGCCGGCGCGATGCACAGCGCGCCGATCGGCTTGCCGGCCGCGCGCATGGCGGCGACCGCGGCGACCACCTGCGGGTTGACCGAGCAGTCGGCCCCCTTGAAGGCGAAATCGCTGAGGTTCTTGGCGGCACCGAAACCGCCGGGGAAGATCAGCGCATCGACGTCGCCGGCCGAGAATTCGCTGAGCGCGGTGATCTTGCCGCGGGCGATGCGGGCCGATTCGACCAGCACGTTGCGGCTCTCGCCGGTCTCCTGGCCGGTCAGGTGGTTGACGACATGGGCCTGCGGGATGTCTGGGGCGTAGCACACCGCCACCGCGCCCACCTTGGCGATCGCCAGCAGGGTGCAGACCGCCTCGTGGATTTCCGCACCGTCATACACGCCGCAGCCCGACAGCACGACGCCGATGCGCAAGCTCTTGTCCGCCATAGGATGTCTCCGAGATTGGATTTGCCGCCAAGCTAACGCAGCCGGACGGCCGCGCCTACCGCGCGGACGGACGCAGGGCACCACCTGTTGCCGGGATGCATCGGTTGCGGACCGCTTTCGGAAGGCGCGCCGGCCGTGCTAGGACTGCCCGCCTGTCCCGTCTGCAATCGAGTCCAGCCATGTCCACCGCCGTCCGTTTCGCCCCCAGCCCGACCGGCCGCATCCATGTCGGCAATGTGCGCCTCGCGCTCGTCAACTGGCTGTTCGCGCGCAAGACCGGCGGCAGCTTCATGTTCCGGCTGGACGACACCGACGAGGAACGCTCGACCCAGGAGTTCGCCGACGCCATTGCCGCCGACCTGACCTGGCTCGGCCTGAGCTGGGATCGTTTCGCCCGCGAAAGCGACCGTTATCCGCGCTATGACGAGGCGGCTGCGGCGCTGAAGGCCGCCGGCCGGCTCTATCCCTGCTACGAAACGCCGGAGGAACTGAATCTCAAGCGCGCCAGTCTGGTGTCGCAGGGCCGCCCGCCGATCTACGACCGCGCCGCCCTGCGCCTGACCGACGAGGACCGCGCCCGGCTGGAAGGGGAGGGGCGCAAGGCCCATTGGCGCTTCAAGCTGAACCCCACTCCGGTGGAATGGACCGATCTGGTCCGCGGGCCGGTGCGGTTCGAGGGCACGGCGCTGAGCGATCCGGTGCTGATCCGCGAGGATGGCCGGCCGCTCTACACCCTGACCAGCGTGGTCGACGACGCCGATTTCGCCATCACCCACATCATCCGCGGCGAGGACCATGTCGCCAACACCGCGGTGCAGATCCAGATTTTCGAGGCGCTGGGCGCCGCCGTGCCGTCCTTCGCCCATCTGCCGCTGCTGACCGATGCCGGCGGGCAGGGGCTGTCGAAGCGGCTGGGCAGCCTGTCGGTCGGCAGCCTGCGCGACGAGGACGGCATCGAGCCGATGGCGGTCAACAGCCTGCTGGCAAAGCTCGGTACCTCCGACCCGATCGAGGCGCGGCTGACGCTTGACGAACTGGTGGCGGAGTTCGATCTGTCGAAGATCGCCCGCGGCACGCCGAAGTTCGATCCGGAGGAACTGGGCCGGCTGAACGCCCGTATCTTGCACCTGACGCCGTTCGAGGCGGCGGCATCCCGGCTGGAGGCGCTTGGTCTGACCGATGTCGACGCCGCCTTCTGGGAGGCGGTGCGGCCCAATCTGGCGCGGCTGAGCGACGCGCGCGACTGGTGGGCGGTGACCCATGCGCCGGTGACGCCGGTGGTGGAGGATGCAGGATTCCTGGCCCAGGCGGCGGCGTTGCTGCCCGACGAACCGTGGGACCTCGGCACCTGGGGCGCCTGGACCAATGCGGTGAAGGGTGCCACGGGCCGCAAGGGCAAGGAGCTGTTCCTTCCTCTGCGCCGCGCCCTGACCGGGCGCGACCATGGACCGGAATTGAAGAACCTGCTACCCCTGATCGGACGGGCGCGCAGCCTCCGGCGACTGGCCGGCGAAACCGCCTGAAACCTCTCTTCATTCAGGAGTTCGGACCGTGCCGTTGGACCTCTACAACACGCTGACCCGCCGTAAGGAGCGCTTCGAGCCGCTTCGCCCGGACCATGTCGGCATGTATGTCTGTGGTCCGACCGTCTACGACACCGCCCATATCGGCAACGCCCGGCCGGTTGTGGTGTTCGACCTGCTGTTCCGGCTGCTGTCGCGGCTCTATCCGGCGGTGACCTATGTCCGCAACATCACCGATGTGGACGACAAGATCATCGACCGGGCGCGGGACAGCGGCGAGCCGATCGACGCGCTGACCGCGCGCACCACCGACCTGTTCCATGCCGACATGGACGCGCTGAACGCCCTGCGCCCGACCATCGAGCCGCGGGCGACCCAGCATATCGGCCAGATGATCGCGCTGATCGCCACGCTGATCGAACGCGGCAACGCCTATGCGGCGGAAGGGCACGTGCTGTTCTCCGTGCCGTCGATGCCCAACTATGGGCAGCTGTCCCGCCGCTCGCTGGATGACATGATCGCCGGCGCGCGGGTGGAGGTGGCTCCTTATAAGCACGATGCCTCCGATTTCGTGCTGTGGAAGCCCAGCACGCCGGACCAGCCCGGTTGGGACAGCCCGTGGGGCCGCGGTCGTCCGGGTTGGCATATCGAGTGCTCCGCCATGGCGAAGGAGCATCTCGGCGTCACCTTCGACATCCATGGCGGCGGGCTGGACCTGATCTTCCCGCACCATGAGAACGAGATCGCGCAGAGCTGCTGCGCCAACGGCACCGACCGGCTGGCCCGCACCTGGGTCCACAACGGCTTCGTGACGGTCGAAGGCGAGAAGATGTCGAAGTCGCTCGGCAACTTCTTCACCGTGCACGACCTGCTGGACGAGTTCCCCGGCGAGGCGATCCGCCTGACCCTGTTGAGCGCGCATTACCGCCAGCCGCTGGACTTCACCCGCGAGGGCATCCGGCAGGCCAAGGGTGCGCTTGACCGCTGGTATCAGGCGTTGCGCGGCGAACCGGTGCCGGCGGCGGGCGAACTGCCCTTCGATGTGCTGGCGGCGCTGGAGGACGACCTGAACAGCCCGCTCGCCATCGCGCATCTGCACGAGCTGGCGACCGCGGTGAACAAGGCGAAGAGCGATGCCGAGAAGGCCGCTGCCAAGGGTGCACTCCTGGCGGCCGGGCAACAGCTCGGCCTGTTGCAGCAGGACCCGGAGGCATGGTTCCGCTGGGCGCCGACAGGCGGGGCTGAAGGGCTGAGCGACGCCGAGGTCGAGCAACTGATCGTCGACCGCAAGTCCGCCCGTGCGGCCAAGAACTTCGCCGAGGCCGACCGCATCCGCAAGGAGCTGGCCGACAAGGGTATCATCCTGGAAGACGGCCCGCAGGGCACGACCTGGAAGCGGGGGTGAGTTAGCGAAAGTCCCCTCTCCTCCCCGGGGAGAGGGTTAGGGTGAGGGGGATGCGTGGCGAGGATTCTTGGGAAGGCACGCGGTGCCTCCCCCTCACCCAGCCCTCTCCCCGGGGGAGAGAGGGTTACCGAGCCGGGAGAGTGTGCTTCCTCCTTATTGTCCCTCCGTCCGCAACAAACATTCGTCAATTCTGCGGATTATCCCGCACCTCGATCCGGCCTAATCTCCTCTTCAGACAAAACGCGGCCCCTCTGGCCCACCTGATCGAGGAGACCCTGACCATGATCGACAATCGCACCGCTCCCTATGCCGCCTTCCTGCTGCGCGTCGGCCTCGGCCTGCTGTTCCTGGCCCACGGCCTTGTGCTGAAGGTGCTGACCTTCACCATTCCCGGCACCGTCGGCTACTTCGAGAGCATCGGTTACCCTGGCGTCTTCGCCTATCTGGTGATCCTGGGCGAGATCGGCGGCGGGCTGCTGCTGATCGCCGGTATCTATACCCGCTGGATCGCGCTGGCTCTGCTGCCGATTATGATCGGCGCCACGCTGCAGCATGTCGGCAATGGCTGGGTGTTCAATTCGCAGGGCGGCGGTTGGGAGTTCCCGGCCTTCTGGACGGTCCTGCTGGTGGTGCAGTCGCTGCTGGGCGACGGGGCCTTCGCGCTGAAGGTTCCCGCGCTGGGTGCCCCGGCTGCCCGTCGCGAACTGGCCTGATCCGCAACCGTAAACGGCATTTGATGGCGACGTGGAGCGGGGAGGGGGCAATTTGCCTCTTCCCCGTTCCGCGTCGCCGTCCCATTTGGTAGACAGGACGGAGACCAACCGGAGAGCCTGATGACCGTTTCGCCGAACGACCAGCACAAGACGGATTCGTCCGGGGTCCTGAATCTGCTGGACGACCTGATCGCCAAGGCGCGCGCCGCCGGTGCGGATGCCGCCGATGCCGTGCTGTTCGACAGCGCGTCCGTGTCCCTTTCCCACCGGCTGGGCAAGACCGAGAAGCTGGAGCGCTCCGAATCCGGCGATCTCGGCCTGCGGGTGTTCGTCGGCAAGCGGCAGGCCATCGTCTCCTCGACCGACCGCAGCGGCAAGGCGCTGGACGAGCTTGTCGAACGCGCCATCGCCATGGCCCGCGTGGTGCCGGAGGACGGTTTCGCCGGCATCGCCGATCCGGAGCAGCTGGCCCGCAGCTGGCCCGACCTCGACATCTGCGACAGTGAAGAGCCGTCGTCGGAAACACTGATCGAGCGGGCGCGAATCGCCGAAGAGGCGGCGTTGGCGGTCCAGGGCGTCACCAACTCCGAAGGGGGCGATGCCGGCTGGAGCCGCTCGACCATCGCGATCGCCGCGTCCAACGGCTTCGCCGGCACTTATGGCGTGTCGCGCCAGTCGCTGTCCGCCTCCGTCCTGGCCGGGACCGGCACGGGGATGGAGCGCGACTATGATTATGACAGCAAGGTCTATGGTGCCGACCTGCGCGATCCGGCCGAGATCGGGCGGGAGGCAGGCGAGCGCGCCGTCCGCCGCCTGAACCCGCGCCGGGTCAAGAGCTGCAAGGTGCCGGTGTTCTTCGACCCGCGGGTGTCGCGCGGTCTGCTCGGTCACCTGACCGGCGCCATCAGCGGCCCCAGCATCGCCCGCGGCACCAGCTTCCTGAAGGACAAGATGGGGCAGCGGATCTTCGCCCCCTCCATCACCATCGTCGACGACCCGCATGTGAAGCGCGGCCTGCGCTCCCGTCCCTTCGATGCGGAGGGCGTCGAAGTGTCGCGCCGCACGCTGATCGAGGACGGTGTGCTGACGACTTGGCTGCTCGACCTGCGGTCCGCCCGGCAGCTTGGCCTGCAGACCACCGGCCATGCCGCCCGCGGCACCTCCGGCCCGCCGGGTCCGGCGCCGGCCAACGTCTATATGACCGCGGGAACGCGCAGCCGCGCCGACATGCTGGCGGAGGTCAAGGACGGCTTCTACGTCACCGACCTGATGGGCATGGGTGTCAACGGCGTCACCGGCGACTACAGCCGCGGTGCCGGCGGCTTCTGGATCGAGAACGGCCAGCTCGCCTATCCCGTCAACGAGATCACCATCGCCGGCAACCTCAAGGACATGTTCCTGAACATGGAAGCCGCCGACGATCTGGAGCTGCGCTTCGGCATGGATGCGCCGACCGTGCGCATCGACGGCATGACCATAGCCGGTATGTAGGCGTTAGGGGCGGAGGCATCTCCGCCCGTCTCTTCATCACTTGGCATCGTTCTTGCGCAGACAGCGGGCAACCCAAAGCGGGTTCGCCCGCTTTTTGTGCTGCATTTCCGCCACTCTGCCTGTCCAAACGTCAGCTAGGCCCTTGCGCATATTTGCCTGATCTGTTAGCAATCTGCCGCTTTTTTGGGCGAAATGCTGAAGGTTTGTGCAAATGGATGCGGCAAAGACGGGTGGCGACGTCCTTTTCGTGCTGATGGGCGCGGTGATGGTGCTGGCGATGCATTGCGGCTTCGCCCTGCTGGAGGTCGGGACGGTCCGGCGCAAGAATCAGGTCAACGCGCTGGTGAAGATCCTGTCGGACTTCGCCATGTCGACCATCGCCTATTTCTTCGTCGGCTATGCCGTGGCCTATGGCGTCGATTTCTTCGCCGACGCCCACACGCTGGTCGGCAAGGGCGCCGGCGGCTTCGCGGCCTATGGCTACGACCTCGTGAAGTTCTTCTTCCTGGCGACCTTCGCCGCAGCGGTGCCGGCCATCGTGTCGGGCGGCATCGCCGAGCGCGCCAAATTCTGGCCGCAGGCCGGCGCCACCCTGGCGCTGATCGCGCTGTTCTATCCGCTGCTGGAAGGCACGGTGTGGGGCACCCGCTTCGGCCTGCAAAGCTGGATGGCGGCGACCTTCGGCCAGCCCTTCCACGACTTCGCCGGATCGGTGGTGGTCCATGCCTTCGGCGGCTGGGTGGCGCTGGGTGCGGTGCTGAATCTTGGCAACCGCCGCGGCCGGTACCGTCCCAACGGCTCGCTGATCGCCATTCCGCCGTCGAACATCCCCTTCCTGGCGCTGGGCGCCTGGGTGCTGTGCGTGGGGTGGTTCGGCTTCAACGTGATGAGCGCGCAGGTGCTGGACGGCGTGACCGGGCTGGTCGCGCTGAACTCGCTGATGGCGATGGTCGGCGGCATCGTCACCTCGCTGGTCATCAGCCGCACCGACCCCGGCTTCGTCCACAACGGCGCGCTGGCCGGTCTGGTGGCGGTCTGCGCCGGCTCCGACGTGATGCATCCGCTGGGCGCGCTGATCACCGGCGGCATCGCCGGGCTGCTGTTCGTCTGGGCCTTCAACAAGTGCCAGATCGACTGGAGGATCGACGACGTGCTGGGCGTCTGGCCGCTGCACGGCCTGTGCGGCCTGACCGGCGGCCTGCTCGCC
Source organism: Azospirillum sp. Sh1 (assembly GCF_008365135.1). NCBI lineage: Bacteria > Pseudomonadati > Pseudomonadota > Alphaproteobacteria > Rhodospirillales > Azospirillaceae > Azospirillum > Azospirillum sp. Sh1. Next base: position 77,631 of record NZ_VTTK01000002.1, on the reverse strand, counting down.
GGCGTCTTCGGCCAGGAGTCGCTGGGCGGCCTCGGCGGCGTGTCGATCCTCAGCCAGATCGTCGGCACGTTGGGCGGTGCTGGCTTCGGATTCGCCGCTGGTCTGGCGGTCTACGGCCTGCTGCGGGTCACCGTCGGCATCCGGCTGGACCCCGAGCAGGAGTACAAGGGCGCCGACCTGTCGTTGCACCACATCACCGCCTACCCGGAAGAGGATGCGCCGGGGATGTGACGGTCAGGCCGTGCAATGACGAAGGGCGTCGCTGTGGCGGCGCCTTTCCGTAAGGACCAATCCATCCGGACGTGCGGCGAGCCGGTCAAGAATGCTTGATGATGAAGCCGGTCGTAATCGAATCCAGCAAAAGCGCCATGTGATGGGGGCTGATGTTTCGGAAGCGCAGGTTGTAGATCAGGGATGTGTAGTTGAACCAGTCACACGTCTGCCAATACTTGGCGAGATAATCTTGCAGATCGGGTCGGCGCGGTTGGACGTTCGCCCGCTTCATGATCGCAGTCGTGTTGGGGTGATCCGCGTAGCGCAACAGCAGATCGGTCATCAGCCAGACGGAAACCTGCTCGTTGATGTCGCAGATCTCCGCGTCGCTATTGACCTTGGCCGCGAAACGGATGGGCTTGAGCCGTCGAACCCAAAAGGCCAGTCCGGCGATCCGCTTGTTCACGGAGATCTCGTTGCCCTGATGGTATTCGAGTTTGGACAGGTCTTTCTGGTAATGCGAGGCGACCTGAACCAAGCAATCATCGGACAGTTCGATCTGCACGCTTTTCAGCCGGCAAAGCGAGAACAACAGGTTATGAAGCCGTAGTGCGTCTACGGCTATACGGTCTTCGCTCATGCGGGTTGGTTCCAGCGCCTGACGGGAGTTCCGGTGACAGAGAGTGCGCCGACGGTGGATCAGCGTTTGGTCTGATAGAGGGCGGCGGTAAGGGCTGGATCGGGAAACATATCAGCTGATGCGAGGATGTCCGTCGCGGCGGTCACCAAGTCGTTGCTGAACTCTTCGTCCGATGGCCCACCGTTCGCAGGCTCCTGAATCGGGGTGCGGTCAACAAGTTTGCGGAAGCGTTCAATCGTTTCCGGGGTTTCCTGCAGAAACCCGGTTATGAACTGCCTGGACACACGCACGCTCCTGCAAAAGGCAACAACTCGTTGGGAGTGGGGCCTTATCACGGCGCCTCAACCCTCGCAACGGTTATTATTTTTGCAACTCTTGGAACAGCTTAGCAGCCTTCGTCATGGCTTGGCCCGCGCAAATCGTTGCCGTGCCATGCACGAAACGCGACTCAGCTCAGCCAAATGGCTGTGTTTCGAACCCGCCGCCGCTTGCTTTGCCGGGGCGGCGGCTTTAGTGTCCGGCCTCGAACAACTCCCTCCACGACGCCGGATTTTGACCGCCCCATGAAGGCCGCCATCGTCGTTTTCCCCGGCTCCAACCGCGAACGCGACGCCGTCGCCGCGCTGGAGGCCGTCAGCGGGACCAAGCCGCATCTGGTCTGGCACCGCGACACCGAACTGCCCAAGGTCGACCTGATCGTCGTGCCCGGCGGCTTCTCCTATGGCGATTACCTGCGCTCCGGCGCCATGGCGGCGCATTCGCCGATCATGCGCGAGGTGAAGGCGCGGGCCGATCAGGGCGTCCGGGTGCTCGGCGTCTGCAACGGCTTCCAGATCATCACCGAGGCCGGGCTGCTGCCCGGCGCGCTGATGCGCAACGGTGCGCTGAAGTTCGTCTGCCGCGTCCAGCATCTGCGGGTGGAGAACACCGACAGCCCCTTCACCAAGAAATACGCCAAGGGCCAGATCGTCCGATTCCCGGTGGCCCACGGCGACGGCAACTACTGGACCGACGCGGAGACGGTGAAGCGGCTGGACGGCGAAGGCCAGGTCGCCTTCCGCTATGTCGGTGACGAGGCGCGCAGCGACCCGCGCGGCAACCCCAACGGCTCGGTGTCCGACATCGCCGGCATCTTCAACGCCAAGCGCACCGTGCTGGGCCTGATGCCGCACCCCGAGGACGCGGTGGAGGCCCTGCACGGCAACACCGACGGCAAGCCCATGTTCGAAGGTCTGGTGGAGGCCCTGTCGTGAGCGCTGAAGCTACCAAGGCGCAGGAGCGTCCGGTCTCCGCCGAACTCGCCAAGGAGTTCGGCCTGTCCGCCGAGGAATACCAGAACGCCCTGGACATCCTGGGCCGCTCCCCGACCTTCACCGAGTTGGGCATCATCTCGGTCATGTGGTCGGAGCACTGCTCCTACAAGTCGTCCAAGGTGTGGCTGAAGACGCTGCCGACCACCGGCCCGCAGGTGATCTGCGGCCCCGGCGAGAATGCCGGCGTGGTCGACATCGGTGACGGCGACGCCGTCATCTTCAAGATGGAGAGCCACAACCACCCGTCCTACATCGAACCCTACCAGGGTGCGGCGACGGGCGTCGGCGGCATCCTGCGCGACGTGTTCACCATGGGCGCGCGCCCCATCGCCAACATGAACGCGCTGCGCTTCGGCGATCCCTCCCATCCCAAGACCCGCCATCTGGTCTCGGGCGTCGTCGCCGGCATCGGCGGCTACGGCAACTGCGTCGGCGTGCCGACCGTGGGCGGCGAGACCAACTTCCATCCGGCCTACAACGGCAACATCCTGGTCAACGCCATGACCGTGGGTGTCGCCAAGACCGACAAGATCTTCTATTCGGCCGCCGCCGGCATCGGCAACCCGGTCGTCTACGTGGGATCCAAGACCGGCCGCGACGGCATCCATGGCGCCACCATGGCGTCGGCCGAGTTCACCGAGGATTCGGAGGAGAAGCGTCCGACCGTGCAGGTCGGCGATCCCTTCACCGAGAAGCTGCTGATCGAAGCCTGCCTGGAACTGATGGAGACGGACGCCATCGTCGCCATCCAGGACATGGGTGCGGCCGGCCTGACCTCCTCCTCGGTCGAGATGGCCGGCAAGGGCGGCCTGGGCATCGAGCTGACGCTCGACACCCTGCCGATGCGCGAACAGGCGATGACGCCCTATGAGATCATGCTCTCCGAAAGCCAGGAGCGCATGCTGATCATCCTGAAGCCCGGCCGCGAGGAGGTGGCGAAGGCCATCTTCGACAAGTGGGAACTGGACTTCGCCGTCATCGGTCACCTGACCGACACCGGCAACCTCGTCATCAAGATGTATGGCGAGACCTGGTGCGACATGCCGATCGCCCCGGTGTCCAACGCCGCGCCGGAATACAACCGTCCGTGGGAACCGACGCCGAAGGCGTCCGACCTCGACGACAGCGTGTTCGACGGTTATTCCGAAAGCCTGGGCGACACGCTGACCAAGCTGTTCGGCTGCCCCGATCTGGCCTCCAAGCGCTGGATTTGGGAGCAGTATGACAGCCTCGTCGGCGGCGACACCCGCTTCATGTCGGGTCAGGCCGACGCCGCGGTCGTCCGCGTGCCGGGCCAGACCAAGGCGGTCGCCATCACCACCGACTGCACCCCGCGCTACTGCCTGGCCGACCCGGTCGAGGGCGGCAAGCAGGCGGTGGCCGAGGCGTGGCGCAACCTGTCGGCGGTGGGCGCCCTGCCGCTCGCCATCACCGACAACATGAACTTCGGCAACCCCGAGAAGCCGCGGATCATGGGCCAGTTCGTCGGCGCCGTCCAAGGCATCGGCGAGGCCTGCAAGGCGCTGGACTTCCCGGTCGTGTCGGGCAACGTCTCGCTCTACAACGAGACGAACGGCGAGGCGATCCTGCCGACTCCGGCCATCGGCGGCGTCGGCATCATGCCGGACGCGATGATCGCCGTCGGCATCGCCTTCCGAGGTGAGGGCGACGTGATCCTCGCCGTCGGCGAGACCAAGGGCCATATCGGCCAGTCGATCTTCCTGCGCGAGATCCTCGGTCGCGAGGAGGGGGCTCCCCCGCCGGTCGATCTGGCGGTGGAGCGCCGCAACGGCGACTTCGTCCGCGGCCTGATCCGCGATGGTCTGGTGGTATCGAGCCACGACGTGGCCGACGGCGGCCTGATCGTCACCATCGCCGAGATGGCGCTGGCCGGCGGCATCGGTGCCTACCTGACCGGCTTCGACGGCCAGCATGTCCGCGTGCTGTTCGGCGAGGACCAGGGCCGCTACGTCCTGGCCGTCCGTCCGGACGTTGCCGCGACGGTGCAGGAGAAGGCCAAGACGGCCGGCGTTCCGGTCAGCGTGTTGGGCGAGACTCGCGGCACCGCGCTGTCGGGCCGTGGCGGCGACATCGTCTCGCTGAAGCGCCTGCGCGAGGCCAACGAAGGCTGGCTGCCGACCTACATGGCGGCCGAGCTGTAAGACGGCCGAACGGTTTGGCGGCCGAGCAGTAGGATGATTGGCGGGGTCGCTTCCAGTGAAGCGGCCCCGTCCATTTTTCGGCGATCATTTCTTGCCGAACGTCCACCATCGTGTACATACCGAAGGATCGCGCTAAACTCGCCGTCCAAAGGGGTTGGAACGGTGCATCGTTGCGCCTGGAGGCGGGGGAATGGGGTTTTCAGTCACCTTCTGGGGGGTGCGCGGCACGATTCCCTGCCCGATGGCCTCGCATCTGGGGTTCGGCGGCAACACGTCCTGCGTCGAAGTGCAGGCGGGAAAGCAGCGGATCATCATCGACGCCGGTACCGGACTGCGGATGCTGGGCCGCAAGCTGCTGGCCGAGGGGGTGACCAGCGCGACGCTGCTGCTGAGCCATACCCATCTGGACCATATCAGCGGCTTTCCCTTCTTCGCGCCGGCCTACACCAAGGGGTTCGACCTGCGGGTGGTCTCCGGCCATCTGGCCGGCAGTCCCGACATCGAATCGGTGATGGCGCGCCAGATGGAACGGCCGCTGTTCCCAGTGCCGCTGCGCACCATGGGCGGCAACCTGAGCTTCCTTGAGGTGCCGCCCGGCCACAGCTTCAAGCTGGAGGGCGGGGTGCGAATCCACACGGGGGCGTTGAATCATCCCGACGGCGCCACCGGTTATCGGATCGAGTATCAGGGCCGGTCGGTCGCCTATGTCACCGACACCGAGCATGTGCCGGACAAGCCCGACCGCAACATCCTGAACCTCGTCGATGGCGTCGATCTTCTGCTCTACGACTCGACCTACACCGACGAGGAATGGGCGCAGCGCGTCGGCTGGGGCCATTCCACCTGGATGGAGGCGGTGCGGATCGCCCGCGCGGCCCATGTGAAGACGCTGGGCCTGTTCCATCACGATCCCGACCACGACGATGCCACCATGGAGCGGATCGAGGCGGCGGCGAAGGCGGAGTTCCCGAACTGCTTTGCCGCGCGCGAGGGAACCACCATCTCCCTCGACTGACTTTCCCTGCGCATCGGGCATTATGACCGCCACCATCCTGATTCTGTTCACCGCCACCTATCTGGGCATGGCGCTGGGGCGCTTTCCCGGTCTCAGCATCGACCGCACCGGGATCGCGCTGGTCGCGGCGATCCTGCTGCTGGCGGCCGGAGCGCTCGACACCACGCAATTGGTCGCGGCGGTCGATTTCCCGACGATCTTCATCCTGCTCGGGCTGATGATCCTGTCGGCGCAATATGCCGGCAGCGGCTTCTACGACTGGTGCGCGCTGAAGGTGGCGCAGGCGGCGCGCTCGCCGGCGCGGTTGCTGGCGGTGATCGTGCTGGTCGCCGGCGGCTTGTCGGCGGTGCTGGCGAACGACGTGGTCGTCTTCGCGATGACGCCGATGCTGTGCTTGGGGCTACAGGCCCGCAAGCTGGACCCGCGGCCCTACCTGATCGCGCTCGCGGGGGCGGCCAATGCCGGATCGGCGGCCACGCTGATCGGCAACCCGCAGAACATTCTGATCGGGCAGATCGGGCATCTCGATTTCTGGCGTTTCCTGGCGGTCTGCGGCGGTCCGGCGCTGGCGGCCATGGCCATCGTCTACGGCACGGTCTGGCTCGTCTGGCGCGGGCGTTTCGGCATGCCGCAGGAGGGCGGGGGACAGGTGGCGCCGGTGGCGCTCGACCGCTGGCAGTTGGGCAAGGCGGTGGCGGCGACGCTGGTGCTGCTGGTGCTGTTCACCCGCGACATTCCGCAGGAACATGCGGTGCTGCTGGTGGCCGGCGTGATGATGATCAGCCGGCGCATGGCCAGCCGCGACATGCTGGGGATGGTCGACTGGCATCTGCTGGTGCTGTTCGCGGCACTCTTCGCCATCAACCACGCGCTGGGGCTGACCGGCATCCCGGCGGCCCTGGTCGGCGACCTGCAGGCGGCGGGATGGCTGCCCGACCGGCTGGCGGTGATGCTGCCGCTGGCGCTGGCCGGCAGCAACAGCATCGGCAACGTCCCGGCGGTGATCCTGTTGCTGGCCGCCTGGCCATCCCCGCCGGAAGGGGCGCTCTATGGTCTGGCGCTGCTGTCGACCCTGGCCGGCAACCTGCTGCTGCCGGGCAGCCTCGCCAACATCATCGTGGCGGAGCGGGCGGCGGCGTCCGGCGTCCGGTTGGGCTTCGTCGAGCATGCCCGCTGCGGCGTGCCGATGGCGCTGCTGTCGATGGCGCTGGCGGCGGTCTGGCTGTGGGCCGGCGGCTGGATGGGGTTGTGACTCGTCATCTGTGACCTGTGACCAGCCCGTGACTTTCAGGACCGCAAGCCCCTTCTTCCAGGTGCGACAAATGGGGTACTCTGTTCGTGCACCGTTGTATGTGCGCCGGGGTGGGGGAGCGCTGTGGGTCTGGTCGGCCAATTCCTTGAATTTATCGAAAGTGCGCCGAACCGGTCGCTGCGATCGCTCAGCGATCGGGTGCTGCGCAAATGCCGCGACCTGACGGGAGCGGAGGCCGGCACGATCTTCATGCTGCGCGGTCAGGGGCGATACCGGCATCTGGAGGCGGTCAGCGCCCAGAACGACGTGATCCGCGCCAAACCGACGCTGTTCTCCGTGCCGGTGAGCCAAGCCTCCATCGTCGGCTATGTCGCGGCGACCGGTGAGACTCTGCTGCTGGAGGATGCCTACGCCATCGCGGAGGATCGGCCTTACAGCTTCAACCCCGCCTTCGACCAGCGCACCGGCTTTCGCACCCGGTCCATCATGGCCTTTGCTTTGAAAGGCTTCCGCGACCGGCCGATCGGGGTGGTGCAGTTGATCAACCGCCGCCCGGAGGAGGGACCGCCCGCCTTTCTGCCGGAACATGAGCAGATGATCGCCCCGGTCAACCACATCGTCGGCCGGGCGCTGGAGCGGGCCGCGACGCTGGAGCGGCTGACCGAGCGCAACCGCGCCCTGACCCGCGAGCGCCGCCGCGTCGCCGAGCTTCAGGCGGAGACGGAGCGCGCCTTCATGGTGTCGGTCAATCTGCTGGCCCGCGCCGCCGAGGTGCATGACGAGGACACCGGCAACCACATCCTGCGCGTCAACGAATACTCCCACGCGCTGGCCACCTGGGCCGGCTGCAGCCGCGCCTTCTGCGACGAGATCCGCTTTTCCGCCGCCCTGCACGATGTCGGCAAGATGAGCGTCGATCAGGCGGTTCTGCACAAGAAGGGCCGGCTCGACGACCGTGAACTGGCGGAGATGCGGCGCCATCCAGTCTACGGCCACGATATTCTGGTCGCGTCGGATCGGCTGAAGATGGCCGCCGAGATCGCGCTGTACCATCACGAGCAATGGGCCGGCACCGGCTACCCCCAAGGCCTGAAGGGGGAGGAAATCCCGCTGGCCGCCCGCATCGTCGCCATCGCCGACTGTTACGACGCCCTGCGCAGCGCCCGACCCTACAAGCCGTCATTCAGCCACGAGAAGGCCGTCGACATCCTGCTGAACGGTGACGACCGCCTGGATCCGAGGGTCCATTTCGACCCGCGCCTGCTGTCGCTGTTCGCCGGCCGCCATGCGGAGTTCGATGCGATCTGGGAGCGGCTGAAGGATCAGGAGACTCTTGCGGTCTGAGACTGGCGCGGTCTGAGAAGCCGGCGGATCACTCCGCCGGGTTGGTCGCGGCAAGCGCACGGCGGCGGACCCAGCGGAAGCTCTTGACCCCGATCCACAGACCGCCGATGGCAAGGCCGGTCAGCAGCAGGATCTTCGGGCCATCCTCGCCGATGGCGGCGGCGGCTTCACCGAACAGGTAACCGGCCCCGGCGAAAGTCCAGGCCCAGATGCCGGCGGCGATGAAGTTCCAGAACAGGAAGCGGGACCACCGCATTCCAGAGGTGCCGATGGCGACGGACGCGATGTTGCGCACGCCGTAGAGGAAGCGGAAGACCAGGATGAAGGCGACGCCGTATCTCTCCAGCCAGTTCAGGACCCGGCAGGCATGGGCATCGGCGGACGGAAAGCGGGCGAGTGCCCGTTTGCCCCAGCGGCGGCCCAGCCAGAACCACACCTGATCGCCCATGAAGCTGCCGATCCACACCGAACCGACCAGCCAATACAGATTGATGATGCCCAGTTTGGCGCCCATCCCGCCGAAGATTACAAATGTTTCACCTTCAAAAAAGGCCCAGATAAAGGCCATCGGGTAAAAGGCGTTCCCCCATTCCTGCAACCAATTGATCCAGTCCAAAGACCCCTCCGGGAGACGTCGCTTGTGGGTTCCGCGGGCCCGGTGGCGCTTTGTAACCGCTATATTGTGCGATGCGGTATGTGGAGCGTGGGCTGGGACAGATCATGACATAAAGCCGCGCTGTTTGTCTCGGAAACTTTATTGACTAAGGGGCCGCCCCAACGGTGAGACGCGGCTCAGAAATCATCCCCGGACAATTCGCCGACAGCCTGCCGCGCGGCGCGCAAAAGGGCGGGGTTGGGCTCCATCGCGACGTCCCCATCCTCGCCGTCGGCATCGCTGCGGTCGGGCGCGGCGCGGCGTTTCAGTTCGCGTGCCGCCTCGATCAGCAGATGGGCCAGCCGCTGATCGGGCAGCGCCTGCACCAGCGCCCGAAGCTCAGGGTTGGACAGCGCGGCCGGATCGAAGGCCGGGGGAGGGGGGGGAGGGGCCGGCGGGGCGAGCGGCAGAGTCGCGACAGTCGCCGCCATCACCGCCGCCCTGGGCAGGGGGGCGGCCTCCCGCACCACATCGACCGCGACTTGGGCGGCCATCGTCGACGGTGCGGCACCCGTCGCGGCAGCCCGCGCCCGGCGCGGCTTGCGCGCCGGTTCGGTCTCCGGCAGATCGTCGAACAGAAGCCGTTGGACGCTCATCGCTGCGGTTGCCCCCTGCGCTCCGCCAATATCGCCGGCGCTTCGCGCGCAGGCTATTCCCTGTTCACCCGCGGTTTGCGGTATGTTCTCTTTTCATTCTAGGAAGAGCGCTGGGTTTGTCGAGTGGATTCTGCCGGCTATGTCCGAGGGGCATGGAGGAGAGCCAGCGTCTCCAGGAAGCGTTCGGGCCGCAGCACCCGCGTTTCGCCGGCCCGGCGCACCGACAGGAGCTGGCGGTCGACCGTCACCAGCCAGGGCACCGATCCGCCGACGGCGGCGGCCAGGAACATGTCGTCTTCCGGATCGCGGCACAGGCGCCCGACCGCGGCAGGAGCGACCAGCGTCGTCTCGTCCCTGATGCGATCCAGGAAGGCGCGGCGATCTGCCGCGGGGGTATAGCGGTCGAAGGTCGGGCGCATCAGCACCTCTTCCAGTTCCGTCAGCGTTTCGGTGCTGCCGACGAGGCCCTGGTCGGTGCGCACCCGTTCCACGCAGCGGCGGATCGCGTCGTGCCGGCGTGCCCCGGCATCGCCCAGCAGCGCATAGGCAACCAGGATGTTGGTGTCGAGCACGGCCCGGATCGACACCGGAGCCGAAGGGGGGGTCGCGTCGGGGGCGGCAGGGTCGCGGCTGAGCATTGATATATTGCGGGACCGTCGCGGTTGAAGTTGTCGGGGCCGATGCGAAGCGTCTGTTGTGGGCAGGAACGCTTTGCGGTAAGAAGCCCGCAAGGTGTGAACGGAACCTTTAGGACGGAAATATCGGCATGACCAGCATCCTCGTCGTCGACGACAGCCGACTGGCGCGCAACATGGTCTCCAGCGTCATCGCCTCTCTGCGGCCCGACTGGACCATCGTCACCGCGGCCAGCGGCGAAGAGGGGCTGGAGATCGTCGGCGAGGTGCCGCCGGTCGCCGCCATCGTCGATTACAACATGCCGGGCATGGATGGGCTGGCCCTGGCCGAGCGGCTGAAGGAGCGCTTCGTCGGCCTGCCGATCGGCCTGCTGACCGCCAACGTGCAGGACACCCTGAAGCGCAAGGCGGAGGCGCTGGGCGTCCGCTTCATCGCCAAGCCGATCACCTCGGACAAGATCCGCGACTTCCTCGCCGCGGCCGGGCAGTGACGCCGATGGCCGACTCCACATCCGCCGGCCCGGCATCGGAAGACCCGCTGCGCCTCGACGCCGACGAGGCCGACGCCATCGCCGAGCTGTTCAACATCGGCATGGGCGAACCGGCCGCCGCGCTCAGCTCCATGCTGGGCGAGGAGGTGCATTTGTCGGTGCCGTCCTTCGCGGTGTCGACCCGCGCCCGCATCACCAGCGAGGTGGGCGACGAACTGGACGGCGATCAACCGGTCTGCGCCGTGCGCGGCGCCTTCACCGGCCCCTTCACCGGCGAAGCGTTGCTGATCTTCCCCGAACGCGGCACGCTGGCCCTGGTCGGCCGCCTGGTCCCCGTCGATCCCGCCGCCGAGGCGCCGGGCGAGATGGAGCAGGATGCGCTGACCGAGATCGGCAACATCATCCTGAACGGCTGCCTTGCCAGCCTGTCCAACCTGATCGGCGGCGAGCTGTCGGGGGCGGTTCCGGGCTATGGCACCGGCGCGCCGGCAGCGGTCATCGGTTCGGCCACCGACCCGGTGCTGTTCGTGCGCATCGACATGGCGCTGGCCGCCGGCGATGCCAGCGGGCATGCGCTGTTCCTGCTGGACATCGCCTCGCTGGATGCCTTCCGCGAGGCGATCCGGCGGGCTTTGGCGGGTTTGTGACAGAGGAGTTGAAAGGGGGGTAAGGCTTTTGCCCCCTCCCTGACCCTCCCCCACCTTCGGTGGGAGAGGGGACTGCCACTGCTTCGGCATTGAAGTACCGCTTACAAGCGTCCTGCCCCCTCCACCGCCGAAGGCGGGGGAGGGATGGGGAGGGGGCAGAGAACGGAAGGGAGGCGTGAACGCCCCCCAACCTCAACCCTCGATCTTCGAGAAGTCGGCGACCGCGTTCAGAGTCGTGCGGATCTGCGTCAGCAGGCGCAGGCGGTTGGCGCGCAGGTCCTTATCCTCCGCGTTCACCGTGACCTTGTCGAAGAAGGCGTCCACCGGGCCGCGCAGCTTCGCCAGCGCCGCCATGGTGCCGGTGAAGTCCTCCGCGTCCAGCAGCGGCTTGGCGGTGGCCGAGGCCTCGTTCAGCGCGGCGAACAGAGCCTTTTCCTCGTCCTGGGCCAGACGGGCGGCATCGACCGGCTGGTCGAAGGTCGCGCCGTCCTTCTTCTCCTCGATACGGACGATGTTGGAGGCGCGCTTGTAGGCCGCTGCCAAGTTGGCGCCCTCGTCGGAACCGACGAAGGCCTGCAGAGCCTTCACGCGGGCCAGCAGCCGCACCAGATCGTCCTCGCCGCCGAGTGCGAACACGGCATCGACCAGATCGTGACGGACGCCCTGCTCGCGCAGCACCACCTTCAGGCGGTCGGCGAAGAAGGACATCAGGTCTCTCTTTACATCCTGAGGATGAATGGCTCCGGTTTTCGGGCCATTGCCCTGGCTTATGTAATAATATGCACCGATATCCTGCTCCCAGACTTGAGAGAGGACTTCGCCAAACACTTCTCCCAACTTCACCCGCAGCCCGTTCTCCAGCACCAGCCGGATCACGCCCAACGCGGCACGGCGAAGCGCATAGGGGTCCTTCGATCCCGTCGGCTTCTCATCGATGGCGAAGAAGCCGACTAGCGTGTCGATCTTGTCGGCCAGTGCCACGGAAACCGAAACCGGCGCGGTCGGGCAGCTGTCCGACGGACCCAGCGGCTTGTAATGGTCGGCGATCGCGTTGGCGACGTCGGCGCTCTCGCCCTGGCCCAGCGCGTAGTAGCGGCCCATGATCCCCTGAACCTCGGGGAACTCGCCGACCACCTCGGTCACCAGATCGGCCTTGCACAGCAGCGCGGCGCGGCTGGCGGCGTCGCTGTCGGCGCCGATGGCACGGGCGATCTCGGCGGCCAGCAGCTGCACGCGGGTGACCTTCTCGGCCACCGTGCCCAGCTTGGCGTGGAAGGTGATCTTCTCCAGCGCCGGGACGCGGGCTTCCAGCTTGGTCTTGCGGTCCTGGTCCCAGAAGAACTTGGCGTCGGACAGGCGGGCGCGCAGCACGCGCTCGTTGCCGGCGACCACGGCCTTGCCACCGTCCAGCGTCTCGGTGTTCGCCACGACGATGAAGCGCGGGGCCATCTTGCCCTCGGCGTCCAGCACGGCAAAATACTTCTGGTGGGTGCGCATGGAGGTGATGAGCACCTCCGACGGCACGTCCATGAAGCTCTCGTCGATGCCGCCCATCAGCACGACCGGCCATTCGACGAGGCCGGCGACCTCCTCCAGCAGCGCGTCGTCGGGCGACAGGGTCAGGCCCTGGGCCTTGGCCAGCGCCTCGGCGTCGGCCTTGATCTTGGCCTTGCGCTCCTCGCGGTCGAGCACGACCTTGGCGGCGCGCAGTTTCTCCTTGTAGTCGGCGAAGCTCTCGACCGTGAAGGCGTCGGGGGCCAGGAAGCGGTGGCCGCGGGTGCCGTTGCCGAAGGCGATGCGGCCCTGGGTGCCGCCGATGTCATAGCCGCCGTCGAGAACACGCCCGCCGAACAGGGCGATGATCGAGTGCAGCGGACGGACCCAGCGCACGGTGCCGGTGCCCCAGCGCATCGACTTCGGCCAGGGCAGCTCGGCCATGGCGGCGGGAATGATCTCCGCCAGCACCTCGGCGGTCTCGCGGCCCTTCTTCTCGGTCACGGCGAAGTAGAACACGCCCTTGCCGGTGTCGCGCTGCTCGCACTGGTCGAGGCTGTCGAGGCCGGCCGACTTCAAGAAGCCGGCGACCGCCTGCTCCGGCGAGCCGACGCGCGGACCCTTCTTCTCCTCGCGCACGTCGGCGGTGCGCTCCGGCAGCCCGTCGACCACCAGGGCCAGACGGCGCGGGGTGGAGTGCGCTTCGGCCTTGGCGAAGGTCAGGCCGTTCGCCGCCAGCTTGTCGGTGACGAGGCGCTTCAGGTCGTCGGCGGCCCGCGCCTGCATGCGGGCGGGGATCTCTTCGGAGAAGAATTCGATCAGGAGTTCGGTCATTGGATTACTTCGCCCCCGTCCAGACTTCGCAGCAGGCCTTGGCCAGCGTGCGCACGCGGCCGATATAGGCGGCGCGCTCGACAACGCTGATCACGCCGCGGGCGTCCAGCAGGTTGAACAGATGCGACGCCTTGATGCACTGGTCATAGGCGGGCAGCGCAAGGTTCTGCGCCACCAGGGCCTGACACTCGGCCTCGGCATCCTTGAAATGCTGGAGCAGCATGTCGGTGTTGGCGAACTCGAAGTTATGCTTCGAATATTCGATCTCGGCGCGCTTGAACACGTCGCCGTACTTCACGCCCTGGCCGTTGAAGTCCAGGTCATAGACATTCTCCACGCCCTGCACATACATGGCGAGGCGTTCCAGGCCATAGGTCAGCTCGACCGCGACGGGGTCGCATTCGATGCCGCCGACCTGCTGGAAATAGGTGTACTGCGTCACTTCCATGCCGTCGCACCACACTTCCCAGCCCAGGCCCCAGGCGCCCAGCGTCGGGCTTTCCCAGTCGTCCTCGACGAAGCGGATGTCGTGCAGCGCCGGGTCGATGCCGATGGCGCGCAGGCTGTCCAGGTAAAGCTCCTGCGCGTTGGCCGGCGAGGGCTTCATGATGACCTGGTACTGGTAATAGTGCTGCAGGCGGTTCGGGTTCTCGCCATAGCGGCCGTCCTTCGGCCGGCGGGACGGCTGGACATAGGCCGCCTTCCAGGCATCGGGCCCCAGCGCGCGCAGCGTGGTCGCCGGGTGGAAGGTGCCGGCGCCGACCTCCATGTCGTAGGGCTGCAGGATGACGCAACCCTGCTCCGACCAGAACTGGTGGAGCTTGAGGATCAGGGCCTGGAACGACAGGCCGCGGCGGTCGGCGGAGTTTCCGCCGTCGGAAGTCCCGATCTGGGAGGCCATGGACGGTCCACAATGGAAATGTTGAAAACGCGCGGCACGATAGGCGGGTGCCACCGCCAAATCAAGCCGCAGCGCAGAGCGCGATCAAGCCGTAGCGCGGAGCGCGGCCAAGCCGTAGCGCAGAGCGCGATCAAGCCGTGGCGCGGAGCGCGGCCAAGCCGTGGCGCGTAAAGGCCGCTCCCGCCGTCAGCGACCGTAGGGGCAGGCCGGGCGGCCGCAGGACACGGCGGAGCGGGGGGCGACATAGGCGCCGCATTCCGGACATTTCTCCATGTCCTCCGCCTCCACGGCATAGGCACCCGCATCGCGCGACGAGGCGCCGGGTGCGGCATCGCGCCGTCCGGGCTGGTTGGGTCCGTCCTGGCGGCGGGCGGCGGTGCGGGCGCGGCCGATCTCCTGAACGCGGTTGATCCAGCGCCAGCCGTACCAGACCGCGCCGATCACCAGCGCAAGGAGAAGAATCTTGGACAAGGATATCATCGCCGGCAACCCGTCTGATCTCCCGGGCATTCAGCCCGCAGGCGACGGGAAGTCAAGAGAATAGGGTGGAGACGGAATGGGCGGGACCGCGGCACGGGCGGCGGCGGTCCCGCCCATCCTGCGTTACTTGGCGGCGACCGCCGGGCGCCAGCTGTAGACCGGGACGACACCATAGGTGCGGGTCATGTCGGCCTGCCGCACGCTGCGCACCAGCACCTCCGCACCGGTCGCGACGCGGATGTCGGTGCCGAGCAGGCCGCAATCCTCCGGCACGATGTTGACGCACTGGGTGGCGTCGACCCGGCTCAGCACGATGTCGAAGGGCAGGCCATTGCGGGCGTAGACGCCGAGCAGGCCGGGGGCGGAGGTCGCCGTGCGCAGCGTCACCACCCCGGCCGCCAGCGCGCGGTCGCTGGGCGCGGTCGGACGCTGGTTGTGGCTTTCGTCCCACACGGGCTGGCCCGAGGAATCCAGCTTGGACTGGGCTGCGGCGCCGCCGCTGAAGCCGGCGAGGGCCAGGGTTGCGCCGCTCATTGCCGTCAGGGCCAGAGCCGCCATCCGAAACCGCGACATCATCGTACTCCGTTCTTGTGTCCGTTCTTCTTGTCCCCACGGTCGCGGGACCGGGAGGCGCGCTACTATATGGGTTGCCGGACACGCCGCCACCCTAGCCCAGAACGCCTAGGGTGTTCCGCTTAGATGAGGGGGTAGTACCGACAGTTCGCTCTGGACGGACGGCTGATGCCTGTGAATGATGATTCGTCCATGCGTTGTCTGAAGCGGTGCTGTCATGTGTCTTCGGTTGTCGATTATCCCCGATCTGCGCGCAATGCCTTGGCTTCCCGCGAAGGATATTCCCGGCTTGGATTTGCCGTCTTCACGGTGCTTTCCGGTTGGCGATGGTGGCATCCATGGGTGAGCCGGTGCTGGAAACCGCGCGTCTGATCCTGCGGCCCACGCATGCCGAGGACTTCGATGCCTGGTCTGCGATGATGACCGACCCCCAGGCGACCGTCTTCATCGGCGGCCTGCAATCGCGTTCCGTGGCGTGGCGCGGGTTCGTCGGCATGGCCGGTGCCTGGGCGATCCAGGGCTTCGGCATGTTTTCGGTGATCGAGAAGGACAGCGGCCGGTGGGTGGGGCGGGTCGGTCCCTGGGTGCCCGAAGGCTGGCCGGTGACGGAGGTCGGCTGGGTACTTCCACGCGACTGCTGGGGGCGTGGCTATGCGATGGAGAGCGCCGTCGCGGCCATCGACTGGGTGTTCGACCATCTCGGCTGGACCGAGGTCGTCCATTCGATCCACCCGGACAATGCGGCCTCGCAGGCCGTGGCGCGCCGTCTTGGGTCCCAAATCCGCGGATCGGGTCTTCTGCCTGAACCCATGGTCCCGGCCGAGGCCGATTTCTGGCGCCAGACCCGTGAGGAGTGGTTCGGTGGCGGCCGTGCTCAAGCGGTCCGGTCGCTGCAGAGTCGGGCCTGCTGATCGGATGGCCAGACGGTAGAAATATTCCCCCCAAGCGCAACTTTTTTAGCTTGTTCGAGACTGAGGCTTCACAGTACCGTCGTCATGTCCGCTGGAACTGGCCGGCATGAATGATGGAGGCGATGAACATGGCCGACTCGACGGCTTTCGATCTTTTGAAGTCCCTCGCTACCGACCATGGCTTTCGCAGCCAGTTGCAATCCCTCGACGCATGGGGGAAGCGCGATCTTCTCCAGCGTTGCGGTTTCGGAACGCTGACGGCGTCCGACATGCGCACGGCTGCTGCAAACGTCTTCGGCACGCAAGCCGAGGCCGTTCAGCCCGTCGCTTCCAACCTTGCTCCGAGCGCCGGCGTGGCGACCGCCGTTGGCGCCAGCGCGTCTGCGATCGAGACAGTTGACGGCCGTGCGATGGCTCCGATGCATGTGGCGATGAGCGCATCTGCAATCGAAACGGCGGATGGTCGTGCGCTGGCTCCGATGCATGTCGCGATGAGCGCATCTGCGATCGAGACGGCCGATGGTCGTGCGCTGGCTCCGACGCATGTCGCGATGAGCGCTTCCGCGATCGAGACGGCCGACGGTCGTGCGCTGGCTCCGACGCATGTGGCGATGAGCGCTTCCGCGATCGAGACGGCCGACGGTCGTGCGCTGGCTCCGACGCATGTCGCGATGAGCGCGTCTGCGATCGAGACGGCTGATGGTCGTGCGCTGGCTCCGCTGCATGTCGCGGCAAGCGCGTCTGCGATTGAAACGGTCGATGTCCATGTGATGGCGTCGTTCACCGCGAATTTCAGCCGTGCGTCCGCCTCTGCTTATCAGAAGGCAGCCTGAATTCAGGAACGGTAGTGGGTGGGCTGACTGGAGAGATCCCGAGTCGCTCCAGTCGGCCTGCCGTTTTTGACCCTGTTTATCACGGCAACCGGTTTGTCTTTGCGCGTTGTGCTCAATATTTTGCGCGTTGGATCGACGCGCGGTATTTTCTTGGCGAATCGGTACCGTTTCCATCGCCTGACAGGTCGGCGGCCCAATATTAAATTTACGCGCGATTCATCGGAAGCCGCCGGATTTTGGTGGAAACTGACTCGATTGCCTATGCTATTGGTTTAGCTGTTGCTCAACGATAGTAACAATCAAATTGGCAGTCCCGTTGCAGGAGGGGCCAAATGGCCAGCGAACAGGCTCTTGACCTTATTAAGCGTCTCGCCACCGATGGCGGTTTTAGGGATCAGCTGAACACGTCGGATATTGCCGGCAAGCAGGCGCTTCTTGCGCAGGGCGGGTTTGCCGGAATAACGGCGGAAGATGTGCGCTCTGCCGCGGCCGAAGCATTCGGCAGCCTGTCAAAAGAGACCGGTGTCGCAACGGTCGCTGAATCGATTGCAAATGCGGCGTCGGCTGTATCGCTGGCCGGCGTAGCACTTCCGTCCTTTGCTGGCGCCGGCATGGCCGGACACGCCGCGGCGGGTGCTCCGTCGCCTGCGGCCAGTGCTGCGGGTATGGCCGGGTTTGCTGCGGCGGGTGCCGCCGGCACGGCCGGGTTCGCTGCGGCGGGTGCTCCGTCTCCTGCGGCCAGCGCTGCTGGCATGGCCGGGTTTGCTGCGGCTGGCGCTCCGTCTCCCGCGGCCAGCGCTGCTGGTACGGCCGGCTTCGCCGCGGCGGGTGCTCCGTCGCCTGCGGCCAGTGCTGCTGGCATGGCCGGGTTTGCTGCGGCTGGCGCTCCGTCTCCCGCGGCCAGCGCTGCTGGTACTGCCGGCTTCGCCGCAGCGGGTGCCGCCGGCACGGCCGGGTTCGCCGCGGCTGGCGCTCCGTCGCCTGCGTTCAGCGGTGCGGGTATGGCTGGGTTCGCTGCGGCTGGCGCTCCGTCTCCTGCGGCCAGCGCCGCTGGCATGGCCGGGTTCGCCGCAGCGGGAGCGCCGTCGCCTGCGTTCAGCGGTGCGGGCATGGCTGGGTTTGCCGCGGCGGGTGCCGCCGGCACGGCCGGGTTCGCCGCGGCTGGTGCCCCGTCGCCTGCGTTCAGTGGTGCGGGCATGGCTGGGTTCGCTGCGGCGGGTGCTCCGTCGCCTGCATCCAGCGCTGCGGGCACGGCCAATCCGGCGGCGACCGAAGACGACACGCCGATCAAGTCGTGATGTCGGGGGGGGCCGGCGTCCTCGCGACGCCCGGCCCCCGCGTCACGACGGTTCCGCTGAGTGGTTCCGCTGAGTTGGCTCTTGCCGATGGCGGCGGGACGATGAATGCTGACGTCCCTATCCGAACCGGCCGCAGCCGAGGGCCCAGACCGCACCCATGCCAGTCAACGCTTCGTTCGATCAAAGCCGTCCTCCGGCGCCGGCTCCGGCCGCGCCGCACTTCGGTGTCTCTCCCGTTCCGAATGGGGCGGCGCTGTTCGGTATCCGGCTGGGCGATACCGTCCACCATGCGGCCAAGCGCTTCTTCCTGGGCACCCATCGCACAGCGACGCCTGAAGAGACGCTGGTGCGCATCGCTCCCCATTTCGCGCGCTGCGGAATCACCCGGCTGGCCGACGTCACCGGGCTCGACCGGCTGGGCATCCACACGGTGCTGGGCCACCGGCCCAACAGCCCCACCTTGTCGGGCAGTGCCGGCAAGGGGTTCAGCCTTGCCGCCGCCACCGTGTCGGCCGCGATGGAAGCGATCGAGTTCTATCACGCCGAGACGTTGCAGCTTCCTTATCTGGAGGTCAGCTGGAACCAGCTGCCCGCCGACGGGCGCATTCCGCTCGACCGGATCCCCGGTACAAAGGGCGGAGCTTTTCGACCCGACAATCCGGAATTCTGGACCTGGGGCTGGGATCTGATGAACGGACGCCCGGTCGCCGCGCCGTGGACATCCGTCGGCCTCTACAGCAACCCGGTCGCCCGCCCCGGCCTGCGCAGCTTCTATGCGATGGGGACCAACGGACTGGCCAGCGGCAACCACATCCTCGAGGCGGTCGCGGCCGGCCTCTACGAGGTGATCGAACGCGACTCGGTGGCGTGCTGGCGCTATGCCAGCGACGTGCTGCGCGTTCCGATGCCGCGGGTGGACCTGTCGACCATAGACGCGCCCTCCGTTCTCGATCTGCTGCGCCGTTTCGACGAGGCCGGTATCTGTCCGTTGCTGTTCGACGTCACCACCGACATGGGGGTGCCGAGCTATATGGCGATGGTCTATGACCGGGACGTCCGCAAGACGGGCATGCATCGCGGCTATGGCAGCCATCTGGAGCCGGCGGTCGCCATGTGCCGGGCACTGACCGAGGCGGTGCAGTCGCGTCTGGTGCTGATCGCGGGATCGCGGGACGACTTCTTCCGCCGCGACCTGATCCGCAACCAGAACGCCGACGGCACGGCGGAAATCGCGGCGTTGGAAAGCACGCCGTGCAACGTCGACGGCCGGCGCCACGCGAATCTCTCCGCGCCGACCTTCGAGGGCGATATCGCGCTGCTGCTGGAGGTTCTGCGCCGCTCCGGCATCGAACAGGCCCTGGTCTTTGACCTGACCCAGCCGGAGATCGGCATTCCGGTCGTGCGGGTGGTGGTGCCCGGTCTGGAAGGGTATCTTTTCGATTTCTACACCCCGGGCCCGCGCCCCGTGGCCTTCGCCAAGGCATTGCAGGCGCAGTCCGGCCGGGTGGGAGCGGTCGCATGAACAGGATGGGGCGCATGAAGATCTGCGTGTTCCTCGGCCCTACGATGCCGTTGGACGACGCCCGGGTGCTGCTGCCCGACGCGATCTATCTGCCGCCGGCGGCGCAGGCGGACGTCCTCAGCGCGATGACCATTCATCGCCCGGACGTGATCGCTCTGATCGATGGCGTGTTCGGCCAGTCCCTGTCGGTCTGGCACAAGGAGATCCTGTTCGCCCTGCATCAGGGGATCGCCGTCTATGGCGCCTCCAGCATGGGCGCCCTGCGGGCGGCGGAATGCCATCCCTTCGGCATGGTGCCGGTGGGCGAGGTGGCGCGGCAGTTCATCGATGGCCGCCTGACCGGCGACGACGAGGTCGCGCTTGCCCACGCGGGACCGGAGGACGGCTATTTCCCATTGTCGGAGCCGCTGGTGAATCTGCGCGCCAGCATGGCGGCAGCGCTGGCGGCGGGGGTGGTCGACGTCGATCTGCACGATCGGGTGATCGCTGCGGCGAAGCGGCTCTACTTCACCGACCGCAAGCGCGACCGCATCTGGGCGGACGCCGGGCTGACCGACGCCGAGGCGCAGCGGATCGATGCCTTCCTGGCGGTCGGTGCGGTCGACCAGAAGCGCCGCGACGCCGAGGCGCTGCTGGGCCATCTCGCCAGCCTGATCACCCCGCCGCGTCCGGCCCCCTTCACCTTCAATGCCTCGCATGCGTTCAACGTTCTGTATGAACGTGACCGGCGCGTCGCCCATGGCGGCTACAGCGTGCCGCTGTCGGAAATTGCCAGCCATGCGGCGCTGCACCGTCCGGATTTCGCCCAGATCAACAAGGCGGCGCTCGGCCGGCTGTTGATCATTCAACTGGCGGAGGTGGTCGGCGTGACCGTCGACCAGGCGGCGGTCGATGCCGAGGTTTGGCGTTTTTGCAGCGCAAGGAAGCTCGGCAGCCCGGAGGCGCTGGCCGACTGGTGCCGCCGCAACGACCTGGCCGACGCCGAATTCGCCGAACTGATGCATGAACTGGCGGTCGAGCGGGCGATGATCCGCTGGCTGATCCCCCGCCGCATGATGGCGCGCACGACCAAGCCGGTGCTGAACGAACTGCGCCTGCGCGGGCTGTACGAGGCGACGGCGGAGGAGGCGGCGCTGATCGAACAGGTGATGGCGCTGCATTTCGGCGACAACAGCCAGCAGCCGACCGACTCGATCGATGAGCTGATCGCTGACCATCTCGCCCATACCAACTGCCGCATGGATGCACCGGCCGATGTCTGGGCCAACGAGAACGGCTTCAAGGACGTGCTCGACCTGCGTATCGACCTGATGCGGGCCAAGCAGGTGCGCGATCTGTTCCGCCGCCTGGCCGCCGAGGCGGAGGCGGCGCTTGGCAAGGCCGCCGAGGCCCTTCCCGAAGAGGAGATGCAGGCGTGACCGAGGTGACGATTCGCATACCGACTCCGCTGCGTGGCTTCGTCGGCGGGAAGGATCAGGTGGCGGTTCCGGGTGCCACCGTGCGCGAGGCGCTGGCGGCGCTGACCGCCGGGCAGGAGACGTTCCGCGACCGGCTGTTCACCGCGGAGGGCGAACTGCGCCGGTTCGTGAACGTGTATCTCGGTCGTGACGATGTCCGGCGTCTGGGTGGGTTGGAGGCGGCAGTGCCGGCCGGCGCCACCCTGACGCTGATGGTCGCCCTGGCGGGTGGTTGAGGAGCAGTCATGAGCTTGAAGGACCGGCGCCTGTCCGACCTGCGCGCCCGTATTCCGGAGATCGTCGCCGCGGAGGCGCTGTCCCTGCAGGCCGAAGGCGCCCTGCTCGTCGACGTCCGCGAGGACGAGGAGACGGCGACCGGCACTCCGGCCGGGGCGCTGCGCCTGCCGCGCGGTTTCCTGGAATTGCGCATCGAAGAGGCGGCGCCCGATCCGGCGCGCCCGATCCTGCTGATGTGCGCCGGCGGCACCCGGTCGCTGTTCGCGGCCGAGGATCTGCTGCGGCTGGGCTATGGGGATGTGCGTTCGGTCGCCGGCGGTTTTTCCGCCTGGAAGGCCGCGGGCCTCCCGGTGGAGGTGCCGCCGCGGCTCGACGCCGCCCAGCGCGAGCGCTACCGCCGTCATCTGACCATGCCCGAGGTCGGCGAGGCCGGACAGCACAAGCTGCTGCGCAGCCGCGTCGCCCTGATCGGCGCCGGCGGTCTGGGGTCGCCGATCGCGCTGTATCTGGCTGCCGCCGGCGTCGGCCGGCTGACCTTGATCGATGACGACCGGGTCGAGCGCAGCAACCTGCAACGCCAGATTCTGCATGCCGAAAGCCGGCTGGGGCAGCGCAAGGTGGAGAGCGGACGCACCGCGCTGCTCGACCTGAACCCGACCATCGAGGTGGTGGCCCACGAAGCCCGGCTGGAAGCCGCCAATGTGCTGGATTTGCTTGCCGGCCATGACGTGGTGGTCGACGGGTCCGACAATCTGCCGACGCGCTATCTCGTCAACGATGCCTGCCTGCGGCTTGGCGTGCCGAACGTCTACGGCGCCATTTTCCGGTTCGAAGGGCAGGTCTCGGTGTTTGGCGGCGCCGCGCCGGGCGTTCGCCCGTGCTACAGGTGCCTGTTCCCGGAACCGCCGCCGGCCGAATACGCGCCGTCCTGCGCCGAGGCCGGCGTGCTGGGCGTGTTGCCCGGCGTGATCGGCACCATCATGGCGGCCGAGACGATCAAGCTTCTGCTGGGGCTGGGAGAGCCGATGGCCGGCCGCCTGCTGCTCTATGATGGCCTGCGGGGCGAGTTCAGCGAGATCGCGATTCCGGTCGACCCGCACTGCCCGTCCTGCGCGGCCGGCGCATCATCCGAACTGACCGATCTTGCAGCCGTGTGCGGGGCATGAACGGAATGGGCCGGTATGCCCCGTCAGGCGGCGCTTTTCTGCTCGATGACGCTGTGGACCAGCTTTTTCAGCGCGACGAAATCGACGGGCTTGGTCACCAGATCCGTGGCACCGATGTCGAGCGCCCGGCGGCGGTTCTCGTTGTCGCCATAGGCGGTGACCATGATGACCGGCACGTCCGGCGAGTCGACCCGCAGGCGCTCCAGCAGGTCCAGCCCGCTCATGCCCGGCATGTTGATGTCGCTGAGGACGAGCACCGCCTCCGGTTGCAGTCCGGAGTTCAGGCTTTGCAACGCCTCCTCGGCCGAAGCGGCGAAGTGAAAGACCAATTCACCCCGGCGGAGTTCGGCACGAAAGCGCTGGCGGAACAGATCCTCGATGTCGGGTTCGTCGTCGACGACAAGAATTCCCAGGGTCATGTCTTTCGGCGCTCCCCTAACGACACCGCGGTCGCTGCACGCGGCAGCGTGATTGTGAATTCGGCGTGGTCGTTCTCGACGCTGGACACGTCGAATCGCCCCCTGTGCTGATGTACCACGATGTCATAGCTCAGCGAAAGACCTAACCCGGTCCCCTCCCCGGTCGGCTTGGTGGTGAAGAAGGGTGTGAACAGCTTGTCGATGACGGCCGGCGGCATGCCGATGCCATTGTCCCGGATCCGGATCGACACGTCTGCGGCGCTTGCAAAGGTTGTAACGTCGACCCGCGGCGCGAATGTCGGGTCGCCGCAGATCAGTTGACGTTTCCGGATGGCGTAGAAGCTGTTGGTGAACAGGTTGACCAGGACACGCGACACGTCCTGCGGCACCAGCTTCACCTCGCCGACCACAAGGTCGAAATGCTTCGCCAATATGGCGTTGAAGGCACGGTCCTGAGCACGGAAGGCATGGTAGGACAGGGTCAGCGCCTCTTCGACCAGGGCATTCAGGTCCGTAGCCTGCCACTCGCCACCGCCGCCGCGCGAATGGGCCAGCATGCTTTTGACGATGCCGTCGGCGCGCCGGCCATGATCGGCGATCTTGCGCAAATTGCCTTGCAGGCTGCCGGCCAGGTCATTGACATCGACCCGTGTGGCATCATCCAGATGGCCGTTCAGCGGCTCCAGCAGCTCCAGCAACTCGTCCAGCAATTCGCCCGAAAGCTCGGCGAAATTATTGACGAAGTTCAGTGGGTTCTTCAATTCGTGGGCAATTCCTGCGGTCAGCTGGCCCAGTGCGGCCATCTTTTCCTGCACGATCAACTGCCGCTGGGTTTCCCGTAGTTCCTTCAGGATTGCTTCGGCACGCTCCTTGGCCTGCCGAAGCTCGTCCTCGATGCGTTTGCGGTCGGTAATGTCATGGTGGGTGATGACATAGCCGCCATCGGCACGTGGCGCAGTGCGAATATCGAGGGTGCGGCCGTTCGGGACGCGGCGCTCGGAGTTGAAGACTCCCTTGACCAAATAACGGGAGCACAATTCCGCGACGGTCTCTTCACAGGGAACGTCGCCATAATCGCCGCGTGCGTGGTTGTAGGTCAAAATCAAGGCAACGGCCGTTCCGGGGGGGAACATGCCGATGGGATAATCCCACAGCCGATAGAATTCGCTGTTGGCGCCTTCGACGTTCAGGTCGCGATCCAGCATCAGAACACCGTTCGGCATGGCGTCGATCGCCGCCTGCAACAACTGTTCCTGGTGCGGCAGCTCGGCATTGGCGGCCAGCGGGCGCATCAGGGTCAGCATCTCCATCACCGCCGGCCGGCCGCCCCAGTCCACCGACTCCATGAGCTGGTCGAACCACTGGACGCTGCCGTCCGCGCGGTGGCGCTTGATCCTGCGCACCTGCGACCGGATCAGTCCCTTCAGGCAGCGCGTGTAGACATCCTGTTCGGTGTGCCGGTCGTCTTCGGGGACCAGCGTCATGGCGCCGGGCAGTGCCTGGATGCTTTCGGCCGATTCATATCCAAGCAGGCGGGCGAGGGTGGCGCTGCAATGCAGGATGGTATCGTTGCGGTGGACGAGCAGGCCGGGCATCGCGGCGACGAGTTGGTCATGGTAGACGCGCCCCAGGTCCAGGGCTTCCTGCACGGATCGGGGCGGCAAAACCTTGAGGTTGGTGAAATCGTCCATGTCCGTTTCCCGTCTCCCGTACCGGTCTTGCGAGGTGGTCATCCAAGCCGTGTCAGGGGGCATCCAGCGGCAGGCGCAGGATCACGGTCGTTCCACGGCCGACCGCGCTGTCGATGTCGATCTCGCCGCCCAGCTTGCCGGTAACGAGGTTGAAGGCCGCATAAAGCCCCAGCCCCATGCTGCCCGATCCACGCCGGGTGGTGGCGAAGGGCTGGAACAGCCGCGGCTGGATGTCGGCCGGGATGCCGCGGCCGTTGTCCGACACGGCAAGTTCGATCCGCTCGTTGTCGAGCAGCCGGACCGAAACCGTGACCCGGCCCCGGCGGTTCCGGCTGCCGTCAGGCTCCTCTTCCAGACCTTCGGCTCCGCCGCCGGCCATGGCCCCGACGCCTTCCACGACGGCCGCCGGGGCTGGTTCCGTTTCGAAGGCGTGGGCGAAGGCATTGGTCAGCAGGGCCAGAAGCACCTCGGTCAGCGCGCCGGGATAGGTGTCGAGGGCAATGCCGTCGGGGCAGTCCAACACCAGCTGGTGCCTGGACGCGGCCGGCTGCACCTGCACCGCCAGAACGATGTCGGACAGATAATCGCGAAGGTCGAAGCGGCTGCGCGGGGAATTGGCCTTGCCCTCCGTCACCAGCTTCAGGCTCTGGATCAGGGCGGCGGCACGTTCGATGTTCGCGACCAGAAGCGTCGAAACCTCGCTGGCCGTGCCGATATATTCCTGAAAATCGCTCTTGCGCAGCTGTCCGCCGTTGAAGGTCAGGATGATCTCTTCCGACGCGGTCTGCAGATGGGTGGCGGCGGTCAGCGCGATGCCGACGGGCGTGTTGATCTCGTGCGCGACCGCGGCGATCAGCTGTCCGATCACCGCCATCTTCTCCGCCCGGATCAGGTCCGACTGCATGCGTTCCAGGTCGGCCAGCGCCTGTTCGGCCGAATCCTTGGCGCGGCGCAACGCCTCCGCCTGCACCTTGCGTTCGGTGATGTCATAGAGCCAGACGATGAAGACCGGCTTGCTTTCATAGTTGGTGCGGTCGACGGACATCGCCATCCACACCGTGCGCCCGTCCTCGCGCACGTAATGGATCTCTTCCGAAGCCGACAGAGCCTCGGTTTCCGATGGCCGTCCCGTCAGCCGGTCCTGGACATGGCGGAACAGGGTGGGGGCGCAGTGATGCTGCAGCGTCTCCGCCGGCACGCCGAACAGGTCGGTGCAGCGCTGGTTGCAGTAGAGCAGTTCCCCGGTTTCGGTGATGATCGCCACGCCGATCGGGCTGCCGTCCAGGACCCGGCGCAGGCGGGCGGCCTGGGCGCGCGACGCCGCCTCCGCCGTCCGGGTTTCCTGCAGCGCGTCGCGCAGCCGGCGCACGGAACGGCAGGCCTCCAGCGTCTTGTGGATGGTGGCTTCCAGGTCGGCGAAGTCGATGGGTTTGATGATGAAGTCGAAGGCGCCGCGGTTCATCGCCGCGCGGACATTGCCGAGATCGCCGTAGGCCGACACCATCACCGCCCGGATGTCGGCATTCACCTGCGGCAGATGGTCGAGCAGAGTCAGCCCGTCCATGCCCGGCATATTGATGTCGCTCAGCACCATGTCGATGTCGGGACGGGCGCGCAGGGTCTCCAGCGCCTCCTTCCCGTCATGGGCGAACAGGAATTCCAGTTCGCCGGCACGCACGGCACGGCGGAAACGCTGCATGATCAGCGTCTGGACGTCCCGCTCGTCGTCGACAACCAGTATCTTGCCCATCCCGCCTTCCTACCGCCAACCCGCCCGACAGGCGGGCCGCTCCGCCGAACCCGCATGGCGCCCGGTTGCGCGCAGCCTACCATAAGCGCGCATCGTCCGAACGGGAAGGGCTGTGGCGTATGGCACCCCATCGGTTGTATGCCGCTCGGGGCAAGAGCTTGGGCCGGACCGCAAGCGGAATTCCCTTCTTCAAGGTGGGGTTTTGATGTGGGGCGCGGATATCCTGCAGGATAACACGGGATCGCGGCGCCGCCAGACCATTGTAACGGATCGGCGCCCGCTCACTCCTGCCGCACTCCGAACTCCGGGACATCGGCCGTGTTCGCGGCGAGCGGCAGCGTGAACCAGAATGCGGCGCCCTTGCCCGACTCGGGGTTCGGCCCGGCCGGCGCGTCCGCCACCCCGATCCGTCCGCCGAGATGCTCGACGATTCGCTTGGCGATGGCCAGCCCCAGGCCGGTGCCGGCCGGCTTGCCGGTCAGCGTGTCGCCGGACTGGCGGAAGCGGTCGAACACCAGTTCGCGGTCCTTCGCCGCCACGCCGGGGCCGCTGTCGGTCACCGTCACCCTCAGGAAGCCGCTCTCCAACCGGGTTTCCAGCCGGGTCCGGCCGCCGGGCGGCGTGAATTTGGCGGCGTTGGACAGCAGGTTGACGACGACCTGGATCACCCGGTCGACATCGCCGCGCACCGGCGGCAGGCGGTCGGGAATATCGACCGACAGGGTGATGCCGCGCTCCAGGAACAGCGCCTCCGTCGCGGCGACCGCCTCGGTCAGCGCCGGTCCGGCGTCGATAGTCTCGATCCGCCAGTCCAGCGCCCCGGCCTCGATCTTCGCCATGTCCAGCACCTGGTTGATCAGGCGGGTCAACCGCTCGCTCTCCTTGATGATGACGGCCAGGAACTCCTGCCGCTGGTCGGTATCAAGGTCGGGGTCGTCGTGCAGGATCTCGCTCAGCGCCCGGATCGAGGTCAGCGGCGTGCGCAGCTCGTGGGTGACGGTCGACAGGAAATCGTCCTTCAGCCGGTCCAGCTCGGTCAGCCGTTCGTTGGCGGCGCGCAGGGCGTCGGTGGCGCGCTCCAACTCCGCAGTCTTGCGTTCCAGTTCGCGGCTGTGGGCGATGACGTCGCTGGTCTCGTCCAGCATGCGCAGAAGCTCCGCCGCCTCCACCGCCCCGGCCGAGACGGAGGACGCGAGGGCGACGCGGGCGGACGCCCCGCCGATCGCGCCGGCAAGCAGCCGTTCAGCCAGCCGCAGCCGCTCCGGCCCGGCCGGCTCGTCCGGATCGGCACCGGCAAAGGCCCGCTCGGCGCGCTGGGGCCCGAGGAAGCGGGCGACCACGCGGGTGAGGTCGCCGACGCTGGCGGCGCTGCGCCAGTCCGGCGGTGCTTCCCGCAGCGGCACGACACCGTTCGGCGCGGACTGGAAGACGTCGACGAAGGCGGCTGCCTGCGCCCGCTCCGCAGCGCCGGGCCGATCGAACAGCGACAGGCCGACATAGGCACCGATGTTGACGAGCGCGGTCCAGAACAGGGAATGGGCCAGCGAATCCCAACCTTCCAGTCCGAACAGCGCATAAGGCCGCATGGCGGCGATTCCCCATGGCCCGTCGGCGATGAAGCTGGCCGGCAGCCAGCCCGACCGCGCGAAGCTGGGCAGCAGCAGGGTATAGGCCCAGACCAGCGTCCCGGCCGTTACCCCGCCGATGGCGCCGCGCCGGGTCGCTCCGCGCCAATAAAGGCCGCCGATCAGCGCCGGGGCGAACTGCGCCACCGCGGTGAAGGAGATCAGTCCGATCGACACCAGTGCGTAGGCCGATCCCGCCAGCCGGAAATAGCCATAGCCGAACAGCAGGATCGTCACGATGGCGATGCGCCGGACCGCCAGCAGCAGCGGCGCCAGATCGGCGGAGCGCGCCAGCGCCCGCGACCGGGTGCGCAGCAGGATCGGCATGACCAGGTCGTTGCACAGCATGGTGGACAGCGCCACCGACTCCACGACGATCATCCCCGCCGCCGCCGACAGCCCGCCCAGGAAGGCCAGCAGCGCCAGCCAGTCCGCTCCACCGCCGAGCGGTAGGGCGACCATGAACAGGTCCGGATCGATCCGTCCGCCGAAGCTCAGCAGCCCCGACAGGGCAACCGGCAGGACGAACAGGTTGATGAGCAGGAGATAGAGCGGGAACAGCCAGACCGCCCGGTCCAGATGGCATTCGTCCACCGATTCGATCACCATCACCTGGAACTGGCGCGGCAGGCACAGCATCGCCGCGGCTGACAGGATCGTGGTGGTGACCCAGGCGCCCCACGGCCCATTTCCCACTGGCCCGTTTCCCCCTGGCGCATGGCCGAGCGCCGGATCGCTGCCCGTCAGGCGGGCGAGGTCGGGACGGGCGGCTGCCGCATCGAACAGGCTCTCCAGCCCGTCATGCAGGCCCCAGACGACGAACAGCCCGACCGCCAGGAAGGCGATCAGCTTCACCAGAGATTCCAGGGCGATGGCGGCGACCATGCCGGGATGGTGCTCCGCCGCGTCGATCTGGCGGGCGCCGAAGACGATGGCGAACAGCGCCATCACCGCGGCGATCAGGAAGCCATGGTCGAGAAACGGACCCTCCGCCGGACCCATCCCGCCGCCGCCGGTCAGCGCATCGAAGCTGACGGCGACCGCCTTGAGCTGAAGGGCGATGTAGGGCGTCACCCCCACCGTGGCGGTCAGTGCCACCAGCCCGCCCAAGAGCGGACTGTGGCCGTAGCGGCTGGCGAGGAAGTCGGCGATGGATGTGATGCGCTGCGTTTTGGCAATCCGCAGGATCTTGCGCAGAACCAGCGGCGCCAGCAGCATCAGCAGGGTGGGGCCGAGATACACCGGCAGGAAACCGATGCCCAGCGTCGCCGCCCGCCCGACCGATCCGTAGAAGGTCCAGGTCGTGCAATAAACGCCCAGCGACAGGGCGAAGATCGTGGGAGAGGCGATGACGCTGCGCCCCGCCGCCTCCCGCCGGTCGGCCCAATGGGCGATGGCGAACAGGGCGGAAAGGTAGGCGAGGGCGGCGATCAGGACGGTGGTCCAGTCCAGTCCGACCTCCATGCCGCGCCCCTATCGCGTCCGGCCGGCCAGCGCGGCCAGCGCGATCACCGCCGCCCACAGGCCGAACACCCAGACATAGAGCGTCGGCACGCCCAGGACTCTCCCTTCCACCCCGAAAATGCCGAGAAGCGGCGGGTTGAACACCACCGCCGCCAGCAGGAACAGGCCGATCATCCGGTCGCGGTGGCGGCCGGAACCCGCATCCTGGCCCGCTTCCCGGCCCGCCTCCCGGTCAGGCGCGCTCAAAAGGCGCGCTCCCGGGCGGCGAGTTCGACCAGGATGTTGGCGCCGCGGATGGCGTCGTCCAGCGTCCGCACGTCGCGCTCGCGCAGCATCTCGACCATCCGCAGGAACACCGCGGCGGTGACCAGGCTGTCGCCCAGCGCGGTGTGGCGGTCGACCACTGCAATGCCCAGCCGTTCGGCGATGCCGTCCAGCGTGTGGTCGCCGTCATTGCCCAGCAGCATGCGGGACAGCAGCATGGTGTCCAGCACCGGGCAGTCGAAGGAAACCCCCGCCGCCCGTTCCTTCATCTTCAGGAATTTCAGGTCGAAGGCGGCGTTGTGCGCCACCATCACCGCGCCGGAGACGAAGCTGCGGAACTGCGGCAGCACGGCGTCGATGGTCGGCTTGCCCGCCACCATGCCGTCGGTGATGCCGTGGAAGGGGACCGACTCCGGCGGGATCGGCCGCCGGGGATCGACCAGCGTGTTGAAGGTCTCGCCCGTCAGGATGCGCCCGCCGACCACGCGGACCGCGGCGATCTGGATGATCTCGTCGCCGGTGCTGGGCGACAGGCCGGTGGTCTCGGTATCGAACACCACGTAATGCAGCCGGTCCAGCGGCGTGCGGCCAAGCTCGCTGGTTGCCAGCGGCTGGTGCAGCAGCCCGAAATCGAAGAATTCCGGGCGGGCGCCGGCCCGTGGGCGCGGCTGTGCGGTGCGTGGCGACTGTGCAGGCGGCAACGGTACGCGCAGCCGGGCGCGGCCGGCGCCGCCGGGAAGGTCGTTGGGCAGCGGTTCGCTCCAGGCGGTGCTGCGGTGGTGCTGCAGCACGTCGCCGGCGCTGAGGCCGCCCAGGCCGTCGGGCAGCGTCTGGTCCAGCCAGCCGTCCAGCGTGGCGCTGGGCACCGCGGGCCCTTCCCACACGAGGTCGAGATAGACCCAGCGGTCGCCATCCTGCAGCCCGGCGGCCTCCAGATCGAAGGCGGTGGCGCCGGTCAGCGCCTGCACCCGCCCGATCAGATAGGCGAACAGCAGGACGAGGCTGTGGCTGTCGCCATGCACCCATTGCGGCAGGCCGGTCAGCGTCACCGTGGTGGCGGTCTCCGTCCCGACCCGGTGGGCCACGAGGTTGATCAGGTTGTTGGAGTGGATGTCGCTCATCGGCCAGCTGCCGGTGACGACGTTGCGGTAGGCGGTCGTCACCCGCTCCAGCCTTTGCGACAGGCTGTCGCAGGATTCCAGCATCGCGCTTTCGAAGGCGGCGCGGTCGCCGGGGCCGAGATCGGGGGCGTCGTACAGCGTCTCCACCGCCGCCCGCAGGTTGGCGATGGGGGCGCGGAACCCCTCCGTCGCCTCGCGCAGCAGGGCGTCGCGCTGGCCGAGCGCGGCCATTTCGCTGGTGGCGTCGGACAGGGTCAGCACATAGCCGGTGATGGCGGGCGGCTCGTCCGACGCAGGATCGGGATCCTGCAGGATGGCGCTCATCCGGCCTTCCAGCAGGATGCGGCCGTCGGTGGTGGCGCCGACGAACTGGGCGGTGGTGCCGTGCTCGTGGTTGAGGTGCCGGCCTTCGCGGACGCGCAAGCTCAGCCGTTCCAGCGTGTGGGTCACCGGCTCCGCCACCACGAAATGCAGAAGCGAGCGGCCCAGCCCGAGGTCGCCGGCCAGGTGGAGGATGTCGAGGGCGGTCTGGTTGTAGAGCAGGATCTGGTGGCGGGTGTTGCAGACCAGAACGCCTTCATGCAGGTCGCGCAGCACGGCGGCGAGCTGGGTCTTCTGCTCCTCCACCTTGGCGGTATGGTCGGCGACGGTGCGGGCGATGTCGCGGCGGACCTGGGCCAGCTTGTCCGACAGTTCGTTCACCGCGCGTGCGATGGGCAGGAGATCGCCATAGCGGGAGAGCGGCACCCGGCCGCCGACGGCCCCCTCCGCATTGCCATGGGCGATCAGCCCCGCCTCGCGGCTCAAGGTCTCGGCGGCGCGCAGCAGGTAACGGTCGACCGCCAGCCAAAGCCCCCACACCGCCGCGGCGCAGGCCGCCGTCATCACCACGGCATAGGTCAGCAGCGGATCCGATGCGTCCGACCCGCGCACCGCCGCCGCCAGCCCGACCGCCAGCGCCACCAGACCGAGGCCGGCGGCGCGGAAGGCGAGCGGGATCATGCGGCGGGGCAGGGGAGGAGCCGCGGAGGCGGCGGTTGTCGGCGCGGCCGGTGAAGCCGGGGCGGTCATGGCGCCGGCTCCCCGCCGCCGGCCGCGGCGGTCAGGCCCAGATGGCGGCGGACGGTGGTCAGCAGATCGCGGGTGGAGAAGGGCTTGGTGATGTAGTCGGTGGCGCCCAGCGCCAGACCCTTCTGCCGTTCGACGTCGCGGCTGCGCGCCGTCAGCATGATGATGGGCAGCGATTTCCAGGCCGGATTGGTCCGCAGGGTCTGGCAGACATCGAAGCCGTCGCGCTTCGGCATCATCGCGTCGAGCAGGATCAGGTCGGGGGTGAAATTCTCCACCGAGCGCAGCGCCTCGTCCCCGTCGCGGGCGATGCGCACGTCGAACCCGGCGCGCTGCATGAGAACCTGGAGCGACAGGACGATGCTGGGCTCGTCGTCGACAACCAGGATGGTCGGCTTCATGGCGGGGCGTCCTCCGGTACGCCGGTCTTTTGCCGGCTTCCCAATTTGTGGCCGGGGCAATGCATTCGTGCCCTGGAATGTCCATGGTACGAGCAAAGAGAAGCGGGGATCAAGCGGCACTCCCGGCTCCCCCGACCAAAGAACGGGGGTGCTAAGCCCAAGAAAAAGCCCGGCCGCGACCAAATGTCGCCGCCGGGCTTTCGTTTGGATGACACAGTGTCGCAGGGGCAAGAACCGGCTGCGAATCGCCTCCGGTCCGGACCGGGATCAGCGCGTGGTCACGACGACCGGGTTGAGCCCCATCTTCGATTTCAACTGCTCCGCTTCGCGCTTGGCCGCGGCCGGATCGGGGAAGCCGCCGACGCGCACGGCGCGCCAGGACCGGTTGGAACTGTCGGTCCAGTCCACCGTATAGGCCTGGAAGCCGCCGCCCTGCAGCCGCTGCGCCAGCGAATCGGCGTTGGCCGTTACCGAGAAGGTGCCGACCTGTACGGTATAACGCCCGGCCGGCGCCGCGGCGGACGGGGCTGCCGAGGGGGCTGCCGAGGTGG
Source organism: Azospirillum sp. Sh1 (assembly GCF_008365135.1). NCBI lineage: Bacteria > Pseudomonadati > Pseudomonadota > Alphaproteobacteria > Rhodospirillales > Azospirillaceae > Azospirillum > Azospirillum sp. Sh1. The sequence continues at coordinate 44,608 of NZ_VTTK01000002.1, read as the reverse complement.
CGGTTGACGGGGCTGGGGCCTTGGCGGTCGGCTTCGACTCGCCATTGCCGGCCGATGCGGTGGGCGGACGCTTCGCGGCATCCTTGGGCGGGGCCAGCATCGCCTGCAGCGAACCGGAATCGTTCGGCGCGGCGGCAGGCTGTTCCGGCTTGGCCGCGTCGGGCTTCGGCGGCTCCGGCTTTTGTGCGGCCGGCGCGGCGGGCGCGGTCTCGGTCGGGGCGGCGGCCCGCGGTTTCGGCGAGGTGGCAGGAGCGGTGGCGGGCACGGCCGGCGGCTCCGGCACCTTCAGGACCGGCGGCGGGCTGGCGGGCAGGGCGGCGACCGGAGGCGGCGGCGCGGCGGACGGCGCGGTTTGGGCCGGTGCCGACTGGACCGGTGCCGCCTGGGTGGGAGCCGGCAGGCTTTCAGTCGCCGGGGCCGCGGCGGTCGGTGCGGGGGCCGGGGAGGAGGGCGCGCGGGTGATGGCGGGCGCCGGCACCATCGGCGCCGAGCTGTTGGTGGCCGTCGTCACCGGTGCCGGATCGCCCGAGCCGAAATAGACCACGCCGACGGCGATTCCGCCAGCCGCCAGCAGGGCGAGGGCGATCTTGCCCAACGGCAGGCTGCGGCCCGCGGGCTCCTCCTCCTCATACTCCACGTCCTCGTCCTGCGGGTCGGCCCGCAGATCCTCGTTCAAGGCGCGAAGCAGCTTGGCGATGTCCTCGTTCTCCGGCGGCGGAGTCTCGGAAGGTTTGCCGTTGGCCTTCATCTCGTCCTTGGAAGTCGGTGTCGTCAGGGTGGGAGCCCGCCGGGGCGGTGGCTGGAGCGTCACGGTCGACCTGCGCTTGCCCGTCATGCGGGCCGGCTGAATGCACAAAAAGGGGCCTTCCGGTTGCCGGGGTCGCGGTGACACGGCCCGGCTGCGGAAAGCCCCTTCTCTTTATCGTATTTTGCCGCTCCATCAAACCGCCATGCGGTCGCGCCCGGCGGATGGGCGGCACGAAAGAAGGGACGTCAGCCCTGGTGCGGCCTGTTCGGATCGGCGGGCTGGGTGGAGGCGGGCTGGGTGGGGGCCGGCTGGGGTGCGGCAGGCTGAGCGGCCGCGGACTGGGCCGGTTGGGCGGGGGCGGGGTTGATCGCGGCGGGAGGGGCCTGGGCGGTGGTCGCCGCGGGCGGATTGGCCTCGTCGCTCTCGTCCTTCAGGCCGGCCTTGAAGGCCTTCACGCCCTTGGCGATGTCGCCCATCACGTTGGGCAGCTTGCCGGCGCCGAACAGGAGAAGCACGATGACCAGAACGATCAACCAGTGCCAGATGCTGAAACTGCCCATCGATCAATACCTCTGAAATTCGGTCGGAGCGGACGTCGTCGCGGTCGCCACCAATGTGAGTGCCCCTTCCGCGCCGCACAAGAGGCGGCCGTGGGGAGCGCCGTGATAAAGGACGCCCCTCAGGCCGCCGGGCCGCTTTCCGCCGGCTCCTCCGGCAGTTGGTGGCGCATGATCAGCGGCGCCTGGAAGGCGCTGAACAGCAAGGTCAGCGGCATGATGCCGAACACCTTGAAGTTGACCCACATGTCGGTGGTGAAGTTCCGCCACACCACCTCGTTCAGCACCGCCAGCAGCAGGAAGAACCAGGCCCAGCGGATGCCCAGCGTGCGCCAGCCGTCGTCCGACAGGCTCAGCACCGTGCCCAGCAGGCGCTTCATCACGTTGCGTCGCATCGCATGGGCGACGAACAGGACGATGGCGAACAGCAGATTGACCAGGGTCGGCTTGATCTTGATGAACAGATCGTCCTGCAGCCACAGCGTCAGGCCGCCGAACAACAGCACGAATCCGGCGCCGACCACCGGCATGATCGGGATGCGGCGTTCCAGCCGCCAGGACACCGCCACCGCGATGGTGATGGCGACCATGAAGACCGCGGTGCCGGTCATGATGCCGGCCTGCGAATTGGCAACGAAGAAGGCGGCGAGCGGGCCGGCCTCGATCGCCAGACGTGCGAACTGGTTCATGCCCCCTGACATAGCCCGAACCGGCCGCCCATGAAAGGGGCGAATGTTGGCGTGCGGGACATTCGGGTGCGCTACCACGGCAGGCCGACGGCGTGTGTGCGACGGTGACATCGCGCGGATCGGCCCACAAGGACGCAAGGGGGGCTTTTCTCGCGACGCGTGCTTCGCTACCTCTTTCGTCATCCGCCGATCGGCGGGCCTCCGACGAAGGGCAGCGGGACGATGGAAGCAGCCGAAGTGAAGGACCTGATCGACGAAGCGCATGAGCGGGAGAAGGCCCAGCGCCGTTCCGCCGGACGGCACCATTCGGAAGACGGGGAAGAGGGCGGGCATGGGGTGAAGACCTCCACCGCCATCTACATCTCGGTCCTGGCCGCGGTGCTCGCCATCGTCAGCGTCGCCGGTTCCAACGCGGGCAAGGAGCTGATGGCCAGCGCCATCGAGGCGTCCGACAGCTTCGCCTATTATCAGGCCAAGACCCAGCGCCAGATCAGCCTGCGGCTTGCCGCCGACGAGATCGAGCTGCTGTCCGCCGGCATGCCGGCCGATGCGCAGGCCAAGGCGCTGCAGCGGTCCGCCGAATACCGCCAGTCGGCCGAACGGATGGAGGCGGACGAGGGCAAGAACAGCCGCAAGGACCTGCTGGGCAAGGCGAAGGCGGCGGAATTTCGCCGCGACCATGCCGCGGCCCAGGATCCCTATTTCGACTTCGCCGAGGGCATGCTGCAGCTCGCCATCGTGCTGGCGTCGGTCTTCGCCATCACCAACAAGGGCTTCATCCTGTGGACCAGCCGCGCGCTGGCCGTGACCGGCGTGCTGATGGCGGCCGACGGCTTCACCCTGATCCTGCCGCTGCCTTTCCTCTGACCGCTCAGAACTGGACCGACAGACGCAGGGAGCCGTAGTTGGTCAGCGATTTCTGGCCGCGGAATTCCGGCGTCTGCAGGGTCTGGGCATAGGTCACGCCATAGCGGCCGTAACGCAGGGTCAGGCCGGCCTGCATGCTGCCGACGAAGGGATGCTTGGCGACCGACCGGCTTTCGCGGAACGTGTTGCCGTCCAGGAAGATGTTGCGCGCCACCGCCCGCCCTTCGGCGCTGGCATAGACATACCAGGAAAAGCGCCCCGGCCGCTCCCAATAGGGATTGTCCTGGTAGGGGATGCTGGAGGTCGGGCGCGTCACCAATGCCCCCACCGGCGGCGGCATGTTGCCGCCCAGCCGGACGGTGGCCCCGGCCGCGGCGAAGGTCAGGACATTGCCCAGGCTGCCGGCGACATGGGGGCTGAGGTCCCACTCCACCGGGCCGAGGCTGTTGGGCTTCTCGTCGCGCCAGACATGCTCATAGCTCAGCACCACGCCCGGCTCGTCATGCAGCTGATAGTTCCAGCCCTCCGGGTAGGTGGCGCCGTCGACGATCTTGTGGACCGCCTTCTGCGTCTGTTCCGCCAGCGAGGCCGGACCGACCATGCCGAGGTCGAGGTCGATGCGGTCCACCGCCGTCGGCGTCTCGTTCAGTACCGACAGCCGGCCATAGAGCCATCCGGCATAGGGCCGGTCCCGCGGGTCGGGATCGCGGGCGGTCAGGTTGCCGGGGGTGTAGATGTTCTGGCCGAAGGCGAAGCCATAGCGCCGGACCCCTCCCGGCTCGATCCAGGGCACCAGATTGGCCAGCCAATCGATGCTGCCGTAGGTCGGCCGCGCGCCGGAGAAGTAATAGAACTGGAATCCATTCGTGTAATAGCGATCGGTCCCGCCGCCGAACAGGTCGTTGTCGATCCAGAATCCGATGGCCGGGCCGGAGGTCGCCGGTTCGTCGCCGGGGGGAGGGGTGGTTTCCTGCGCGGTGGCCGCCGATGCGGTCAGCAGCAGGGTCGCAAATGCTGCGGCCAAGGCAGGGCCGCTTTTCGTCACCATTCCGGCATGCTCCATCCGTTCCGCAGGGTAACGGACGGAAAGAGAGTGTGTTGCGCTGCGGCGCGGCTTCTTTTGGGGTAGGGGCAGCCGAAGCTACCCCTCAATCCTCACATCCGTGCCCGCAACCCCTCCACCGCCTCCTCCAGCGTCATGTCGATCCGCTTGATCCCGTGCAGAGCCAGGAACCGCGCCTCGTTCTTCGACAGCTCGCCGGGGATCACCGCCCAATGGCTGCCTGAGGAACGCTTGGCGATCTGGCGGGCGAAGGTGCGCTGGATCTCGTGGTCGAAGCGGCAGCCCAGGAACAGGAAATGGCGGCCGGCGCGGCGGTCCTTCACCACGGCGGGGATCGGGGTCTGGATGTCGATCTCCGTCAGGATCTCGACATAGTCGCTGTCGGAGATCAGGTAGTTGCCGGCCGGCGTCACCGCGCCCGACGGCTTGTAGAGCACGGTGTCCCAGCCGGATGCCGCCTCCGCCGTCGACTCGGCCCCGTCCGGAGCGTAGTAGCGCACCCATTCGCCGGTGGATTGCGGGTGCGACACCCCCTGAATCTGCCCCCAGGTCCGGTCGGCCGCCGCACTCAGCAGGCTGTCCAGGACATTGTCGTACCAGACGTCGACCAGCAGCGGCGGGGCCGGGATCGCCGCCAGCAGGGCGTGGACCGGGGTCGCCGGCACGGTCTGGCGGAAGATTTCGTTGAGGATGGTCTCCAGCGTCTTACGGTGCTTGCGCGTCTCGATGAACTGGGCGACCGCGGTCAGGTTGGAGCGGATGCGGCCGGGGGCGGCGACCTTGGCGTTCAGGCGCTGCACCAGTTCCGCCGAGTTGCGCGGGATCGGACATTGGTCGGGCGGCAGAAGGGCGAAGGCGCCGGGGCCGAGATAGGGCACCACCTGCCTCGCCGCCAGCGCCGCGGCGATGTCGGCCAGCGCCGCCGCGGCGTCCGGAACCGTGACGGAGTCCGAATCGGTTGCCAGCGTGGTGTCGGTCATGGAAGGCTTCTCCCTGATTTTCTAGAGATAGATCGCGGCGCCGGCGCCGGTGTTGACGCTGGCGTCCTTCAGCGTTTCCACGATGAAGGCGACCTGATCGCGGGTGATCTTGCGGTGCAGCGGCAGGGCCAGCACGCGGTCGGCGGTCTTGGTGCAGACCGGGCAGGCCCCGCGGCCGGCACGGTCCTCGCCGAGTGCCTCGATGTAGTATTGCTGGGTATGCAGCGGCTGGCCGAAGTCGCTGGCGTCGATGTCATGGGTGTCCAGGTCTTCGATGATCGACCGGCGGCCCGACGCGGTGAACCGGGTGCCGAGATGGACGCAATAGACCATCGGGTTGACCACCTCGGCCCCAGGCCCGCGATAGGGCGGCTTGATCCCCTCGAAGCTCGCCATCGCCGCGTCGTAATAGGCGATGACCAGATTGCGGCGGGTCAGGATCTCCGGCAGGCGTTTCAACTGCACCAGGGCGAGCGCCGCGTTCAGATCGCTCATCTTCGCCTGCCAGGGCAGGGTGCGGGTGATGACCACCGTGTTGCGGTGCTCCGTCTCGCGCCGGCGCATGTAGCGCAGCCGGTGGGCAAGGTCGCGGTCGTCGGTGACGATCATGCCGCCCTCGCCGGCCAGCAGGATGCCGGGTTCGGAAAAGTCGAAGACCGCCGCGTCGCCGAAGGTGCCGACCATCTGCCCCTTGTAGGTGGAACCGATGGCCTCCGTCGAATCCTCCAGCAGGATCAGGTGCTTGGCGTCGGCCAGCGCGCGCAGCTCGTCCCAATGGGCGGGGTGGCCGTTGACGTTGGCGGCCAGGATCGCCTTGGTCTTCGGCGTGACCAGAGCCGCCGCCTTTTCCGGGTTGATGGTGTGCTGCCAGTAATCGATGTCGACCAGCACCGGCGTGGCACCGGACAGCGCCACCGCATGCTGGACCTGATGCCAGCCGAAGGGGCTGCACAGCACCTCGTCCCCCTCGCCGATGCCATAGCCCTTCAGCATCAGCAGCGTGGCCATGGTGCCGCTGGACACCGCCACCGCATGGTCTCGGCCGACATAGGCGGCGAAGGCATCCTCGAACGCCCGCACCATTCGCCCGTCGCTCAAGGCCCCGGAGGACAGCAGGCGGCCGAGCATCTCGACCTCCGCACCGGATATGTCCGGGTCGGTCAGCGGGATATAGTCGTCAACCCCGTCATCGTCGGAGGCTTCGGGGTCCCATGCTGCGGCGGCATCGCTCATTCATTCGTCCTCGTCCCGTTGGGCGATCACGACGCCGGTGGCAAGCTCCGGCTTGTCGGTGATGAGCCAGCAGTGGTTGTTGCCGTCCACCAGATGCAGGTCGAATCCCGTCTCTTCCCGAAAGGGATCCTCGGCCATCACCGCGGCCATGGCGCCGGTGACGGTCTTCAGGTCCGGGTTGGCCTCGCGCACGCCGCGGACCACGGCGTCGAGCTTGCCGCCCCCGGCGAACAGCCGGCCGGCCAGCGTTGCGATGCTGTCGATGCGCTCGGGAGACAGGGCCATCGGCGTCACTCCGTTCCGCGTTTCTTGGCTTCGACGGTGATCGGCAGGCGGGTGTCGTCCGGCATCTCCGGCAGGTCGAGCGTCCAGCCGTTGGCGACCTTGATCCAGCCGCCCCACAGGCCCGGCTTCTCCATCTCGACGATGGGCTCCTCCAGGTCCTTCTTGGCGACGTAGATCGTGTATTGCTCGGACGCCTTGCGGATCATCACCTTCATCGCGGACACTCCATCCTTTTGTTCTGATTGTCTTTTGTCTCAGGCGGCGATCAGCCGGGCATGCAGCGCCGGCAGTTCCGACAGGACGGCGTCCACCTCCGCCGCGGTGGTGTAGCGGCTGAGCGAGAAACGCAGGCTGGCGGCGGCCTGGGCGGCGCTCAGCCCCATGGCGGTCAGCACATGGCTCGGCTCGTTGCCGCCGGAGGAGCAGGCGGCGCCCATCGACACCGCGATGCCGGCGCGGTCGAGCCGCATCAGCAGTTCCTCCGCATCCACCGGATGGCCGCGGCCGTCGGCGAAGCGGATGTTGCTGGTGTTGGGCAGCCGGGCGGCGCCGGCCCCGTTCACCACCGCACCGGGCCAGCGGGCGAGGATGCCCTGTTCCAGCCGGTCGCGCAGGAAGGCGATCAGGTCGGCCTCGTCGAGCCACAGCGCCGCCAGCGAGGCGGCGGCGCCGAAGCCGACGATGCCCGGCACATTCTCGGTTCCGCCGCGGCGGCGACGTTCCTGATGGCCGTGGATCAGCGCATGGAAGGGCGCGCCCTTGCGGACATAGAGAGCGCCGACGCCCTTCGGCCCGTGCATCTTGTGGGCGGACAGCGTCAGGTAATCGGCGATGCCGCAATCGACCGGCACCCTGCCGGCCGCCTGCACCGCGTCGCTGTGGAACAGCGCGCCGTGGGCGTGGGCGATGGCCGATGCCCCCTCCACCGGCATCAGCACGCCGGTCTCGTTGTTGGCCCACATCATGGAGACCAGCGCCGTCGCCTCCGTCACCATGGCGGCGAGATCGACCAGCGAGGGACGGCCGTCGCGGTTCACCGGCAGGATGGTGACGCGCCAGCCGCGCTGGCGCAGATCGTCGAACAATGCCAGCGTCGCCGGGTGCTCCACCGCGGTGGTGACGATGTGGTCGCGGCGGTGGTCGGTCTCCTCGATGACGCGCAGTGCGCCCAGGATGGCGGCGTGCGTCGCCTCGGTGGCGCTGCCGGTCATCACCAGATCGGCCGGCTTCGCGCCGATCAGTGCCGCGACCTGCGCCTTGGCCTCGCTGACCGCGCGGCGGGCGGCCATGCCGGCGGAGTGGGGGCTGGACGGGTTGGCGAATTCGCCGAACAGGTGCGGCATCATGGCGTCGCGCACTTCCGCAGCCAGGGCGGTGGTGGCGTTGTTGTCGAGGTAGATCGTCATCACATCACTCCCATCACATCACTCCGGGCACGCCGCGCCGCGACCCGTCGGCCGGGACGATCTCCTCCTCCAGGCAGCCGACGACGGTGCCGCCGGGGAACTCCACCAGATAGACCGGCAGGCTGCCTTCCTCGGTGCGGCCGACGCGGACGATCACGCCCGGCGTGCCCTTCGGCGCCAGCAGCGCACCGTCCGGCACCTGCGGATGGCTGCCGTCGTTGAACAGGTCCTCCTGCACCGTGACCCGCAGGCCCCAGTCGTACAGCGGTTCGCGCGGCGGGATGAAACCGGGCTTGGCGGCGGCTTCGACGTCGGACATCGCGAGGCTCCTTATCAGGTGGGGACCGGGGTCTTGGACCGGGTTATTGGGGGTCGTTGCAATGGGCGTCGATCACTTCCAGCTCGCGCGAACGCATGCCGACGACGACCCGTTTTTCATAAAAATCAACGGCATAGATGTAATACATCTGCAGATAGGTCCCGATGGAGATGACGTAGCCGACATCGCCCTCGCGGATCAGGAAGTCGCCGACCGGACGGCCGGGATAGGTGCCGTCATTGCGCACGTCGCGCAGAGCCTTGACCTTGAAGCCCTGTTCCAGCACCGGCGGGCCGACCAGCTCGTTGGCGTCGTCGGCATTGCGGGCGCGTTCGCGGCGGTATGGGGCGGTGGCGGTATCGGCTTCGGTCATGGCGCTGGCGCTCCGTCGGTCGAGGGGCCGCTACAGCGGCGGAAGGTCGTTGGCGATGGTGAGCCCGGCGGCGAGGCCGGCGGCGCGCTGGCGGGCGATGGCGCGCACCTCCTCCTCCGGGTCGTCGAGCAGGGGGCCGAGCTGTCCGGCGTCGATCCGCCCGGCGACGGCAAGGCGGACCATCCAGTCGGCGTCCGGCAGCAGCACATGCAGCTTCGACGCCGGCAGCCGCTGGGCCACCACCAGCCGCACCCGCGGGCTGTCGTCCCAGGCGAGGCTGGGCAGCCAGTCCATGGAAAGGCGGCGGGCGACCTCCACCCGCACCTCCGGATCCTCGTCATGCATCATCGCCGGCAGCATGCCGTCGGGGATCCGCCGCACCACGCGCAGCCGCACCGAACAGTCGGGATCGCGCATCAGCGGGGCGAGGTCGGCATCCTCCAGCCGGCTGGCGACGGCGATCCGCACCTCGCGGTCGCGGTCGTCGCGCAGTTTCAGCAGCAGCCGGCGCGGCAGCCGGCGGGCCAGGACGGAGCGCACCGTCTCGTCCGGATCGTTCATCAGGCGGGGAAGCTGGAAGATCGGGGCGAAACGCGCGGCGTTCGCCCGCACTTCGAAATAGGGATGGTCGAGATGGCCGGCGGCGAGGTCCGGGTTCCATTCGAAGAAGCGCTGGATGCGCTTGGCATAGCGGTCCTGCACGCAGGCCTTCAGCGGCAGGCAGTGGCCGGTCAGCTTGCCGCCTGCGGAGAGGGCGGTGGTCTCGGGGTCTAAGCGGCGGTCGCGGTGGGTGCAGGCGGTGCAGTCCACCGGTTCGCCGCGCCAATCCAGGGATTCGAGGATGTCGTCGCTCATGCGCCGGCCTCCTCAAGTTCATGCCGGTCGGCGACGGCGATCAGGCGGGCGGCGCCGAAGCGGTCGTCGGGGTCGAGGTCGCAGACCTTGGTCAGCGCCTCCCGCCCGGCGTCGAGCCGGCCGGTGCGCAGCAGCAGGTAACCGATGGCGACCAGGGCGAACAGGAACAGGCGGGGCGCCGGCTCCAGCCCGCGGAAATCGGCGGTGGCCGGGGTGACGGCGCGCCAGTCGGTGTGGTTGACGCCGAGCGCGGCCATGGCGTGGCCGATCATGCGCTCGCCATAGACCAGCGCTTGGTCGAGGTTCGCCTTGTAGAAGTGGAACTTGTAATGGCCGAGATCGACGAGGCGATGGCCGGGGGCGACCTCCGCCGCGCGGGCGAGATGGGCGAGCGCCGCCCCGCTGTCGGCATAGCTGGCGGCGGCCAGATGCAGGCAGCGTTCCGCCTCGGGCGGGAGATCCCCACCGTAGTAGCGGCGGGCGAGCCAGTCCTCATCCACCTCGTCCAGCATGGCGCGGTGCTCCTGGGGTTCCCCCTCCCCACCAGAAGGGAGGGGATTTCACATCACGCCGGAACGCAGCAGTCGGCCGGGCAGACGGCGGCGCATTGCGGGCTGTCGAACTGGCCCTGGCACTCGGTGCACTTGGCCGGGTCGATGACGTAGGTGCCCTTCTTCAGGCTGATCGCGACGTTCGGGCACTCGGCCTCGCAGGCGCCGCAGACGGTGCATTCGGCGGACTTGATCTTGTAGGCCATGGCTCTCTCCTTCGGTGATGGGATGGCTGTGGAAGGGGGAAAAGGGAGGTGAGGTGTCAGGCGCGGCGCGCGGTCAGCGCCCCGGTGCGGATCACCGCGTCCTGGCCGGCGCGGGACTGGACGGTGCCCTGGCCGAGCCGCTCGGCGTAGTCCTTGAAGTAGGCCAGCGCCGATTCCTCGATGTAGTCGAAGGCGAAGCGGTCGACCGGCTCGATCCCGGCATCGGCCAGCGACTTGGACGGGCAGCCGCCGATCTTGGCGACGAACACCGCGGTACAGTCGTTGACGGCCGCCAGCACGCCGTCCAGCGTGTCGACGTCGCCGGAGCCGCCCTCGCAATACTGGTCGACGCGGCGATGGCCGACGAACTTGGCGCCGTTCGGGCCGACCTCGTAGATCTGGAATTCCTTGGCGTGGCCGAAATGCTCGTTGATGCGCTCGCCGCCCTTGGTGGCGACGGCGATCAGGATCGGGTCGACATTGGTGCCGATGCTGTCGCGGACATCGGCCTGGGCGGCCGCCTTGGAGGCATGACGGCCGGCGCGTTCGGCCTCGACATGGTCGCGGTAGCTGCGGCGGGCCTCGTCGTCATAGTCGATGGCGCCCATCGCCTCGATCTTGTCGGCGGTGAACTCCTCGCCACGGTCCTCGCCCAGCAGCCCGACCGCATCGGCGCGGCACTGGCGGCAATGGCGCATCAGCTTGGCGCCGCCCTCGCAGGCGTCCTGCACCACCTTCAGCTCCTGCGCGGTGGGGCCGCGCTGGCCGTTCAGGCCGAACCAGGTGCCGTGGGCGGCGTCGGAGATCAGCGGCATGATGTTGTGCAGGAAGGCGCCGCGGCTCTTCACCGCCTTGTTCACCTCCAGCAGGTGTTCGTCGTTGATCCCCGGGATCATGACGGAGTTCACCTTCACCAGGATGCCGCGCGAGGTCAGCATCTCCAGCCCCAGCATCTGCTGTTCGTGCAGGATCTTGGCGGCGTCCAGCCCGGTCCAGCGCTTGTGCTTGTGGAAGATCCACGGGTAGATCCGCGCGCCGACCTCCGGATCGACCATGTTGATGGTGATGGTCACGTGGTCGATGTTGTACTGCGCGATGGTGTCCACATGGTCCGGCAGGGCCAGACCGTTGGTGGACAGGCACAGCTTCAGGTCCGGCGCCTTCTTCTGCAGCATTTCGAAGGTGGCGAAGGTGTTCTTGCCGGCGGCCGCCAGACTGTCGCCGGGGCCGGCGATGCCGATCACCGACAGCTGCGGGATTTCCTGGGCAACGGCGAGGATCTTCTTGATCGCCTGATCGGGGGTCAGCTTTTCGGAGACCACGCCCGGCCGGCTCTCGTTCGAGCAATCGTATTTGCGGTTGCAGTAGTTGCACTGGATGTTGCAGGCCGGGGCGACCGCGACATGCATGCGGGCGAAATAGTGATGCGCCTCTTCCGAATAGCAGGGGTGGTTCTTCACCTTCTCCCACACCGCCGGGTCCATGTCGGCCGGACCATCGGAGGATCCGCAGGACGACGACGAACAGCCGGACGCCGCCTCGGGCGCTGCCGGCATCGTCGCGGGCGGGGCCAGTTCCCCGAGCCCGAAGATGCTGTCGAGCGAAACCACGTTGCTCATCATCCACTCCTTCCCTGCCGTGCCGGACGACACCGTTGGACGAATGGAGGAAAAGCAAGTTCGGGGCCAGAGCAGAGAACTCAGGAATTACAATGGCTTGCCGGGATTTGTCGGCGTCGCGGACGCTGTCGTCATTGCGACAATGGCGGGTGTGGCAGGGGGCTTTGTCGGGGTGCCGACAAACCGGTCAGGCCAGTTCGCCGCGGAAGGCGACGACATGGTCCTGGCTCTCGTCCAGCGCCTCGGCTCCGAAGCCGATCAGGCCGCTGCCGACCAGCTTGGTCGAATCGCGGCGCAGCACCACCGGCGGCGACCCGCCGCTGCGGATGTAGGTGCCGTTGGTGGAATGGTCGGTCAGCAGGAAGCTTTCGCGGGTGAAGTCGATCACCGCATGCTGGCGCGAGGTCTGGCGCGAGGCGATGCGCAGGCCGCTGCTGTCCTCCCGGCCGATGGTGACGCGCGGCAGTCCCCGGCTCATCGTGATGTCCTGCCCACGGTAGGAGAGGTGCAGGGTCACCATGCTGCGGCCGGCCTCCGGCACCAGGGAGAAGCCCAGCGTCGTGCTTTCGATGGCATCGTCGGCCTCGTCGGCGGAGCGGATCTGGTGGACGCGGATCGGTGCGGCCTTGCCCTTCATCGCGACGTTGCTCAGCGGCTTGGTCCGGCTCCGCTGGTCCGGCGACAGGCCGTCGACCAGCGCCTGGGTCGCCAGGATTTCGCCCGGCCGGGCGATCTGCTGCACCCTTGCGGCGACGTTGCAGGCGTCGCCGTACAGGTCGCCCACCCCTTCGATAACCGCGCCGAAATGGATGCCGATGCGCAGGCGCATCCCGTGCTGGTCCTGGATGCCGATCATCGCGCAGGCGGCGCGGGCGCTGTCGTCGCATACCGGAAAGGCGGCGAGCAGCCCGTCGCCCAGGCTCTTGATGACGCCGCCGCGTTGCTCCTCCACCAGCCGGCGCAGATGGGCCAGCACCCGCTGCGTCAGCGCCGCGGCAGTGGCGTTGCCGATTCGCTCGTACAACATCGTGCTGTCGGCGATGTCGACGAACAGCAGGGCAAGGGGCTTCTCAAGCGAAGGCAAGACGGAAATCCGTTGGAACGGGGAATGCGCCATCGAACCGAAGGCCCGTCAGGGTAGCACGAAATCGCAGCGAAGTGTGACGGAGAGGGGGCTTCGCCCGATTCCTAGAACCTCTTGATCTCGATGTTGTACTTGCGCAGGGCGTAGCTCACCTGCCGCGTCGTCATGCCCAGCAGGCGGGCGGCCTTGGCCTGGACCCAGCCCGTCCGTTCCATCGCCCAGATCAGGCGGTCGCGCAACGGACCCGACTCGGGCTCGTCCAACGGCAGGTCGGGGCCGGCTGCTGCCGGCTGCGGAGCCGGCGCGGAGGGGATGGCGGGGGTGGATGCCGCCGGTTGCGGAGCGGGCAGGGGCACGATGGCCGAGGGCGGCAGCGGCTTGGAGGCGCCGCAGACCGGCATCGGCCCGGCCCCGCAGCCGGACGCGCAGGCCGGCCACTGTGCGCCGCCGGGGGCGCCGTTCAGCGCTCCGTTGGCGGGGGCAGGCACGGCCGGCGGCATGGTGGCGCCGTTCATGGGGGCCGGCTGGGCCCGCCCTTGCGCCGGATTGCCCACCCCCGGATTGCCGGCCGCCGGGTTGGTGGGGGTCCCGCTCATCGACGGCGCCAGCCCGCCGACGGCGGCGCCCATGGTGCGGTACTGGAACAGCACCGACGAGTTGCAGAGATTCATGCTGCAGGACAGGTCGGGCACGCGGATGGTGCCGTTGCGGCACTGGGTCGCCGCGCGCTCGATGCAGTTCTCCAGTTCGCGCACGTTGCCGGGCCAGGTGCAGCGGTTCAGCACCTCCAGCGCTTCGGCGGCGATGTCGAGGTTCAGGCCGTTGTCGCGGCCGAACTTGGCGACGAAATGCTTGGCCAGCGTGGCGATGTCGCCGCGCCGTTCGCGCAGCGGCGGCAGGTGGATCGTCACCACGTTGATGCGGAAATACAAATCGGCGCGGAACTTGCCGTGGCCGACCGCCTCCTCCAGGTTCAGGTTGGTGGCGCAGATCAGCCGCACGTCGGTCTTGATCGTCTTCGACCCGCCGACCCGCTCGAACTCCTGCTCCTGCAGAACGCGCAGCAGCTTGGCCTGGAAGTTGGAGGAGATGTCGCCGATCTCGTCCAGGAACAGGGTGCCGCCCGACGCAAGTTCGAACCGGCCCTTGTGGTCCTTCTGCGCGCCGGTGAAGGAGCCCTTCTCGTGACCGAACAGCTCCGACTCCAGAAGCGATTCGGGCAATGCTGCGCAGTTGACGCGGATGAAGGGGGCGTCCTTGCGCGGCGACAGGTTGTGGATGGCCCGCGCGATCAGCTCCTTGCCGGTGCCGCTCTCGCCGCGGATCAGCACGGTCGACTTGAAGGGCGCCACCCGGTGCACCTGGGCCAGCACGTCGACCATGTTGGGGCTGGTGCAGACCACGTCGTTGACGGGGGCCACCACCGGCCGCAGTTCCTTCTGCACGCGGAAGGTCTCGCGCATCATGAAGCGCCGCTCCTCCGCCACCGTCCGGTGAAGGCGCACGGTCTGGCCGATCAGGTTGGCGACCATGGTCAGGAAGCGGACGTCGGAGCCGAAATGGCCGCTGGGGCCGTCGTCGGAAATGCGGTCGATGGTCAGCACCCCGATGACGGTGCCGGCGGCCTTGATCGGCACGCCGACCAGCGAGGCCACCTGTTCGTCCAGATCGTCCCGCCCGCCGGAGCGGTTGTTGAACAGCGGCTCTTCCGCCAGGTTGGGAACGACGGCCGGCATGCCGGTCTTCAGGATGCGGCCGCTGATGCCTTCGCCCTGGTTGTAGTCGATCTCCTGTGCCGGCGAGTCCTTCGGCAGCCCTTGCGCGGCGACGAGCCGCAGAGCCCCGTCCTCGCCCTGGAGATAGACCCGGCCGCGGTGCATCTGCAACTGATAGGACAGCGCGCGCAGCACCTCGCGCAGGGTTTGTTCCAGATCGAGCGACGACCCGAGGATCTTGCTGACCTCGTAGATCGTCAGCAGCTCCAGGCTGGAGGATGACGCGGACTGGGCAGCACTCGGCATGATCGATCCCCTTGCTCGGCAGGAGGCCCGGGCATATGCCGGACAAGGTCGTCCAGGCATCGCAATGCATCGGGTCCCGGCGTCGGCGCCTTGATCCGTACCTCCCGATAACCGCGGCGACCGTTGGTCCGGCCACGCCGTTCATGCCCTGTTTTGGAGCCCGCCGTCCGGGCCGGGGACTGCCGCAACTCTGTTCGTACGCGGCCAGCCGGTGGAAAGTGTCCGTGACTACTCGCCGAAAGGCAAGACTTTTTGCATAGATTCCGCTGCGTCGCACAATGACCTTAGCCATTGGTGGAAGGGCCGAATCGTGTTAATTACTGACTGGTCAGTTATAAAAAGGGGCGAGCCATGCCCTCCCGCCAGTCCGGTCCCGTCTCCGGTCCCGATTCCGATCCGGTTTCTCCCGGCGACCCGCCGCGCTGGCGCCGCCGCAAGGAGGCCCGCCCGCAGGAGATCGTCGCCGCCGCGATGGATGTCTTCGCCGAACGCGGTTTCGCCGCCGCAAGGCTGGAGGAGGTGGCGGCCCGCGCCGGCGTCAGCAAGGGCACGCTCTATCTCTACTTTCCCAGCAAGGACGAGCTGTTCAAGGCGGTGATCCGCGCCGCCATCCTGCCCAACCTGCAGCAGGCCGAAGCGCTGGTCGCCGCGGCCGGCGGACCCTGCTTCCCGGTGCTGGAGCGGCTGCTGCGCATGGTGGCGCGGCTGATCGCCACGACCCGCATGGCGGTCATCCCACGGCTGGTGATCGCCGAGGCCGGCAATTTCCCGGAGCTTGCCGCCTTCTACCACCGCGAGGTGATCCGGCGCGGCTTCGGCTTGCTGGCCGCCCTGTTGCGGCGGGGAATCGACAGCGGCGAGTTCCGCCCCGTGGCCGTCGATCCCACGGTGCGTCTGATCGTGGCGCCGCTGCTGATGAGCGCCGTGTGGCGGACTTCCTTCGACGGTGTCGACGGCGAGCCGCCGCTGGACGTGACGGCGTTGGTGGAAACCCACATCGACAATCTGCGCCGGGCGCTGCTGCGCAAGACGGAAGACTGGGCAGAGGAGGGCGCGCCATGAGCGGCTTTCTCGGGACCATACTGGACGGGTTGACCGCGCTGGCGCTGGCGGTCGGTCTGCCTATCGGGGCCGGCGGGCCGCCGCCGCTCGCCCATGGCTATGTGGAAGGCGAGTATCTGCGCATCGCCGCCCCCAGCGCCGGCATGCTGGAGAGCCTGTCGGTGACCCGCGGCACCCAGGTGGCGGCCGGAGCGCCGCTGTTCGCCATCGACCGTGCCACTGCGACGGCGGAGCGCGACCGGCTGACCGCGGCGCTGGCCCAGGCGCGGGCGCAGCGTGCTGACCTCGCCACCGGCAAACGAGCGCAGGAGGTGGCGGTGCTGGCCGCGCAAAAGGCGCGGGCGGAGGCGGCTCTGCGCTATTCCACCGCCGAACTGACTCGCCAGCGTGAACTGGTCGCCCACAAGGTCTCCTCTCCCGACAAGCTGGATCAGGCCCGTGCCGCCTATGATCGCGACCGCGGCCAGTTGGCGGAGGCGGAGGCGCAACTGGCGGTCGCGGCGCTGCCCGCCCGTCCGGAACAGTTGCGGGCGGCCGACGAGGCGGTGACCCAGGCGGAGGCGGCGTTGGTCCAGGCGGAGCGCCGGCTTGCCGATCTGGCCCCCGTCGCCCCGGCGGCGGCGCTGGTGGACGATACGCTCTACAATCCCGGCGAATGGGTGCCGGCGGGCTCCCCGGTGGTCTCGCTCCTGCCGCCGGAGCGGGTGAAGCTGGTGCTGTTCATGCCGGAAACCGCCATCGCGGGAGTGGCGCCGGGAGGAACCCTGTCGGTGCGCTGCGACGGCTGCCCGCCCGGCCTGTCGGCGCGGGTGACGCGGATCGCCTCCCAGGCCGAATACACGCCGCCGGTGATCTACAGCGTCGGCAGCCGCGAGAAGCTGGTCTTCCGGGTGGAGGCGGTGCCGGATCGGCCGCTGAATCCGGGGCTCCCGGTCGATGTCTGGCCAGTCAATGCCCAGGCGGCGGGGACGACGCCATGAGAGAGGAAGGCGCACCCGCCGCCGCCACCCCCGCCATCGACGTGCGCGGGCTGGTCAAGCGCTTCGGCAGCAAGACAGTGGTCGACGATGTGTCGATCCGGGTCGAGACCGGGGAGATCTATGGCTTCCTCGGTCCCAACGGGTCGGGCAAGACCACGACGATCCGCCTGCTGTGCGGCCTGCTGACCCCCGACGCGGGGGAGGGCACCTGCCTTGGCCTCGACATCCGGCGGCAGAGTGCGGCGATCAAGCGGCAGGTCGGCTACATGACCCAGAAGTTCAGCTTCTGGGAGGATCTGAGCATCGCCGAGAACCTGGACTTCGTCGCCCGCATGTACGGTCTGCCCGACCGGCGCCGCCGGGTTGCCGAGGCGCTGGACCGGCTTGGGCTGTCCAACCGCCGGACGCAGCTGGCCGGGGAATTGTCGGGCGGCTGGAAACAGCGTCTGGCGCTGGCCGCCTGCATCCTGCACGAGCCGAAGCTACTGCTGCTGGACGAGCCGACGGCGGGTGTCGATCCCAAGGCGCGGCGGGAATTCTGGGACGAGATCCACCGGTTGGCCGGGGAAGGGCTGACCGTGCTGGTCAGCACCCATTACATGGACGAGGCGGAACGCTGCCACCGCATCGCCTACATCGCCTATGGGACGCTGATGACTCACGGAACGGTCGATCAGGTCGTCGCCGATTCGGGCCTGCACACCCGTCTGGTTGCCGGCAACGGCCTGCACCGCATCGCCGCGGCGCTGGAAGGACAGCCGGGGGTGGAGATGGTCGCGGTCTTCGGCAGCCGTCTGCATGTCAGCGGCAGCGACGCCGCGGCGCTGGACCGGGCGCTTGCTCCCTGGACTGCACAGCCGGGGACTGCACAGCCGGGGAGCGGACAGCCGGCGCTGCGGATCACCGCGACGGAACCGACGCTGGAAGACGTCTTCATCCACCTGATGAACCGCAGCACCGACAATTTCCGCTGAGACGCTTACTCGGTCTGGGCGGAGGTGACGCCGGTGTTCTTGTTCCACTTGAGCGTCAGCTTGGCGATCTGGCAAAGGTTCAGGCCCTGCCACACCGCCGATTCACCATCGTCATAGACGACCTTCATGTCCCACTTGCAGGTCTTCTCAGCCTTCGCGAAGGAGACCTCGAAATATTCGCCGTCGTCCAGGACGTCGCGGCCGAGGATATCTTCGTCCCAGCTGTTGTTGTTGTTTTCGGAAACGTAGATGTGCTTCAGCGGATAGCCGGTCTTGTTGACGATCGTGAAGTCCTGCTGTCCGGCGAACGCCGCACCATTCAGCAGGAACAGAGAGGACGCGACCAGCAGGGCCTTGGCGGCGACGTTCTTCAAGATAAGCTCCGTGTGGGGAAATTACATTCGTGTCGAAATTTGGGCATTAAAATCGAGATTCGTCAACAGTCGAGTTAATCCGAAATTTTGTCATGACCCTGAAGCATTATTTCTTTCGCTGGAAAGAAAAAGCTGATGGCGGCCGCTCGACGGCACGACGCAGGGGAAGCGGGGATGTGAAGCCGTTCGCCGGTTGCAAGAGGCCAATGGTCGCAAGCGCTTGGCGCGTCGGGAACTTTGTGGCGGCGCACACAATGTGGTACATGATGGAAACCGGCATCCGAAGCCGGGCAAGATCATGACCAAGTTCTGGACCGCAGCCGGTCCCGCCGGGGCGGTCCCAATCCAGGGGAAGGAACAACGCATGTCGGGATTCAAGGACGCGCCGCCGGACGACCGTTCGGAGCTGACTCCGGAGCAGGAAAGCGCCATCCGCATCGTCGCCAACAACCTGCATCGCCTGAACGACGCCGTCGTCAAGGCGGTCGAGGCTGGCGTGACGGTGGAACTGATGCGCACCGCCCGCTATCACAACGAGGCCGGCAACTGGGGCGACCAGCTCACCCCGGTGATCCGCCCCGGCAAGTGATCGCTTCCGGCCGAACAGGCCGGTAGCTTGGCGAAAAGGCCCCATCCGTCCAGCGGGTGGCGGCCTTTTTTCGTATGTCGACAAAATTCGATGGCTGACGGAAGAAAGGGTGGCCGGCAGCGGCAATGGCCACAAACTTGTTGGGCATTCCGCTGTCCATGCGAGGCCCAGCCATGCTGTCACGCGACCCTGAACGGCGCGCAGCCGCAAGCCGTGAACCGACCGATCGCCGCGCCGCCGGTCCCGCCGCCGGTCCCGATGCCGATGCCGATTCTTCCGGTCAGGCGCCGACGCCGGGGGAACTGAATGCGATGTGGAGGCTGAACCGTCTGGAGCAGCCGACCTTCGACGATCTGACCCGCGGCCTGTGCCTTGGTCTCGTCTGGTGCATGGCGATGTGGACGCCGATGTTCGTCAGCGCGCTTATGTGATCCCCTGTGGCGTGATCCCCTGTGGCGTGATTCCCGCGGGCCGCGCCGATCCCGATCCCGCCTGCACCAGCGATCGGATGCGGGCCGCCAGCTGGTCGGGGCTGAAGGGCTTCGCCAGAACGGACGCGGTGTCGGCGCCCATGGTGGCCAGCGACTCCGGGCTGTAGCCGGACGCCAGCAGCACGCGCAACTGCGGCCAGCGCTCGCGGATTTGGCGGGCGAGGTCGATGCCGGAAACACCGCCCGGCATGACGACGTCCGACACCACAAGATCGAAATTCCGGTCGGTCTCCAGCAGGGTCAAGGCCGACACCCCGTCTTCCGCGGTCTCTACCGTGAAGCCTTCCTGGGTCAGCCCCTCGACCGTCGCCATCAGCACCAGCGGATTGTCCTCCACCACCAGGATGCGAAGCTGGCGCAGGTCCGCCGCCGCAGCGGCCGGGGCTGGGGGCGGTTCGGGCGGCCGCAGGTCGGTCAGCGGCAAGTCGATGCGAACGCAGGTACCGTCGCCGGGCCGGCTGTCGATGGCGGCGATGCCGCCCGACTGTCGGGCGAAGCCGTAGACCATCGACAGCCCGAGCCCCGTCCCCTTGCCGACGCCCTTGGTGGTGAAGAAGGGATCGAAGGCGCGGGCCATCACCTCCGGCGGCATGCCGGCCCCGGTGTCGGAAACCGCGATGCGGGCGGTGCGCGGCTCCGGCCCGGGGGATGCTGCGATGCGGATGCGGCCACCGCCGGGCATGGCGTCGCGGGCGTTCAGCACGAGGTTCAGGACCGCCATTTCCAACTGCACCGGATCGACGGCGACCGGCATCGGCGCCGCGGCGATGTCCCAGCTTAGGGTGATGTCGGCACGGACCGACCGCTCCAGCAGGTCGGCCATCCGGCGCAGGCTGTCGCCCAGATCGACCACCGTCAGGTTGACGGCGTCCTGGCGCGAGAAGGACAGCAGTTGCCGGGTCAGCTTCTCCGCCCGATCCAGCGCGGTCCGCGTCCCGGCCAGGAAACGCTGGCCCTCGGCCGGCAGATGGCGGGCCATCAGATGCAGGTTGGCGAGCGCGGCGGTCAGCAGGTTGTTGAAATCGTGCGCCACGCCGCCGGTCAACTGGCCCAGCGCCTCCATCTTCTGGCTCTGGCGCAGCGCCTCCTCCAGCCGTTCGCGGTTGCGCACCTCGTCCGCCCAGCGCCGGACGGCGGCACTTTCGGAGGCGGCGCGGCTGTAGGCCAGCCAGGCGATCAGCGCCAGCGCAAGTGTCGCCGGGGCGACGAAGGCGGCGTCCAGCGCCATGTTCCGCCACCAGGAGCGGGCGATCTGCGCCTGGTCCAGCCCATAGACGACATAGACCGGGAAATCGCCGACGCGCTTGTAGGCGAACACGCGCGACAGTCCCTGCACATGGCTGCGCCCGGTGCGGAATATTCCCTCGCCCGGATGCCTGCCGATCTCGGCGCGCAGCCCGTGGTCGGCCGGCAGGGTTGGCAGCGCCGCCGTCGGCCGTGACGGGTCCAGGGTGGGGTAGCGCATCAGGATCGCGCCGTCCTCGCGGATCAGCGCGATGGATTCCCCCTCGTCGCCGATGATCTGCCGGTAGAAGCTGGCGAAGTAATCGGGATCGACGATGGCGGCGATCATCCCGTCGAAACTGCCGTCCGGGCCGCCGGGACCGCTGCGGCGCCGGCTGATGCCGAAGCTCGGCTTGCCGGTGGCGGGATCGGCGACCGGACCGGCGATCAGCAGGCCGGAATCCTGTTCCCGCTGTTCCCGGAAATCCCCACGATTGCCGACATAGGTCTTGCGCGAGGGGAAGACGAGGCTGGAGTTGCGCACGATCCCATCCGGATCGGTCAGCCCGATGGCGCCGATCTGGTCCAGTTCGCCTTTCAGCGTCCGCAGATATTGGTGCAGCGATTCCGACTCGGCGATCTCGCGCCAACTGCGTCCGTGGATGCGCTCGTCCACCCGGTCCAGCACCTGGGCCATGGTGTCGAACACCTTCAGCACATGCTCGTGCAGGATCAGTGCGTTCTTGCGGCTGTTCCGTTCGGCTTCTTCCTGGGCCTCCCACCGCTCGCGCCAGCCGATGCCGACGAACAGCACCAGCGGCAGGGCGACCGACACCGCCAGGAGGAGGCGCAGGAGGCGCAAGGACCCCCTGCGGTCGGTCCGACTGTCGAAGCTGCGAAAGGGCATCACCAACCGTTGCCAAGGAAATGGACCGTGCCGACCCACGCCGGCAGAGCGAAGCTCGCCCCGGTCACCATGGCCCAAGCATTTAAGGCGGGGCAACTCCGACTTTACGGCAGGGCGCCGCCGGATGCGTCATGGATCGCAGGTGCAGGCGCGGGGAAAGCGGCCTTCGGTCCAGCGGCGGCGGCGGCGGACATCGGTTCCATCCTCGGCCGGCCGCGGCAGTCCGCAGGCCTCGCCGAGCCGGTCGCGCAGATCGTCGAGCAGCGCATTGGTCAGAATGGCGATGCCGGCGAAGAAAGGCTCCCGGCAGCGGGTGGCGACCCGGCTGCAGAAATCGGGAACCCAGCGCAGCGGATGACGGTCGAGAAAGCGCACGGCATCGATCGTGCGGCCGCGATCGAGCAGCGCCGCCAGCAACGCCAGTTCCGCGGCGATATGGTCGTCCGGCAGCCGGTCGAGCGGCGACCGCCGCAACTCCGCCTCCAGGCCGCTTCGCCAGCGGGCCAGGGAAGCGGCGGCATCGGCCCGCAATTCCTCGTCCAGCCAAGAGCCTTCGGTCGGGCATGCGCGCAGCTCGCCGCTCCGGTGAATGGCGGCGAAATCGGCAGCCAGCGGGGCGAGGCTGCGGCGGGTGATCCGGTCCGGCAGGTCGCTCACCACCTCGTCGACCAGGGCGGCGGCCTGCAGGGCGTCGTCGCGGTCGAGCGCCAGGGGGCCGCGGGCAACCGGGGCGTTGCGTAGCGCCTCCAGCAGGGCGGGAGTCGGCTCTTCGGCATGCAGATGGGCGAGAAGGCGCAGCCCCTCGGCGGTGGCGCCCGGATCCAGGCCGCCGGTCCCGGTGCGGTTCGTGACGGGGACCCCGCCCTGGCGGGGCGGTGACAGGGCTTCTAGAACCGTGCTCTCCACGCTGTTCCTCCCGGCAGTCGGGCCGGATCGGGCGAGAGTGCCGGGACCGGGCCGCATGGGAACGCTGCACGAATGGTTTTCGTGTCTTATGGAAGTCTTGCGGTGCCGCCGCTTGCGGCCGGATCATCGTCCGAACGTTTGCGCGATCTGTTGCAAGTCTCTACTACCAGGGGGGCAAGCATTGGTCAATGTGGCCGATGGATCGGGGAAAGCCTTAGGCCGGCGGTTGCCTTGCGACACGATGTCCGGCCTTATGGCAGGCCCCCCGTCCCACACAGGAGTTTCCGCCGCCATGCCGCTCCCCCTCATCGAACAGGCCGATGCCGCGCCGGATGTCCGCGCCGTCTACGACGACATCAAGGCGACGCGCAACGTCCCCGACGTGAACAATTTCTGGAAGATGATCGCCCACCACCCGCCGACCCTGGCGCGGACCTGGGACAGCCTGAAGGAGGTGATGGCCCCCGGTGCGCTGGACCCGCTGGTGAAGGAGATGATATTCGTCGCGGTCAGCGTCACCAACAACTGCCAGTACTGCGTCCGCTCGCACGAGGCGGCGGCGCGCCGGCTGGGCATGACCGACGCGCAGTTCGGCGAGCTGATGGCGGTGGTGGGCATGGCCAACGAGACCAACCGCCTTGCCGTCGGCTATCAGGTGGAACTGGACGAGCGGCTGAAGTGATCCCTTGTCAGGCGGCGCGCGGCAGCGCCCGTGCCGCCGCCCCTTCCAGACGCCCGTCCAAACGGCGCTGCGGCATGCCGTTGATCAGGTCGCTGCGGACGATGAAATGGGCGATGCTGCGGCCGTCGCCCACATCCTCGCTGGCGAGGCGCTCCACGCGCACCTCCACGTCCCAGCCGATGTTGGCCCAGGCGGTGCGGATGCGGCGGGCCAGTTCGCGGGCGCCGCGCTCGCTGAAGCTGTCGAGCCGACCGGCCGACGGGCCGGGGTGGAAGCGGGGATAGGGCTGGGGCATGGCCAAGTTTCCTTGATCGGCTGCGGCACGCCGGACTGCCCGGCGATGCGACGACCAAGGAATAATCCAAAATGGATTTATTTTGCGACTTAAAGACGATACCGAAGCGGTATAGACGTCAAGGCTCCTGCAGGCCGACCACGGTGTGCAAGGTGTCGAGGTCCTCCAGTGCCACAGCGAACTCGCGGTCGGCCGGGCGGTATTCACGCAGGATCACCGCATCGGTGACGCGGCGCACGAACTCCTTCACCAGCACCGCCTTGTTGCGTTTGACCACCACGACGCCGGCACCCGGCGCCGGCGGCTTGTGCGGATTGACGTGCAGAAGCTGGGCCGGACGGAAGCGCGGCATCATCGAGTCGCCGACCACATACATGGCATAGGGATCGCGGGCGTTCTTCAGGTAATCGGGCCGCGCGATCCAGTCGATGGGGCCGTCATCCAGGAACATCTCCTGGTCCACCCCGCCACGCGCCGCCGCCCGCACCGGCATCGAAGCGGCGGCCTGCGCCGGCGGAACCGATGCCGTGCGGAGCAGTGGCGCAAGCGCCGGGCGGGCGGGGCGGGGAGCCGCCGGAGGAACCGCCGGCACATCGAGGCCGAGCAGCAGCGCCGGCTCCACGCCCAACGGGTGGGCGAGCTTGACCGCCCAATCGACGGTCATCTTGCGCTGGCCGGTCTCCAGCTTGTTGATCTGGGGCTGGGAGGTGCCCGCCAGTTCGGCCAGCTTCTCCTGGCTCAGCCCGGCGGCCTGCCGCAGTTCACGCATTGTGGTCATGGTCCGTTCATACCAAAACGGCTTTGGAAAGTCCATAACTGCGGCATAAATCCAGTTGCGCGCAGAAGCCGGCTTGGTCTAAACCATTGCGGTATGACGCTCGACGACTGGCTCACACGGACCGCAACCAAGGAAGAGGCCTTTGCCGCCCTGATCGGGACGAGCCAGGCCACGGTCAACCGCTACCGCCACGGCCGCCGCGTCCCCCGTCCCGCCGTGATGGCCCGCATCGCCGCCGCCACCGGCGGGCAGGTGACGGCGAACGATTTCCATGGGCTGGGGGAGGGGTGAGGGCAACAGCGCTTTGCCCCCTCCCCGCCCCTCCCCCGCTTTGCGGGAGAGGGAGTTAAGCGCAAGTGCGGCGGAGTTCCCTCTCCCGCCGAAGGCGGGGGAGGGTTAGGGAGGGGGGCCAAGATGCGCGCAACAAAAAAAGGCCCCTTCCCGGCGGGAAAGGGCCTTTCCTGGTAAGGCTGTTGCTCTTACGAGAACAGGCTCGACACCGACCGCTCTTCGCTGATGCGCATGATCGCTTCGGCGAGCAGGGGGGCGATGGTCAGCTGGCGGATGTTGCGCGACACGCGCACCGCTTCGGTCGCCTGGATGCTGTCGGTGGTGACCAGCTGCTCCAGAGGCGACACGGCGACGCGGGCGACCGCACCGCCGGACAGGACGCCGTGGGTGCAGAAGGCGTGGACCGACTTGGCGCCGGCTTCCATCAGCGCGACCGCGGCGTTGCACAGCGTGCCGCCCGAGTCGACGATGTCGTCGATCAGGATGCAGCGGCGGCCATTGGCGTCGCCGATGATGTTCATCACCTCCGACACGCCGGCGCGCTCGCGCCGCTTGTCGATGATGGCGAGATCGGCGTCCAGACGCTTGGCCAGCGCGCGTGCGCGCACCACGCCGCCGACGTCCGGCGACACGATGGTGACCTCGCCGATATTCTCGAAGGACTGGCGGATGTCCTTCTCGAAGACCGGGGCGGCCATCAGGTTGTCGGTCGGGATGTCGAAGAAGCCCTGGATCTGACCCGCATGCAGGTCCATCGTCAGAACGCGGTTGGCGCCGGCCTGGGTGATCAGGTTGGCGACCAGCTTGGCCGAGATCGGCGTGCGCGGGCCGGTCTTGCGATCCTGCCGGGCATAGCCGTAATAGGGAATGACCGCCGTGATGCGCCGGGCCGACCCGCGCCGAAGCGCATCGATCGTCACCAGCAGTTCCATCAGGTTGTCGTTGGCCGGAGCCGAGGTCGACTGGACGACGAACACGTCCTCGCCGCGCACGTTCTCCAGGATCTCGACGAACACCTCCATGTCGGAGAATCGGCGTACGCTCGCTTTCGTCAGCGGCACGCCGAGACAGGTGGAGATCGCCTCGGCCAGCGGACGGTTGCTGTTGCCGGCAAGCACCTTCATCGGGGTCGGCTCTCTTTGCAGGGATACGGCTCAAGGCACGTTGGACGCTCGCGCGCCGCCGCCCCTTGAAAACGGGGCGGACCATAACAAAGGGCCGGGCCCATGTAAACGTTCCATGACGGTCGGGTCTTTCCCCATTGGGGAATGCCGCCCTGCGCGGGCGGCATGACCGTGGCCCTCGCCATTGCCCGTTCGGGCTGGTTCAGGTCTGCAGGACGATGGCCGAAAGGCCGCGGCCGTAATCCGATTCGCCCCGAAGGCAGGAACGGCGATAGCTGAAGAAGCGGTCCTCCTCCGCCACCGTGTCGTTGGGGCAGCGCTGGATCACCGTTACGCCGGAGTCGCCCAGCCGGCGCGTGACGTAGGCGGCCAGATCGAACAGGAAATGGCCGGGCTTGCGGGCGGGGGCGAAATAGTCGCGGTTGCGCGCGTCCTCCTCCTCGAACGGGGCGGGGAACTCCGGCCCGACCTCATAGGAGCGCTGGGCGATGCAGGGGCCGATGCAGGCGACGATCCGGTTCGGCTTGGCGCCCAGTTCCACCATGCGGGCGACGGTCGCCTCGATGACGCCGGCCCTGGCGCCCTTCCAGCCGGCATGGGCGGCCCCGATCACCCGCGCCTTGCTGTCGGCGAACAGCACGGGCGCGCAGTCGGCGGTCAGGATGCCAAGCGCGATCCCCGACTGGCGGGTGGCCATGGCGTCGGCCTTCGGCGCCGTCTCGGGTGTCCACGGCTCCTCCACCACCACGCAGGTCGGGCTGTGGACCTGATGGCAGGTGATCAGGTTTCCGGGCTCCACCTCCATCCGCGCCGCGGCGCGGGCACGGTTCTCATGCACGGCCGCCGCGGAGTCGTTGGACCCCAGCCCGCAGTTCAGCGAGGCGTAGAGCCCGGTGGACACCCCGCCGGTTCGGGTGAAAAAGGCGTGGCGGATATGGGTGATGTCGTTCAGCGCGCCGAGTGTGATCACGAACGCCGTCCTTCCCTGTTCTGTGGCCTCCCGCATGCCCAACAGGGCAGGGGGGCCGCTATGCACGGTCCGCCCGGATTGTCTTGGTGGCGGTTATGGTGCGGTGTCTCCAACCGGGGTCGGCGCCCGCCGGGTCAGAAGCCGGCCGGCGGGTTGGCGTCGGCGAAGGCTCCGGGCGTGGCAAGCGCGACCAGCTTGAACAGCCTGCCCATTTGCGCCGGATCGATCAAGCGGTCCAGCGCGCCGCGGATATCCTGCGCCTGGGCCGGGCTGGCCTTGGCCGACAGGGCCGACGCCCGTTGGCGGATGCCCAGCCGGGTCAGCCATTCCCCCTGCTCCACCGGGCCGAAGGATTGGGCGCCACCCTCCCTCGCCGCTGCGGCAATCCCGGCGAAATCGACATGGGCCGTCAGGTCGGCCTCGCCCGGCGCTTCCAGCACAGGGGCATAGGCATGGCGGCGCATCGCCTGCAGCGTGTCGCCGACCGCCGGACCCTGGGCATAGCCATAGTCGATCACCAGCGCGGCACCGGGGGCCGCGGCCAGCCGGGCGCCGATCAGCCGCGCCACCGCCTGCGACGCGGGGGAGACCTCGACCACGCTGCCGTCGGGCGCATCGCGGAGCGCGTCCGGCACCAGCCGGCCGCCTGAGCTGCCGAAGGCTTCCAGCACGAAGCGGAATCGCGGCTCGCCTTCCGTGCTGTCGGGGTCGATGTCGACCAGCCGCTCGAACCAGCCATGGTTGGTCTTCTGCACCTGACGGATCGGCAGGGCATCGAAGAACTCGTTGGCGATCAGGATGGTCGGGCCGTCCGGAACGTCCTCCAGACGGTCGTGCCACCGGACGGAGTCGCCCAGGATCGGCTGCAGCGTCTGGCGCTGGCGATCGCGCAAGGCCGGGCTGGTCTCCACCAGATGGACGACGGCGTTGTCGCGGAACAGCGGCAGCACCGCCGCCGCCCGCAGCACGTCGGCCATCAGCGTTCCGCGGCCGGGCCCCAGCTCCACCAGATGGAAGGGGCCGGGACCGCCCAGCCGCGCCCATGTGTCGACGCACCACAGACCCACCAGTTCGCCGAACATCTGGCTGATTTCCGGCGCGGTGGTGAAATCGCCGCCGCTGCCGAACGGGTCGCGCCGCATGTAGTAGCCGAAACGCGGATGGCCCAGCGACTCCGCCATGAAGGCGCCGACGCTGATCGGCCCATCCATCACGATCCGGCGGGCCAGCAGGCGGGCCAGAGTGTCCGGAGCGGCGCGCTCGTCCTCCAGCATGACGTCGGACCCGGCCATGGCGTCAGGCCGCGATGGCGTGGCGCCGGCCGCGGACGACCAGCCACAGCCCGATGGCCAGCATCGGCAGCGACAGTAGCTGTCCCATCGTCGCGCCGGCGAACAGGAAGCCCAACTGCGGGTCGGGCTCGCGGAAGAACTCCACGATGATTCGCGACAGGCCGTAGCCGATCAGGAACAGCCCGCCGACCGTGCCCGGCCGATGGCGCAAAGCCGGCGTGCGGATGGCGATCGCCAGCAGGATGAACAGCACCACGCCCTCCAGCGCCGCCTCGTAAAGCTGGCTGGGATGGCGCGGCACCTGCAGCGGATCGCGCGGGAACACCATCGCATAGGCGAAGTCGGGGGCCGGCCGGCCATACAGCTCGCCATTGATGAAGTTGGCGATGCGGCCGAAGAACAGCCCGATGGGCGCGCAGGCGGCGATGATGTCGCCGAAGACGAAGGGCGAGATGCCGCGGCGCCAGCAGAACAGCCCGATGGCCGTCAGCACGCCGATCATGCCGCCGTGGAACGACATGCCGCCATGCCAGACCTGAAGGGCGTCCAGCGGGTTTTCCATGTAGTAGGGCAGGTTGTAGAACAGCACATAGCCGATCCGCCCACCCAGGATGGTGCCGATCACCGCCCAGGTCAGGAAGTCGTCGAACTCCTCGGGCTTCGGCCGCAGATCCGGGTCGAGCCGCGCCAACCCCATGCAATAGCGCCAGCCCAGCACGAACCCGGCCAGATAGGCCAGCGCGTACCAGCGGACGACGATCGGGCCGACGGCGACGGCGACCGGATCGATGGTGGGAAAGGCCACCATTGGCAAAGTGGCGGGCAGGGTGGCGAACATAGGAACTCCGGTCAGCGGTACGGGTCGGGCTGCGACAGGAAATCCTGCACATAGCGCCGGACACCCTCTTCCAGCTCGGTGAAGGGCTGGTCGAACCCGGCGGCGCGCAGGCGATCCGTCGTCGCCTGCGTGAAATATTGGTATTTGCCGCGCAGATGCTCGGGCATGTCGAAGTACTCAATCCGGGGAGGCAGCCCCAGGGCGGCGAAGGTCGCCAGCGCGAGGTCCTTGAAGCTGCGCGCCTTGCCGGTGCCGACATTGAACAGTCCGCTGACCTCCGGATGGTCGTACAGCCACAGCATCACCGCGACGCAGTCGTCGACGTAAATGAAGTCGCGCAGCTGGCCGCCGTCCTCGAAGCCGTCCTTGTGCGACTTGAACAGGCGCGCCGGATTGCCCGCCGTCAGCTGCGGGTGCAGCTTGGCGACCACGCTCATCATGTCGCCCTTGTGGGTCTCATTTGGACCGTAGACGTTGAAGAACTTCAGGCCGGCCCATTGCGGCGGCACAAGATCGCCGCCGGCGACGGCGCGGGCGATGCGGCGGTCGACCAGATGCTTGGACCAGCCATAGGCGTTCAGCGGCCGCAGCCGCGCCAGCCCGTCGCAGGAGCCGTCATCGTCGAAACCCGCCGATCCGTCGCCATAGGTCGCGGCGGAGGAGGCGTAGATAAGCCGGCAGCCGCGCCAGGAACACCAGCGCCACAGGTCCAGCGTCAGCGCCACATTGTTGGCGACGATCTTGTCGACGTCCCGCTCGGTGGTGGCGGAGATGGCGCCGAGATGGAAGACGGTGTCGATCTCGGCGGCATGCTGGTCGAGGAAGGCGAGCGTCTGCTCCGGCGGCACCAGCGCCGCGACCTCGCGCTTGGCGAGGTTCTGCCACTTCTCGCCGTCACGGAAGCGGTCGACGACCGCCACGTCGGTGATGCCGCGCGCAGCCAATGCCGCGACAAGGTTGGACCCGATGAAGCCGGCCCCGCCGGTGACCACGATCATAGCGCTGTCCGCTGTTGCTCGACGCGTTTCGTGGGGACTTATAGGCGGGTGGGGCGGTGGGGGCAAGTTAATGGCCCTCTCCCGCCCCGGGAGAGGGAGGGGACCCGCCGCGAAGCGGCGGGGAGGGTGAGGGGTGATCCAAGGAACCCGAACCGCATGGCTTCGTGCCACACCCCTCACCCTTCCCGCTTCGCGGGCCCCTTCCCTCTCCCGGGGCGGGAGAGGGAGCAAATTACCGCGCCGCGCGGTTGGCCGCGCTCACCAGCGCCCGCAGCGAGGCGGTGACGATGTCGGCGTCGATGCCGACGCCGAACAGGGTCTTGTCGCCGGTCTTCACCTCGACATAGGCGCAGGCCTGGGCGTCCTCGCCGGAGCCGATGGCGTGCTCGCGGTAGTCGACGACGTGCAGGTCGGTGCCGCAGCCCTGGCGCAGGGCGTCCAGGAAGGCGTCGATCGGGCCGTTGCCCTTGCCCTTGGTGGTGACGATCTCGCCGTTGCGGCGCATCACCACGCTCATGGCGCGGGCGCCGGAGTTCGGGCCGCGCGGCTCGGTCGAATGCTCGACCAGTTCCAGCGGGGTGTCGGCGTCCAGATATTCGGCCTTGAAGGCGGCGTGGATGTCGGCGGGCGACAGCTCCTTGCCGGTTTCGTCGGCGACGCGCTGCACGACCTTGGAGAACTCGATCTGCAGGCGGCGCGGGATCTGCAGGCCGTAGTCCTTTTCCAGCACATAGGCGATGCCGCCCTTGCCGGACTGGCTGTTGATGCGGATCACCGCCTCATAGCTGCGGCCCAAATCCTGCGGGTCGATGGGCAGGTACGGGACCTCCCACTTGCCGGTGTTGGACTTGGTCAGCGCCTTCAGCCCCTTGTTGATCGCGTCCTGGTGCGAGCCGGAGAAGGCGGTGAACACCAGCTCGCCGGCGTAGGGATGGCGCGGATGAACCGGCAACTGCGTGCAGTATTCCGACACGCGGACGATCTCGTTGATATCGTCGATGTTCAGTTCCGGATCGACGCCCTGCGTGAACATGTTCAGCGCCAGGGTGACGACGTCGACGTTGCCGGTGCGCTCGCCGTTGCCGAACAGGGTGCCTTCGACGCGGTCGGCACCGGCCAGCAGCCCCATCTCAGCCGCGGCGACGCCGGTGCCGCGATCGTTGTGCGGGTGCAGCGAGATGATCGCCGATTCGCGGTTCTTCAGGGTGCGGCAGAACCACTCGATCTGGTCGGCGTGCACGTTCGGCATCGACATCTCGACCGTGGCCGGCAGGTTCAGGATGACCTTGTTGGTGGGCGAAGCGCCCCAGGTCTCCATCACCGCCTCGCAGATCTCGACCGCGAAGTCCAGTTCGGTGCCGGTGAAGCTTTCCGGCGAGTACTGCAGGACGATCTCGGTCTCCGGCGTCTCGGCGGCCAGCTGCTTGATCAGCTTGGTGCCGGCGACGGCGATGTCGATGATGCCCTGGCGGTCCAGCCCGAACACCACGCGGCGCTGCAGTTCGGAGGTGGAGTTGTACAGATGGACGATGGCGCGCTTGGCGCCCTTGATGCCGTCGAAGGTGCGGCGGATCAGTTCCTCACGCGATTGGGTCAGCACCTGGATGGTGACGCCGTCGGGGATCTTGCCCTGCTCGATCACTTCGCGGCAGAAGTCGAAATCGGTCTGCGAGGCGGCGGGGAAGCCGACTTCGATCTCCTTGAAGCCCATGCGCAGCAGCAGGTCGAACATCGCGCGCTTGCGGTCCGGCCCCATCGGCTCGATCAGCGCCTGGTTGCCGTCGCGCAGATCGACCGAGCACCACATCGGCGCCTTGTTCAGGGTGCGCGACGGCCACTGGCGGTCGGTCAGCTTCACCTGGGGGAAGGGGGCGTATTTGGACGGGGACTTCGGCAGGGTCGGGATGCCAGCGTTCGTTTGGGTGGCGGTGCTCATGACGTCGTTCGGCTCCACTGGCGGCCTCGGGCCCCGGTTTTCAGTGCGGGCAGGAGGCGGCGGATCGGAATTTGAAAGGCGGAGGGACCGGCGAGGGGTACGGCCGCAGAGCCGCCGGACGTGGCTCAGCGACCGTCGGTAAGTCGCAGTCCCGGCCCCTGCCGGGCGACGCCGATGCCGGCGCCTTTGCAAACATCGCTCATGGAACAGACACTTCGACCGATGGAAACGGGATGAGAACGCGACGAACCCGGACGCTTAAAGCGCCGGGCCGAGAAGTCGAAGAAGGGCGTTCTTGCGGTCGATGGTGTTCATGGGGCGCACTGTGCGCAGGTGCGGCATGGCTGTCAAGCCCGGATTGGCGAAAATCGGACTGCGGGACGCACCAACCATTGCCGCCGTCAGCTCCAGATCAGCCCCAAATCAGCCCCAGATCAAATGGTACAGCGTCGGCAGCAGCAGCGCCGTCGCCAGACCGTTCAGCCCCATGCCCAGCCCGGCGAAGGCACCGGCCACCTCGTTGACCTGCAGGGCGCGCGCGGTGCCGATGCCGTGCGCCGCCACCCCCATCCCGAATCCGCGGGCGCGCCAGTCCTTCACCCGGACAAGGTTCAGCACCCAGGTGCCGAGGCTGGCGGCGACGATGCCGGTGATGATGACGAACACCGCGGTCAGCGACGGCAAGCCGCCGATCTGCTCCGACACGCCCATGGCGATGGGGGAAGTGACGGATTTCGGCGCCATCGACAGGATCGTCACCTTCGTGCCGCCGCAGATCCAGACCAGCGCCACCGCGCTGAGCGCCGACGCCGTGGACCCCACCAGCAGCGCCACCACCAGCGCCAGGGCCGAGCGCCGCACCTCCTGGAACTGGTTGTAGAGCGGGATGGCCAGCGCCACCGTGGCCGGGCCGAGCAGGAAGTGAACGAACTGCGCGCCGTCGAAATAGGTTCGGTAATCGATGCCCGACAGGCTCAGCGTGCCGGCGATCAGGATGACGGCGATCAGCACCGGGTTCAGCACCGGCCGCCGGCCCAGCTTCTCGAACACCCACAGGCCGATCTGGTAGGCGACCAGGGTGAGCGTCAGCCCGGCCAGCGGGCTGGCCGACAGATAGACCCAGATCTGGTGGAGATCGGCGCTCATGTCCGGTCTCCCTTCGCCGAACTCCCGGCCGGCTGCTCTTCCTCCAGCCGCGGATCGCCGCGGCTCAACAGGAAGGCCATCAGCTTGGCGGTCACCGCGATGCCGAACAGGGTGCTGCCGAACAGCGCGACGACGATCGGCAGCGCCTCCGTCTCCAGGCGGGTGACATGCACCATCACACCGACGCCGGCCGGCACGAACAGCAGGGACAGGTGACGCAGAAGCCCGCCCGCGGTGTCCTGGATGGCGGCCGGCACGCCGCCGCGCAGCAGCAGGCCGGCGAACAGCAGCAGCATGCCCAGCACCGGGCCGGGGACCGGCAGGTGCAGCAGGCGGGCGGCCAATTCGCCGGCGAGTTGGCAGAGCAGCAGGAGCGTCAGGGTTCCGAGCATCGCGGACTCCGATGGAAGGGGCGCTGTGCGTCCCTTCTACCGCAGTTGCGAAGGCGCCGGGCTGCAATCCGCGAATGCGAGCCTCGCGAATCGGCGATGAAGCTGACCGGAATGAGAAAGGGGTGTTATTGCAGCTTGGTGCGGGCGTGGAGGCTGCGGCGGACGACGGATTGGGCCTCCACCATCACTTCCTTCTTGCCGAACAGGCGCAGGAAGACGGCGTTGACGGTGGCGTGGGCGCTGACCGTCAGCGTACCGGCGGCCGCGTCCTCGGCGATCGTCAGCGGCGACAGGTGCGAACCCAGGAAGCCGTTGGGAAAGGCCTTGTCGAAGAAACTGCGGATGTGGCCGTCCCGCTGTGAATCGAACATCACGCGGCCGCCGGCCAGGGCGGCGGCATCGACGGCCTGCGACAGCCGTGCCTCCACCGCATAGCTGCGGAGGGCGTCGACGGTGCACCCGGCGCCCAAAGCGGTCGGGATGGCGAGGATCAGCGCCACCACCAGAAGCAGGTGGCGGCCCGTCCGCCGGTCTTCGTGCCCGCCATAGGGCAGGGGACGATAGACCAAAGTCATTGCCGGCCTCCTAAGCAATTGCCTATGCGGAAAGGAGTGTTTTGGTTGGATGCATTACTCTTAGCATCATCCGACAAGCAGGCAAACCAGGAAATGCAGCAAAAGCACAGCAAAAATCGCGTCGCAAATTGCTATGTATTTTACGCAAAGGCGGTAACTCGAATTTGCGTTGGTGCCCGCAAAGGGTAAAGCCATTCACAGCGGGGAAAAAGCGCAGCCTCGACTTTGAAAATGACCCCGATTCGAAATAGAGCCGAGACAAAAGCGGGGCAACCGGCCTTCGATCGAGCGCCGTTAAGGGTTCCTTCGTCCTCTCCGCCGGTAGGCTGACTTCCTGACGCCTTGATCCATGCCGGAGCCGATAGCGATGCCGTTCTTCCAAATCCCGTTTCGCCACCGTTCAGAGGTGCGGCGGCCGGCCCGGCCGCTTGTGGATCATGCCCTGGCGGTTGCGCTGGTGGCGCTGCTGCTGCTCGGGCTGTCGGGGGAGGTTCGCGGCGCGCTGGCCGGTCTCATGGCGCAGGTGGAGGGGGCAAAGGCGGCGGTCGTGGCGCGCTGAACACGCGCGCGGCTTCTCCGTTTCCGTTCTGCCGGCTAGACTCGGCATGCAATGACGGGGAGACGGCCCGATGAAGGGCGGCGTTTGGCGCGTGGTGATGCTTGGTCTGGCGGTGGCGGCGGCCGCGCTGGTCTTTCTCGGCGTGGAAATCACGCAGCTGGCGGCCGACGACCGCACCGCCTTCACCCGCGGGCTGGCGATCTGCGGACTCGGCCTGCTGGCGGTCTGGTTCGTTTTTTCCCGCCTGTCGCGCCATTTCCGCGATCTCGACCGGCTGTCGGACCGCTTGTCCGGCGCCCGCGGCCGGGTGGATCTGGAGCCGATCTCCGGCGGACCGGGCGGCGAGCTGGCGCGCTTGGCCGAAGCGGCGAGCCTGGCCCGTGGAGGCGAGCGCGGGCTTGGCGACGGACCTCTGGGATCAGGACCGCTCGGGGGCGGACGCGCGGACCGGGCGTTGCGGGCGGTGCTGACTTTGGCCAACGATCCCCTGCTGGTCCTCGACGAACTCGGGCGTGTGGAGCAGTTGAACCCTGCCGCCGCACGGCTGCTGGCGGTGGAGGAGGGGGCCGACATCGGCAAGTCCCTGTTTCGCGACGATCTCGCCCGTGCGATGGAGCGGGCGCGCGGCGGTGGCGCCCCCGTCACCGCCGTGCTGCGCCGGATCGAAGATGGCGAGCTGTCGGCGCGGATCGCCGATCTGGGTCTGAGCGCCGGTGCGATCCTGTCCTTCCCCGCCCGCGGCATGGCCCATGCCGCCGGGCTCAGCGGCAAGCGCACGCTCAGCCTGCGGGCGGCCCAGGCCGCCGGCCCGCTCGGTGATGAAGAGCCGCTGGCGGCCCTGCCCTTCGTCGCGCTCTGGGTGGCGACGGCGGGGGTGGAGCCGGACAGCGGCCCGGTGATCGCAATCGGCACCGTGCGGCTCGTGGGGTCGCGCATCTTCCCCACCGTGTCGCTCGCCCTGCTGATCGACCCCATCGATCCCGTTCCGCCCGAGGCGACCGCCCGCCACGGCATCGGCACCGCCATGGTGGCGGGCGAGCGCCCGTTCGCCGCGGTGTGGCCGGCGATCCAGGACGCACTGCACAACTGCATCGCCGTCGGCATCGGAATCGACTCAAGCCTCGCCGCCCTCGCGCGGTCGGCCGCTCAGGCCGGTATCGCCGATCCGGCGCTGCCGCCGTCGCTTGACCTCGGGGGATTGGCGGCGGCGCTGGATCCTGCTTTGGCAGATGCGTCGCCCGACCGGCTGGCCGAGGCTTTCGGCGTGCCCCGCCACCCGCGCAATGCCTCGCAGGAGGAGGGCCCGCAGGGGGAGGCGCTGTTCCAGGCCGAATTGGCCGTGGCGCTGCTGTCCCGCCTGACCGAGCGCGGAATCCTCACCCAGGGGCAGGCGCGGGCGCTGACTGCCGGCGCGGACGGACAAGTCTCCCCGCAAGCCTCTCCTTAAGCGTCTTCCGCCAGCCGGAACCCGCTCACCGACAGCCGGGTCTCCGGCCGCAGATAATGTCGCGTCCAGGGGCCGGCATGGTCGAAGGGCGTCAGACAACTGCCGCCGCGCAGGACCATGCGGTTGACGGCAAGCCGGCCGTTGACCGCCTCGTCCGGGACCGCCTTTTCCGCGCCGTGGGGCCGGCGGTAGCCGGGATATGTCAGGAAGGCGTCGCCGGTCCATTCCCACACGTCGCCGCACATCTGCCAGGGGCCGGTGCCGTGGCAGGTTCCGGCGCGGGGGTGGCGGTGGCCGGTGCCCAACAGATTGCCCATGCTGTCGCAGCCGGCGGCGACCGTCTCCCACTCCGCTTCCCGTGGCAGGCGCTTGCCGGCCCAGCGGGCATAGGCATCGGCCTCGTACCAGCTGACATGGCAAACCGGCTCATCCGGGCCGAGCGGCTGCATGCCGTACAGGGTGAAGACCTGCCAGCGGGCGCCGGACCCGAAGCCGCCGCGCTCCCAATAGAGCGGGGCGCTCCAACCCTCGGCGTGCGCGATCTCCCACCCGTCGGTGAGCCAGAGCGAGCGGTCGCTGTAACCGCCGGCGTCGATGAAGGCCAGGAACTCGCCGCAGGTGACCGGGCGGGCGGCCAGCCGGTAGGGGTCCAGCCAGACGCGGTGGCGCGGCCCCTCATGGTCGAAACCGGGCAGCGGCGCCGGCCTGCCGACCTCGACGAGGCCGCCGGGCTGCTCCAGCCAGCCATCGGGCGGGGCGCCGAGATGCGGGTGGTCCGGCGCCTGTTCATAGGCCGGGCGCAGCGGGTTGCACCACAGGGCATGCTTGATGTGCAGCAGCATCCGCTCCTGATGGCGCCGTTCGTGGGCGATGGCCATCATCAGCGCCGATTCGGCGGCCTCCCATAGCGACTCGTCCAGCGCGTCGATCAAATGCAGCACCGCGCCGTTGATCTGGTCGCGGTGGCGCATGATCTCGGCCGCCGTCGGACGCGACAGAACGCGGGGAGGCGCGGGGCCTCCGTCGGTGCGGGCGGCGAACAGGTCGAGGAAGGCCGGGTCGGTCGGCCGGTAGCCGGGACTGAAGGGAATCAGCACCGCGACCTCGAACAGCCAGCTGGTGTGGGCGAGATGCCATTTCGCCGGCGCGCCGTCCGCTACCGTCTGCACCATCAGGTCTTCCGTCGACAGGGTGGCGACCAGTTCGGCGGTGCGGGCGCGCGCCTTCTGGAAACGGGTGGCGATGGCTTGCCGACGCTCGGTGACGGTTTGGGTGGCGGCCGGGTCGGCATTCTGGATGGGATGTGTGTCGGGCACGAGCGGTCCCTCCGAGATCCGAATCTTTCGGAGAGTGTCCACCCGGAGCGCCTCTTTTGGAATGCATGCATCCGTGGTGTGGCCGTCACCGCAAATAGCGGCTGCGACAGGACGCCGCATCGGTAAAGGCGTGGGAGATGCAGGGTGGCGCGTACGCCGACGACCCAAAACGAAAAGGCCGCCCAAAAAGGCGGCCTTGTTCATTCGAAGCACAGCTCAGTGTCGGACAAGCCTTACTTGATCTTGGCTTCCTTGAACTCGACGTGCTTGCGCGCCACCGGGTCGTACTTGCGGAACGACAGCTTCTCGGTGGTCTTCTTCGGGTTCTTCTTCTTGACGTAGAAGAAACCGGTGTCTGCCGTGCTCACCAGCTTGATGAGGACGGTGTTCTGCTTGGCCATGATCTCGATCCCGACAAAAAATCCGTGCCCCGCCGGCCCGGCGGGGCGGCGTCGTAGCGGCGGAAAATACCGTCTGACGCCGCAATGTCAAGCGTTATGGGCGGTGAAATCGGCGTCCGACGGCAATTGCCACAGCGCCGCCGCCCCGCCGCCGCCCGCTGGCCCGCTCAGCGCTCCGCCACGGTGTTGACCACCGCGGAGGCGACCGCCCGCTGGTACAGCGCCGGTTCCGCCAGCAGCCGCATGGCGACCTGCAGGTCCAGTTCCGGCTCATGCTCCTTCCACGGGCAGGCTTCGCGCAGGGCGTTCAGCGCATGCTCGTCGTCGGCCGCCTTGGACCGCCAACTGGCGATCTGGGCCGGGCGCAGCCGCCCTTCGCGCAGGTCGGACAGCAGCGCCTCCGGGTCGGTCTGGCCGGCCCGGCTGGTGCAGACGGTGGGCTGCACGCCCTGGCGATGCAGGGTGTAGCCGGCCGGCGTGTAGATGCGGCTCCAGGTCAGGAACAGCTCGCCGTCGTTCGGCAGGCGGTTGACCGTCTGGACGCTGCCCTTGCCGTAGCTGGATGCCCCCACCACCACCGCGCGGCCGGAGTCCTGCAGTGCGGACGCCACCACCTCGGCCGACGAGGCGGACCGGCCGTCGACCAGAACCACCAGCGGCAGCCCGTCGAGCAGGTCGTCGGGGTTGGCGTCGAAGCGCTGGCGGCTTTCGGGATTGCGCCCCTCGGTGGAGATGATCCGGCCGCGGCGGATGAACAGGTCGGCGACCGCGACGGCCTGGTCCAGCAGCCCGCCCGGATTGCCGCGCAGGTCCAATACCATGCCCTGCAGCGTCGGGCCGGCCGCCTGCCGGATGGAGGTCACCGCCGACCGCAGGCTGGAGGCCGTGGTGGCGTTGAAGCGGTCGAGCTTGACGATGCCGACGTCGCCGGACAGCGAGTAGGTGACGGTGTTCGGCACCACCCGTTCACGGCGCAGGGGCAGCCGGCGGGGGGCGCCGCCGTCGCGGGCGACGGTGAGGGTGAGCAGGGTACCGGTGGGGCCGCGCAGACGCTCGCGCATGTCCGCCGCGGTCATCCGGGTCGTCAGGTCGCCGTCGATGGCCAGCAGCAGGTCGCCGCCGACGATGCCGGCGCGCTCGGCCGGGCTGTGCGGCATGACGTCGTGCACGGTGACGCGGCCGTTGGCGGCGCTGTCCAGCGAAATTCCGACGCCGCCATAGCCTTCGCGCTGGGCGCGCTCGTTGCTGGCGCGCTGGACGCCGGTATAGCGGGAATAGCCGTCGAGGTCGGCGGTGACGCCGTCGAAGACGACCTGATACAGCCGTTCCGGCGTCGCCTTCGCCAGGATCGGCGAATGGCTGCGGGCGCGGTCGATGATGCGAGTGGTCAGAACCGCCCAGCCGGCGGCATCGCGGTCCGCCGCGGCGCCATATTCCGCTGCCAGCGCGCCCGACACGTACAGGCGTACGGTGTTGCCGGTCTGCTCCACCGCCACCGACGGATCGATGGTGCTCAGTCCCTTCAGCCCGTCCATTCCCAGCCGGTCGAAGGAAACCGGGTCCAGATAGACCTCGGCGATCTTGCCGAAGCCGACGCTGAAGACCTGCTCCGTCACCGGGGGCGGCGGCGCGGCGATCGCGACCTGCGGTTGCCCGGCGAAGGCGGTGGAGGCGAAAAGGGCTGCGGCGGGAAGCTGGAACGCAAGATGGCGGAACGAACGGCTCAGGCGGCGCGCCATGTTCGACATCGCGGGGAAGCGAAGGTGCGGCAAGTCAAAAGGCGGCACTTGGGACGGTGCATTCGGATCGCACACGCCGTGATCGCACAGGTTGTGATCGAACTGGGCCATGGGGCGAACCGCGGCCTCCCTTTCCTGCAGCCGGACCGGACGAGGATGTTGCCGATCCCGGATGGGTGATAGATACACCTTCGTTCAGGAGGCCGGGCGGGACAAAATTACGGGCCGCACCACAATGTCGCAGATTGTCCGATTCTGTGTCGCCAAGGTCACGCTGGTATGGTGGCGATGTGGCCAAAGCTTGGCCGGGCCA
Organism: Azospirillum sp. Sh1; assembly: GCF_008365135.1. Lineage (NCBI taxonomy): Bacteria > Pseudomonadati > Pseudomonadota > Alphaproteobacteria > Rhodospirillales > Azospirillaceae > Azospirillum > Azospirillum sp. Sh1. The sequence goes on along the minus strand of NZ_VTTK01000002.1, from coordinate 5,153 downwards.
CGATTCGGCCACATTGCTCAAGCGTTGCCATTGTGCAACGGTGTCGGCGGCTTCCGAGTCGTCAGCCTGAGTCGGCCAGCCGGAAGAGCGTGCTGCCGCTGACCGGATCGGCCTCCACCAGCACCACCTTGACCGGGCCGCTGAGGCGGTACGTCCGCCCTGTACGCTGCCCGACCAGCGCGTGTGCGGCCTCGTCATGATCGTACCTGTCGTCGGGCAGGCTGCTGGCCGGGATCAGGCCGTCGGCACCGCTTTCGTCCAGCCGAACGAACAGCCCGAAGCGGCTGACGCCGGAGATGCGGCCGCTGAAGCGTTCACCCACCCGGTCGGCCAGGAAGGCGGCCGTATAGCGGTCCACCGCGTCGCGCTCCGCCACCGCGGCACGGCGTTCGGTGCCGGACAGATGCTCGCCGATCTCCGCCAGTCGGCCCAACGTCTCGTCGTCCAGCCCGCCGACGCCCAGCCCCAGCGTGCGGATCAGCGCCCGATGGACGATCAGGTCGGCATAGCGGCGGATCGGCGAGGTGAAATGGGCGTAGCGGTGCAGCGCCAGCCCGAAATGGCCGATGTTGTCCGGGCTGTAGGCGGCCTGGGCCTGGGCGCGCAGGATCACCTCGCTGACCAGCGGCGCGTGCGAGGTGCCCTCCACCTTGCGCAGGATGCGGGTGAAATGGCTGGGCGTCAGGTCGGCGCTCTTGACCAGCGGATGCCCAATCTCCGCCAGGAAGCCGCGCAGCGCCTCCATCTTGTCCATCGAGGGACGGTCGTGGATGCGGTAGAGGCCGGGCATGGTGCGCCGTTCCAGCACCTCCGCCGCGGCGACGTTGGCGGCGATCATGAACTCCTCGATCAGCCGGTGGCTGTCGTGGCGTTCGCGTCTGGTGATCTCGGCGACCCGGCCGCGCTCGTCGATCCTCACCCGGCGTTCGGGCAGGTCCAACTCCAGCGTGCCGCGCTTGGCGCGCGCGGCGGCGAGACGGGCGTACGCGCCGAACAGCGGGGCGATCACGCCCTCGGCCAGCGGCGCCGTCACCTCGTCCGGCCGGCCATCGTGGCACTCCTGCACCTGTTCATAGGTCAGCCGCGCCACCGACCGCATGAGTCCGCGCACCAGCCGATGCCGGATCAGCACACCGTTGCGGTCGATCCACAGGTGGAAGGCCAGACAGGCGCGATCTTCTCCCGGCCGGAGCGAGCACAGCCCGTTCGACAGCGCCTCCGGCAGCATCGGCACGACGCGGTCGGGGAAGTACACCGAGTTGCCGCGCTCGTACGCCGTCCGATCGAGCGCCGATCCGGGGCGTACGTAATAGGATACGTCGGCGATGGCGACGATCAGGTGCCAGCCGTCCGGATTCTCCGGATCGCTGTCCGGTTCAGCCCACACCGCGTCGTCGAAGTCGCGGGCGTCGGCGCCGTCGATGGTTACCAGCGGGATGTCGCGCAGATCCTCCCGCTGCATCAGCGCCGGCACCGCCGCCAGTTCCGCCTCGCGCAATGCCGCATGCGGGAAGCCGGTGGGGATGCCGTGGGCGTGGATGGCGATCAGGCTGAAGGCGCGCGGTTCGTCGGTGGAGCCGAGACGCTCCACCACGCGGGCCTGCGGCTGGCCGGCGCGCCCCGCCGGCAGGATGTCGGCAAAGACGAGATCGCCCGGTTCGGCCTCGCCGCGATTGAGCGGCAGCACCAGGAACTCGGTCTTGTGGCGGCGGTCGGTCGGGTGGATGCGCCCGCCATCGGCGCTCGGCCGGTAGACGCCGAGGATGCGGCCCTCGCGCTCGCCGTCTATCCGGCGGATGACGCGGGCCTCGTACAGGCGGTCGTTGATGCGGGCGAGCTTCGCCAGCAGCGTGTCGCCGACCGCCAGCGGCTTGTCCTCGCCCCGCGATCTCTTTTCCGGCAGCAGGAAGATGCGCGGCGGGTCGCCTTCGCCGGTCCAGGTCAGCGGTCGGGCCGACAACTCGCCGTCCGCGTCGGCGCCGGTGACCAGCAGAACGGCGACGGCGGGCAGCGCCTGCGGCGGGGCCATGCGTTTGTTGCGGCCACGCTCCACCGCGCCGTCGGCCTCCAGTTCGCGCAGCAGATCCTTCAGCGTCTCGCGGTCGGCCGATCCGGACAGCTTGAAGGCGCGGGCGATCTCGCGCTTGCCGACCGGGGTGGTGCTCGACCGGATGAAGGCGAGGACGGCGTCCTTGCTGGGGAAATGGCTGTCGGTCACGGGGCGGGGAGTCCGTCGGTTCTTTTCATGGAGTTCGCAATATAGGGATCAGTCCCCGTCGGGGCTCGTCGCCCACGGCCTGCCGGCCATCGCCCGGATGGCGTCGCTGCGTTCCAGCGCCTCGCGGAAGCCGGCAAGGGGGAAACGAACCTCCGTCTTCTCGCCGGCCGGCGACTGGCCGACGATGGAGACTTCCGGCGCCGGTGCCATCTTCTCCACCATGCGGCGGTTGATGTCGGGATCGGTCACGGCGCAGGTGTTGGTCTCGAACCGGTAGGGCTTGCAGGGAGAGTCGGGCTTGAACACCGCCCGGTCGGCCCAGACCCGCACCAGCTTGTCGAGGTCCAGCGATTCGGCATTCACGCGGAAGCGCAGCCCCTCGCGCCATTTTTCGGTCGAACGCAGCCAGACCAGCCGGGCGGTGCGGTCGTTGGTGCCGCGGGCGGTCAGCTCGCACTCCACCTGCCGGTTGGCTGTCCAGAGCTGGCAATAGAGCTTCCAGGACTTGAAGGTTTCGTCGAATTCCCGGAAGGGCCTGTCGTCCGCCACGGCTGCGGGAACTGCGCCGGCAAAGAGAGCGGCCAGCATCGCCAGGGCGAGGATCAGGCGCTGTCCGTGGCGGAGGGCGGGCATGGCGTGGTCACTCCCGCCGTTCGGCCCGGCGCCGCAGCAGATGGTCGGCCAGTACGCAGGCCATCATCGCCTCGCCCACGGGGACGGCGCGGATGCCGACGCAGGGGTCGTGGCGGCCCTTGGTCAGGATGTCGGTGTCGTTGCCGGCGGTGTCGACCGTCTGGCGCGGCGTCAGGATCGAACTGGTCGGCTTGACGGCGAAGCGCAAGACGATGTCCTGCCCGGTGGAGATGCCGCCCAGGATGCCGCCGGCATTGTTGGACAGGAACTGCGGCTGGCCGTCGGGACCCATGCGCATCTCGTCGGCATTCAGCTCGCCGGTCAGTTCCGCGGCGGCGAAGCCGTTGCCGATCTCCACGCCCTTCACCGCGTTGATGGTCATCATCGCGCAGGCGAGGTCGCTGTCCAGCTTGTCATAGAGCGGGTCGCCCAGCCCCACCGGCACGCCGGACGCCACCAGTTCCACCACCGCGCCGACGGACGAGCCGCTCTTGCGGATGCCGTCGAGATACTCGGCCCACTGGGTGGCGGCGACCGGGTCGGGGCAGAAGAAGGGGTTGTTGTCGATCTCCGCCCAATCCCAGCGGCTGCGGTCGATCTTGTGCGGGCCGATCTGCACCAGCGCGCCGCGCACCTGGATGGCGGAGCCCAGCACCTTGCGCGCCACCGCACCCGCGGCGACCCGGCAGGCGGTTTCCCGCGCCGAGGAGCGTCCGCCGCCGCGGTAATCGCGGATGCCGTATTTCTGCCAGTAGGTGTAGTCGGCATGGCCGGGGCGGAATTTGCCGGCGATGTCGCTGTAGTCCTTGGAACGCTGGTCGGTGTTCTCGATCAGCAGCGAGATCGGCGTGCCGGTGGTCTTGCCTTCGAACACGCCGGACAGGATCTTCACCTGATCGGGTTCCTGGCGCTGGGTGGTGTAGCGCGACTGGCCGGGACGGCGCTTGTCCATCCAGGGCTGGATGTCGGTTTCCGCAACGAGGTCGATCAGCGACGGGCAGCCGTCCACGACGACGCCGATGGCCGGGCCGTGGCTCTCGCCCCAGGTGGTGAAGCGGAAAAGCGTGCCGAAGCTGTTGCCGGCCATGGTGACATCCTCCCGAAACGAACCCGCGCCTGTGATTTCACGCATTGTGAAATCGTGTACCAACTGTTCACGCTGTGTGAACTCGCGCGCGTTTCTTGCGGCCTTTCGGCGGCAAGGTCAAGGAAGCGATGAACCGATTTTTAAGGGGAGTTTTTAAAAGAGGAGGATGGTGCTGCCAGAGAGGATTGAACTCTCGACCTCTCCCTTACCAAGGGAGTGCTCTACCACTGAGCTACGGCAGCGCCGGATACGAACGCCTGATGTCAGGATCGGAGGAATGGTGCTGCCAGAGAGGATTGAACTCTCGACCTCTCCCTTACCAAGGGAGTGCTCTACCACTGAGCTACGGCAGCCCCGATAACCGATCATCGCCGGGGCGATGCGTCCGGGTGAGGCGTCCAGGCTTGGCCGCCCCCCGAAGTGGCGCGGGTTATGCCACAGGCCTTTGGGGGATGCAAGCGCTTAAAATCACCCCCGACGATACTTTTTCTGCCGCGGCGGCGGAGCGTCCCCCAAAATGCCTTTCCGGACGGCGCAACCCAACGGGACCGTCATCCCCGCGCAGGCGGGGATCCAGGCGTTCCCAAAGTGAACCTGTTGGAATAGCTGGATTCCCGCCTTCGCGCACTGCTGTCCGGGATTTTCAGGGCTCGGCCAGTTTGAGGCTGAGTTGGCGGTCTGGCGGTCGTTTTTGCGGTGGCCGTGGCCTTGTCGGACAGCGATTGGTGGTGTTGAAAGGCTCGAAAAGTGCAACCTTGAGCCTGACCTTGAGGGCCTTCGCACCGCCAACGTGGTTTTTGGCGTAGGTGTTCTGGAATAGCCGCAACAAGCAGAAGGCAATCAATGCCGTGTAGATCTGAATTCTGACGGCATTCTCTGAGCGACCGAAGAATGTCTTCAGCTTGAGGTTCTGTTTGATCCACTTGAAGAACAACTCAATCTGCCAGCGCTCCTTATAGAGATCGGCAATCTCCTGGGCAGTCCGGTGAAGATCATTGGTGATCAGATGGAGTGGCTCCTTATCCGGGCGCGCCACCACCACTTCACGAAGTTCAGTGTCATAGAGCGGGTTGGTCGCGCCGCCACGCGGCTTCTTGTGGCCGATCTTCACCCGGCGGTCCGCTTCGATGTTGTCGCCAACCGCCTCGACGGTTCGCTCCACCCGGCGGCGGGCATTGCTCTTCAGCCGGGTCACGAACAGCGCCCCTGCCATGG